>NZ_JACIFD010000001.1 GCF_014197205.1 Canibacter oris
CTGCCGGTGCTTGCGGCCTATGCGCACAAGAAGTCAATTGGGCAGGCGTTCCTGTACCCAGATAACTCGCAGAGCTTCGTGGAGAACTTCCTGCGGCTGAACTTCGGTAACCTTGCCGAGCCTTACGTGATGAACCCGGTGCTTGTCAAAGCGCTTGACCGCCTGCTGATTCTGCACGCTGACCACGAGCAGAACGCCTCCACCTCGACTGTGCGCTTGGTGGGTTCAACAGGTGCCAATATGTTCTCTTCAGTGTCTGCCGGCATTAATGCGCTGTCTGGGCCGCTGCACGGCGGCGCTAATGAGGCAGTGCTCGACATGCTGCAGAGCATTATGGATTCCGGCGGTTCAGTCAAACAGTTCGTAGAGCGCGTCAAGAATAAAGAGGCCGGGGTGAAACTGATGGGCTTCGGGCACCGCGTCTACAAGAATTATGATCCACGTGCGAAAATTGTGAAGCAAAGCGCGGATCAGGTATTGGCGGAGCTCGGCATTAACGATCCGCTGCTGGATCTCGCCAAAGAGCTGGAACAGATCGCGCTGGAGGACGACTACTTCAAAGAGCGTCGCCTGTACCCGAACGTAGACTTCTACACTGGTGTTATTTATAAGGCGATGGGCTTTAACACGCGGATGTTTACGGTGCTGTTCGCGATTGGCCGCCTGCCAGGGTGGATCGCTCACTGGCGTGAGGTTAATAGCGATAAGGCAACCAAGATTGGGCGGCCGCAGCAGCTGTACATCGGCGAGCCACGCCGCGATATTACCCGCTAGCAGGGCTGGAGTCGGGCGATGCTGCAACACCTTACCGACCCGGTGCGTTTAACCGCAGAAATCTGCAACATCAACTCGGTTTCTGGTAACGAAACTGCGCTCGCAGACCAGATCTGGGAGACCCTGTTGCAGCACGCACCGCACCTCAAGCTGCGTCGCGACGGCGATTGTATTATCGCGCGCACCGAGTTCGGGTGCGATACTCGGGTGCTGGTTGCCGGCCACATTGATACGGTGCCGGTGAATCACAACCTGCCGGTGCAGCAGCGCACTATCGACGGCGCCGCACAGCTGTGGGGTCGTGGCACGGTAGATATGAAAGCCGGGGTTGCGGTGCAGCTGTGCGCCGCGCTGCAGCTGCGGGAGGCAGCGAGCGATATCACCTGGGTGTGGTACGACCACGAGGAAGTCTCTAGCGAGCTAAACGGTCTCGGGCGGGCTCTCAGGAACAGCCCGCAGCTGTTTGCGGCTGATTTCGCGATTTTGGGAGAGCCCAGTAACAGTGTGATTGAGGCGGGCTGTAACGGCACGCTGCGGGCGCTGGTGCGATTCACCGGTAAACGCGCGCACTCGGCGCGCAGCTGGTGCGGCGTAAACGCTATTCACCGCAGTTATGAGGCACTCCAAAAACTAGCACAGTATCAGGCAGAGACGGTGACTGTTGCGGGGCTGGAGTATCGTGAAAGCCTGAACGCGGTGGGAATCAGCGGCGGTATCGCCGGGAACGTGATTCCCGACGAGGTTGTAATTGACGTTAATTACCGGTTTGCGCCGGCGAAAACCGAGGCTGCCGCGACGGTATTTGTGCGTGATTTTTTTGCGATGGCAGACAGTGTTGAAATTATCGACAGCGCCCCTGGTGCGCAGCCCGGCACTGACTCAGAGTTTGCCACTCGTCTGGCGGCGCAGGTCGGCGCGCAAATCCGCCCAAAGCTGGGGTGGACAGATGTCGCCCGCTTCACCGCTTTGAACATCCCGGCGGTTAACTATGGGCCGGGTAACCCCGAGCTGGCGCACGCCGACGATGAAGCTGTGGCGGTTGCTGAGATTACCGCCTGCTATCAGGGGCTGATGGCGTTTCTCGCTAAGCCAAGCGCGTGAGAGTGAGCAGCCCGTTGCCAATCGGTGACAGGCTGGCGCTGACCGCAGGTGATTCCACCATAATGTTGAGCAGGTCTCTAAATTCTTGTGTCACCTGATCACGTGCCGCGGGATTTGGGAGATTACCGCCGCGCAGCGCGTTCGGAATCAACAGCGAACCTCCCGGCTTGATAACCTGCAAACCGTACTCCACATAGTTGAGAATGCCGCCGGGGTTGGCGTCAATCAGCACTAAATCGTAGGCTCCGTGGTTAAGGCGTGGCAGCACGCTGGTGGCGTCGCCCTCAATTAAGCGCAGCCGTGAAGGGGTGATTCCCGCCTTTGCAAACAGCGGTTTCGCGTGGCGATGGTACTCTGGCTCAATATCGATTGAGGTCAGGTGCGCGTTGTTGTAGCGCAGCAGTGCCAAGCCGGAGAGCCCCACGCCGGTGCCGAGCTCACAGATGTGGGAGGCACGGCTAATCGCCGCAATGTTGGCAACCTGGGCAGCAAGTGCGCGACTCAGCGGCTCGATACCGTACTCCAGTGACAGGTGCCGGGCGCTAATCATCGCCGCGGTTTCAACCGGATACTGCTCTGCGAACTGCCAATTGCTTTCTAACTTGCTCACCGTTTTCCTTCCCTCTGGTACTAAGCATATTGTAAAGCAGCTTGCGGCGCAGCCAGAAGCGGTAAACTTGAAAGCATGGGTTTGAGTTTAGAAAAAATGCTGCTGATTTTGATCATCGCAGCTTTTGTTATCGGCCCAGAGCGTTTACCATACTATGCCGCGAAACTGGGGGAGTTGGTGCGCACTGTGCGCCGCACGGTGAACAATACCAAAAACCAGTTGCAGGATGAACTTGGCGAAGACTTTGACTGGAAGCAGTATGATCCGCGCCAGTATGATCCACGCCGCATTATTCGCGAAGCGATTATTGAAGACGCGGCAGCTGAAGCCGCTGAAAAAGAGGCAGCGCTAGGCAAAGAGCGCGCGGCGAGTTTGCCGCGGATCACGCAGCGCGCCGCTGACGGCACCGCGGTGGTCGCAGCCAGCACCACAGCGCACCTCGCAAACAGCCTGCACGAGGCCGGCGCTGCGGCGTGGGTGCCGTTTGACAGCGAGGCAACCTAACAGGAGTCACCATGGCAGACCGCAAAACCTATCGCCGGGCGTTCACGGTGAGCGCCATCTTGCTTAGCGCGTCACTGCTTACGGCTTGCGGATCCACCACCCCTGAGCCGGTCGCAACGAGCCCCAAAACTTCCAGCACCGCAACCGCGCCGCAGCCAGAATCACAGCAGAACTCTGCAGCGGAGCCAGCGCAGCAGGCGACCGGTCCGGAAGCGGCTCGTGCGAAATACGATATTGACAGCCCCGGCAGTATCACCGTGGTGGTAAATAAGCAGCGCCCGCTGCGCCCGCTTGACTACTATCCTGAGGGCATGGTGCAGCCGGAAATTCCGAACCTGCAGGGGCAGCCACTGCGCCCGGAAGCTAGCGCCGCGGCAACCGAAATGTATCACGCGGCGAAGGCCGCGACCGGTGCGGGATTTGCGATCTGTTCCGGCTTTCGCAGCTATGACTTGCAGGCGCAGCTGTACCGGGGTTATGCGGCGGAGTCGGGGCAGCAGGAGGCAGACCAGTTCAGTGCCCGCCCCGGGCACAGTGAGCATCAGACCGGGCTCGCGATGGACATTGTTGCCGAGGGCAGCGGTTGCCGCTTCGATGATCACCTTTATGTCACTGCGACCGGGCAGTGGATGAACGAGAATGCCTGGCGCTACGGTTTCATTCTGCGCTACGATTACGGGTTGCAGCCAATTGTCGGCTACATGACCGAAGAGTGGCACTGGCGTTTCATCGGCAAAGAGCTCGCAGCCGAAATGCACCACAGCGGTGTGAAAACCCTGGAGGAGTTTTTCGGCACGGGCGCGGCCACTGAGTACGCTGAGTAAGCTGCGGGGTGGGGATCCACCTCCCGCCTGCCAGCCTACGCGAGCTGTAGGTCTAAGCGAACTGCAACGGCAGCTGTTTGCCGGCCAGGCTTTCCGGGCGGGTTGCGATGCTTACTGCAAGCTGCTGCAGCTGTTCAACAACCGGGTCTTGCGGTGCGTTTAACACCGCTGGGGTTGCCGCGGTGGCCGCGGTGTTAAACACCGGTGACAGCGGCAGTGACGCTAACAGCGGCACGTTTTGCCCGGTGTGAGCGGTGAGGGTTGCGGCAACCTCGGCGCCGCCGCCGCTGCCGAAAATTTCTGTGACGCTGCCATCAGGCAGCAGCATTCCCGCCATGTTCTCTACCACGCCGAGCAGTTTTTGCCCGGTTTGCGCGGCGAGAATCCCGGAGCGGATCGCCACGTCTGCAGCCTGCTGCTGCGGGGTTGTGACAACCAAAACTTCGGCCTGCGGCAGCAGCTGCCCGATAGAAATCGCGATGTCACCGGTTCCGGGAGGTAAATCCAGCAGCAGAAAATCGAGATCGCCGTAGTGCACATCGGTGAGGAATTGTTCGATGGTGCGGTGCAGCATGGGGCCGCGCCAGCTCACCGCGGTGGTGCGCTGATCCTTTTCACCCAAAAACATTCCAATCGAGATTGCCTTGATGTTAAAAGCGAGCGGCGGTAAAATCATGTCTCCGACGCGGGTGGGGATGACAGTTTTGCCGTCTTTGACGAGCCCCAGTAGCCCCGGGATAGAGAAGCCGAAAACATCAGCGTCAAGAATTCCGACCCGGTATCCCAAGCCGCTTAGCGCCGCCGCAAGGTTCACAGTGAGAGTAGATTTGCCCACTCCGCCTTTGCCGCTGGTGACCGCAAGTACGCGGGTCAGGGAATCTGCGCCAAACTGTTGTTTTTTGGTGCCGCGCAGCTGAGCAATAAAGGCGGCACGCCGCTCAGGTGTCATCACTCGTACCGTGAGCTCAACCTGTGTCACCCCGGGCACTGCTGCCAGCGCCTCGCGGAGTGCGGTTTCGATGTGGGTTGCCGCGGGGCAGCCAGAGATTGTTAACTCCAGTGTTGCGGTGACCACGCCTGTGGGAGATACGGTGAGCTCCGGTACCATGCCCAGCTCGGTGAGAGGTTTACGAATCTCCGGGTCGAGCACGGTTGCGGCAGCCCGTTGCACCGCTGCGTGGAGCTCAGAGATGGCGGCTGGCTGTGAGGTCATCGCTCCTGTGGCTTTACGATGTCAAGCCGGCCGGTGAGCGGGTTCACCTCAATTTCACTGCCGGTGAGGGGCTGGCGCGGACTTGGTTCGTTACCGGGGCTTGGGGTTGGTTCTTTGCTCGCAGCCGCAGTAGGTGCAGTGGTAGTTGCAGCAATCACAGGGGTTGCAGTGGGCGCTGCAGCGGAGTTTTCTGCCTGTTGCTGGTTGAGCTCTTCAAGCAGGTCGCGCAGCTCATGGCGCACCCAGTCACGGTCTGGCAGATCTTTCAAAGCTAAACGCAGCGCAACAACCTCGCGGGCCAAAAATTCAGTATCGGCGAGGTTGCGTTCTGCCCGCTGGCGATCCTGCTCAATCTGCACCCGATCTCGGTCATCCTGGCGGTTCTGCGCCAGCAGAATCATCGGCGCCGCGTAAGATGCCTGCAGCGACAAAATCAGGGTCAGAGCGGTGAAGCCAATCGCGGCAGAGTCAAACCGCCAGGTTTCCGGCGCGAGTGTGTTCCAGAGGATCCACAGCACACAAAACATGGTGAGAAACACAAGGAATCCTGGGGTGCCCATGGCCCGGGCGATCGCCTCTGACCACTGCCCAAACTTTTCACTGCGGCTGACCCGCTCGGGTTTTTGATCGGCAGGGGTTTCGCTGTAGCTGTGCTTCTTGCGTGCCATCGGCTACCCTCCGTTTTCGCTATCGTCGTCAGCCTGGCGCCAGTCTTCTGGTAGCAGGTGGTCTAACACATCGTCAATTGTGGCAACTCCGAGGAGGTTGTTGTCGGCATCCACAATTGGGATCGCCACCAGGTCGTAGCTTGCCAGCCGGCGCGCCACAACCGCGGCCGGAGCATCGTCACGTACCGGCTCAACCTCGTCAAGCAGCGCAGACAGACGCTCATGCGGCGGATACCGCAGCATCCGTTGAAAATGCACAATGCCCTGATACTCGCCGGTCGGCGTCTCATAAGGTGGCAGAGTGACATACACAGCAGCCGCCATTGCCGGTGGAATTTCTGCATTGCGGATCATCGCAAGCGCCTCCGCCACAGACGCTTCTCCCGGTAGCACAATCGGACTTGGGTTCATCAAACCGCCCGCGGTGTCCTGGCCGTAGGCGAGAAGTTTACGGACGTCTTCAGCTTCTTCCGGCTCCATCAGCTCAAGCAGTGCTTCACCGTGTTGCTCCGGCAGCGCGTGGATGAGGTCGGCGGCGTCGTCTGGCTCCATATGATCAAGCACGTCTGCGGCGCGAGCAGTGCCCAGCCAGTCTAGAATTTCCAGCTGGTCGCTGTCGTTCATTTCTTCCAGGGCGTCAGCCACCATATCATCAGGCAGTTCCTGCACAACCTCGATACGGCGCTCCTCCGGGAGCTCTAGAATGCTCTCAGCGAGGTCAGCAGGCTTTAGATCTACCATGGTCTGAATCAGTCGCTCGGCGGAGTTTGCTGCTGTCTCTTGTGTGTTGTGCTGCAGCTCTTCCCACGGCAGCGTTGCTGACTCTGCCCGGCTGAAAGGTCCCGTGGTCTTGGGGAGTTTTACGAACACATCAGACACGATCCACTCACCGCTGCGATTTTTTTCGATTGCGGCGTCTTCGATGCGAGCTGTAGCGCCGGTCGTTTTAACCTGCCGCACCCGCCCAATAAACTCTGCTAAAACTCGATGCTCGGCGGCGCGTTGCTCAAACTTGCGCACGTCGAGCTGCCCGGTGCAAATAACCTGGCCACTGGCGATAGAGGTGATATCGCGGATCGGGATAAACACGCGTTTCTTGCCCGGAATCTCCACAATCAGCCCGACCACCCGCGGCGCTTCGTTCCAGCGCTCAATGGCAACCACGTCACGAACCTTGCCGAGACGGTCACCGAAGGGGTTAAAAACTGGTCGCCCTGCTAGCCTGCCAACGAAAACACGATTATTTGTCACAACTACTAGGTTAGTGCATTTCGGTAAATTCGGAGCTGGGATAAGGGTGGTTAAGTATAGTTGAGGTATGAGAAAACCAATGAATCGCGCCGTCCCTGAACAGTTGCTAGACACCAGCAACTCTGAGGTGATCTCGACTTATGATTCCATGTTGGCAGCGCATCACGCCGTTGATGTTTTGGCTGACGCAGGTTTTGACGTGCGAGAGTTAGCGATTGTGGGCAACGGTTTGACAACGGTAGAGCGTATCGCCGGGAAACTCAGTTACGGGCGGGTGGCTATTTCCGGTGCCTTCAGCGGGATTTACTTCGGGGCTGGTATTTCGCTGGTGGCGGTGCTCGCTGGTTTTGTGCAGAGCAGCAATATGCTCAATACGCTGCTCGCCTGCATGCTGATCGGTGTCGGGATTGGGGTTTTACTGGCAGTTGCTAACTACGCGATGAATCGTAACCGTCGTAGCTTCACATCCTTTGGAGGGATGCGGGCTGCGCGTTATGATCTGAAGGCACCACGCGGCCAAATCGCGGCAGCCCGACAGATTTTGGCTGAACACGCTGTGCAGCAGCACTAGGTTGTAGCAGTATCAGACCCCGGTTGCAGCGGGCTGAAGCCGTACTAGCATAACGCCAGGGCGAGGTGAAACCACTATTTGGTTCACCCCGCCCTGGCGTTTAAGTTAGTGTCACCACTCCGGATGATTATTTCTGGCGGTTAACCCAAGCCTCAACGTCGGCAACGGAGCGCGGAATGTCAGCTGACAGGTTTACCGCACCGGTTTCGGTCACCACTATGTCATCTTCAATGCGCACCCCGATGCCCCAGAACTCCTGCGGCACAGTGGTGTCACCAGGGTGGAAGTAAAGGCCAGGTTCGATTGTGAACACCATGCCTGGCTCCAAAACCCGGTCGTAGTACATTTCGCGGCGGGCGCGAGCACAGTCGTGCACATCTAACCCCAAGTGGTGGCTGGTGCCGTGCACCATGTACCGGCGGTGGTAAGGCACATTCGGTTTGGCATCAGTTGGCCAGAAGCCCCACTCTTTCACATGCTTTTCAATTACAGCTAGAGCTGTGTCGTGTACCTCGTGGAAGGTAATGCCCGGACGCACCACGGCAAATGCTGCATCTGCAGCCTCCAAAACCGCCTCATAAACCCGGCGTTGCACCGCAGTGAACTTGCCTGAAATTGGCAGAGTGCGGGTGATGTCTGCGGTGTACAGAGAATCTACTTCCACGCCTGCGTCTAGTAGCAGCAAATCACCCGGCTTCACGGCGCCAGTGTTTTGCACCCAGTGCAGCGTGCAAGCGTGTTCGCCCGCAGCTGCAATGGTGTCGTACCCTTCCCAGTTGCCCTCAACGCGCGCGTGTTTGTGGAACATTACCTCCACAACCCGTTCGCCCCGCTCCGCTGCAATGGCTTCGTCAAGGCCTGCAACAACCTCTTGGAAACCGCGCGCGGTCGCCGCAACAGCAGCCTCCATCTGGGAGATTTCAAACTCGTCTTTGACGATACGCAGCTCGTCTAAGAACTGTCCAAGTTCTGCGTCTTCTAGGGTGACATCAGCAGCGCTAGGGGAGAACTCAGCAAGATCAGCGGTCTGCAGTTGCAGCTGAATTGCCACGTCTTGTAGTGACGGGGTTGGGCCGATCCAGAATTCCCCAGTTTCGCTGTTGGTAAAGAACTCGGCGCTGTCACGCCCGGCGGCCGCCGCGAAGTAGAGCGTGACGTCGTGGTTGCTGTGGTTGCCTGCACCTGCGGCGGTGGGCTCGAACACTAGTATTGCGCCCGGCTGTGCCGCCGCGCCCCAGCCGGTGAGATGGCTAAACGAAGAATCCGCTCGGAACATGTAGAAAGTGTCGTTGGCGCGCTGCTTCATGATGCCCGCGGCAACCACCACCCGCCGCCCGGCAAAGGCGGCGCTCACCGCATCACGGCGCTGCTTGGCAAACGGTGCAACCTCCCACGCGGTGATCTCGGCGGTCTCCAGCGGTGCCCACCCAGTGCCCATGTAGGCAACAAACTCTTCGTTCGGAGCCAACGTCGCACGTGCTGAATTGTCAATTTGTGCTTCGTGTGTAGTTACTTGATTTTCTGCAGCAGTCATACTCTCTATTGTCGCATGTTACAGGCCGCAGAAAGTGCAGCAAAAACCCAGTTTAAGGTATGCTCAACAACATGGCGGATTTAACCTACGACCTGCACACGCACTCTACCCACTCCGACGGCACAACAACTGTTGCTGAACTGGTGCAGGGTGCGGTCGCTGCCGGGCTAGCGGGTATTTCCCTCACTGACCATGACACCTGTGCAGGCTGGGATGAAGCGCGAGAAGCCACTGCGCTTTTCGGAATCGATTTTCTGCCGGGCATTGAGCTGACCACGAAACACGGTTGTCATTCGGTGCATCTGCTCGGCTACGGCATGAATCCGCACTACGAACCGCTCGCCACAACCCTGCTCTGGCTACGAGAACAGCGGGTGCAGCGGGTGGAAGAGATGGTCATGAAACTAGCGGCTGATTATCCGCTGTCGTTGGCTAAACTCCGGGCGCGTGCACAGGGAGCGGTGGGGCGGCCACACATCGCTGATGAGCTGGTTGAACTGGGGATTGTGGCGGATCGCGCCGCCGCATTCGCTACCTTGCTGTCACACCGCAGTAAATACTATGTTCCGGGACAATATTTGGAAACTAGACGCGCAATTCAACTGGTGCGTGCCGCTGGTGGAGTGCCAGTGTTGGCACATCCGGCTGCTGGACGTAATCACAGCGCGATTTCCCGTGCCGACATGCAAGAGTTTGTTACGGCTGGGTTGCTTGGCATCGAGCTGCGGCACCCCGAAAACAACCCTGAGTTACTGCAACAGATTGAGTTCGCGGCGGCGGGGCTAGGACTTTTAGTCACTGGCTCCAGTGACTACCATGGCAGTGGCAAACCAAACCGCCTCGGTGATGAAACAACCGAGGCGGCGGTAGTAGCGCAAATCAGACAATTGGCGGCGGTGCCGCGCTAAAGGCAGCGGGGTGCGCCTGGCTTCGTGCCTTATCACTCAGCAGTCGCACAGCGAGGTGGTTGCGCTATTGCTGAGCGGTGACCGGAGTGCTCGGCCGGCGATTTCGCCTACGGGTGCTTGGCTTACGCTTAGATTCGGTTACGGTAATTACGGTGCGCCGCGATCCATCTTCTGGCTGCACAGCATGTTTTGCGGGAGCGCCGTTCTGCCCGCTGCGTGCCCGTCGCCGGCTGCGGCTGCGGCTGCGGCCCGCGGTTTGCTCGCTGGTTTGCTGCTGTGACTGCTGCGCCGGCTTGGTGGCTTGCTTGATGCGCCCCTTGGTGCCCTTTGGAATATCTAAATCGCTAAACAGATGCGGCGAAGATGAATAGGTTTCCGGTGGTTCTGGGAGTTGGAAATTGAGGGCATTGTTAATCAAGGCCCACTTATGCATGTCTTCCCAGTCAATCAGGGTCACCGCGATGCCGGTGTTCCCGGCGCGCCCAGTGCGCCCCACCCGATGTAGGTAAGTTTTGTCGTCATCTGGCACAGTATAGTTAATGACGTGAGTGACGTCATTTACGTCGATACCGCGCGCCGCCACATCGGTTGCAATCAAAACGTCACGATTACCGGTCTTAAAGTGGGCCATCTGCTTTTCACGCTGCTCCTGTCCGAGATCACCGTGCACTGCTGCAACCGCGAAGCCGCGCCCGCGCAGTTCCTCCTGTAGTTTGGCTGCTTGACGTTTCGTGCGGGTAAAAATAACGGTTTTACCGCGGCCATTTGCCTGCAGAATCCGGCCAATCATCTCGTCTTTGTCAAGATTATGGGCGCGGTAAATCAGGTGCTGAATATTGTTCTGGGTTGCGCCCTCGGTCGGATCAGAGGCGCGAATATGTACCGGTTTACGCATAAATCGCCGCGCTAGAGTTACTATGCTGCCTGGCATAGTCGCAGAAAACAGCAAAGTGTGGCGAGTCTCGGGAGTCAGGCTAAACAGTTTTTCTATGTCAGCCAAGAAGCCCAGATCCAGCATCTCATCAGCCTCATCAAGCACCATCACTTCAATCTCACTGAGATTCAGTAGGCGCTGGCCAGCGAGATCCAGCAACCGCCCCGGAGTCCCAACCACAACCTGGGCCCCGGCGCGCAACTGCTGCACCTGCTCATCATAAACTTTGCCGCCGTAAATCGCCACAACCTGGGTTGCGCGGGCGCTGCTTACACCAGCCAGATCTTCGTAAACCTGCACCGCCAGCTCGCGTGTTGGCACCACCACGAGCGCCTTCACACCGGGAGCCGGGTTGGTGCCGAGACGCTGCAACAGTGGCAGCCCGAAGCCGAAGGTTTTGCCGGTGCCGGTTTTTGCCTGACCGATAATATCCTGGCCGGTTAAGGCCAGCGGAATCGTCTGCTCTTGAATCGGGAAAGCAGCGGTGATGCCGCGCGCGGCAAGCTCGGTGACGAGATCTTCGTCAATTCCTAGTTCTGTAAATGTTGTCACTTGTGTTCCGTTCGTGGCACACCGTGATGTGCCGGTCTTGCTGTGACTGAGCTGCGGGGCGCAAGGGTTTTGCGCCGGCACACCGTGAATACAAAATTTTAGGGAGTAAAGCAGTACACTAAAAAGTATGTTTTCGTGGCTCAGTCGTTTTAAAAAGCCTACGGCATCAGTTGCCGAGATGCTCGGCAAAGCAGATGAAAAGGTAATCCGTGTTGAGGTCAAAGAGTTTGCCCCCGGCATAGTGCCTTTTCTAAGTTTAAACGCTCTTACCGAACTTTATCTGTATGAGGCCGCAACTCAGGCGGTTTTAGGCGCAGAATCACTCGCCGCCAAGAGTGCGCTCGCCGATATTGCTGGCGCTTCGCTGGCTAAACACAAGCGGTTTGCGGCAGAGCTGAAGCGCCGCGGGCATCAGGTTGATATCGAGATGAATCACTATATGCCGCGTTTTGCACAGTACACTGACCGCATTCAGGTGGATGACTGGCATCAGCATGTGCTCACCGTGCTGCTTGTTGGTGGCATGCTAGAAGACTTTATGGCTAGCCTGGCTTCCGGTTTGAAAGACAGCTTCCGGAAAGAAGCGGCTGAAATTCTCAGTGATCACTCGTCACAGCAAGACTTGCACGTGCTTTTGGCGGCTGAAATTATGGCGGATCCGCGAGTCGCCGACAAGCTAGCCCTGTGGGGGCGACGCTTGGTCGGTGACACTCTGCTCCTGGCGCAAGACATTTTGAAGCTCAGCGAAAACCGCCAGTTTGTGTGGGAGGAGATGGAGCCAATCTTCACCGAAATTACCAGCGACCACATGCGCCGCATGGACTCTTTGGGGCTCACCGCTTAAATGCAACTACCCGCGATTAGCTGCGCCCAATTTGCTGCCGGTACCTGTGTTTCCTGCAGTGAGATTACGGTTCCGTATGAGCAGCAACTGCAGCTGAAAAGTGAGGCGTGCGCGGCGCTGTTGCAGGATTATTTTGTGGATCCGACCGCCCCCGTGTGGCTAACACCGCACCGCAGCGAGGTCGCGGCGTTTCGCAACAAAGCAAAATTTGTGGTGCTTGGCTCCGCAGGTAAGCTGCTTTTGGGTTTACAGGGACCGCGGGGGCCGGTGGATCTTACCACCTGCCCAATCCAGGATCCGCAGCTGAATGCCGCGGGACAACAACTGCGGGAGTTTATGAACGGTTTACCGCTGTCCGGCTATGATGTAGCGCGGCGGCGTGGAGATCTCAAATTTGTGCATGTCACAGTTGCGCCGAGCGGTAACCTGCTGGTGCGTTTCGTGGTGCAATCAATGGCGGCAGCTGAGCAGATTGCCAGCCGCGCCGCGCAGCTGCGGCAGGTGCTACCCGAGGCTGAAACTGTGACCCTCAACATTTTGCCGGAGCATCGGGCGGTGTTAGAGGGGGACACCGAGTATGTGCTGTGGGGCAGTGGGCTGCGGGTGCGGCTGCCGCAGGTTAGTTTGCAGTTGCTGCCGCAGAGTTTCTTCCAAACCAACACCGCGGTTGCGGCGGGGCTTTATGCCCAGGCGCGGCAGTGGGCGGATCAGCTGCGGCCGCGCAGCGTGCTTGACCTGTATTGCGGAGTTGGCGGTTTTGCGCTGCACCTTGCGGAGCCTAAAAATCAGGCGGGGCATGCCGATGGTGCCGAGTCTGTAGGCCTGACAGGTGCTGCAAGCACGGCAGTGCGCCGGGTGGTGGGTGTGGAGCTGAGCGAGTACGCCGTGCGCGCTGCGAAGCGTAGCGCTCGCGAACAGGGGTTGGCGGCGAGTTTTGTTGCGGCTGATGCAACTGCGTACGCTTTACAGCTGCAGGAATTTCCAGAGCTGTTAATAGTAAACCCGCCGCGGCGCGGTATCGGGCGCAAGCTGTGTGAGTGGATCCAAGGCTCCCAGATCCACCATATAATTTATTCCAGCTGCAACCCCGAGAGTCTCGCCGCCGATCTGGCGCAGCTGCCCGGGTACCGAATAACTCAGGCGCGGATTTTTGACATGTTTGCGCACACCAAACACGTGGAGTGCGCAGTGCTGTTGCAGCGTATGGGAGAACAGTAAAACGTGTGCGTGAACTCCGAAAACGTTAGCTTGCCAGCGCTGGCAGCGGATTCATGGTGCCGGTATGAGGCTAGCTGTCGTAATTAAAGCCGTTCCTGATAAGTCGACGCCATCTGCGTTGCCGGTGGCGGTAGAAAACTTGGGCAAAGCCCCAAACTATCGGGGTTAGGGGCCCGGCCTTAATGGTAACGGTGTCAGTGTAGCGCGTGCGAGTTGGGGAAGCTGGGGTGATAGTAATCAAATGGTGCCACTGCTTGATGAGTGTGCCCTCACCTGCATCGAGTAACTGCTGGGCAGGGGTATCAAGTTTAATATTGATACGCTGCTTACCGAGATAGATAAAACCCAGCAGGTACATTTGTACGGGATAGCTGCCGTTTTGCCAGATAGCGGGTAGTTGCTGTTGGGTGCCGCTGTCAGAAATGGGTTTAAAACGTATTAAAGGCGTAGCAACATAGTGCAGTGAGCGGCTCTGTAGCAATTCGGAAAAGAGCTTTTCAGCTGGGCAGTTAAAAACGGTTGCTACTTGGACACGCATTACTCTAGCTAAGTGTTTAGTTTGTGCCTCTCAGAACTGGTGATTAGCTGACAAATCCAGCTTTGCGAGGCGCAGCAGCGCCAAACTCGATGTAACCTAGTGCTGCCAGCGGCACCAGATACTGGCGGTCTTTAACATCGGTGAACATTACGGTTGGCTCATGCCCGCTGTACGCAGTGTTAATGGTTTTGGCGATTTCAGTCGCGCTCAGGGGGCTTTCAAAAACAAGCTCTTTAGGGGTGTGCTGAATGCCGATGCGTACTTCCATAATTTTCCTTTGGACTGGGCTTAAAGCAAGCTCTGTGACTATCAAACACCATAATTTTACTGCACCGAGCTTGAGAGTGACTGTGTTTGCCAGCTGTAATTAAGCTAATTTATCTGGTTTCAGACCAAAGTTGTCAATGCAGTAAATATACTTGCGAGTGTGGAAGATAATAAGTTTTCGCAGCTTACATACACCGCTGGGCAGCAGCAGGTACGGCGCCTCAACCCGGCGATGCACGCCTTGCTGCTCGGAGCTGCCGGCAGCGGTAAAACCACGGCGCTGTTAGCGGCCGCGGCGCAGCATCAAAATGTGTTATTTTTCGCCCCCAATCGGCAGGCTGCGGCACGCTTGAAACAAGCATATTTGCAGCTAGCCACGGCTCCTGCCGTTGGCGCAGTAGCGCAAACCATGCAGGCTTTTGCACTGCAGCTGCTAGCCGCTGCTGCGCTGCAACAGGGCACTGTGCAACCGCGTCTTTTAACCGCGGTGCTGCAAGATGAGCTAATCACACAGCAGCTGCAGCGCAGTGATTTTCCAGACTTTCAACACGAGACTAACCGCGTCTATCTACGCACCGAGATTCGTAACCTGTGGCAACTTTTTGAAGAGCTTGACCTCACCGTTACGCAGGCAGCAGCTCAGCTAGAGCAGCATCGCGGGAGCCTAGCTGAGCAGGTGTTTGCTGCCATCACGGTGCTGTCGGGATGCGAAGCTCAGCTAGCCGACAGGGCAGAATACTCCGCAACCGGTGTGCTAAACGCTGCTGGCAGACTGCTACAGGAGGCACCTGGGCTGGCATTACCACAGCTGGTGATAGTTGACGACGCGGCCGAACTTACCCTAGCCGAGCAGCGTTTCTTGGAGCGCCTAGCTGGTGCCGGGGTAGCCGTGTGGGCAGCGGCAGATCCTGATACTGCGGCGCAGGTGCACATTGCCGAGCCACTGTCGCTGCCGGAGTTGCTGACCGCGCTACCTGCAACTCCAGCAATGCTGCACGCTGCAAGCAGTGCCGGAGGCCACGCACAAGATCAGGTGCAGCAGCTGGAACTCCTAGAGATTGTGCGTTTCCCGGCAGAAATCGCCGCTGTCATTAAACGGCTCAGCGGGGCCATTGGAGTGCGTGGCACGGCAGCCTACCGGCAAACTACTGTGAGCGCTTCCGGCGGTGAGGTAGCCGCTTTCAACTGCGATTCACCGTCTGCCTTAAGCAGTGCAATAGCCTATCAGCTGCGTCAGGCAAAGCTTGGGTTAGCGGCTGCGCCGTTGAGCTGGGAAGACATGGTGGTGGTCTGCCGCAGCCGCGACACCGTGGCACAACTGTGTCGGGAGTTGAGCCACCGCGGAGTGCCGACCAAAACCAGCGGCGGCGGCATCGTGTTACGTGATCACGCAATCGTGCGCAGCCTGGTGCTGTTACTGCAGGCCGTGATTGCCGAGCAGAAGCTAAGCGATGAGCAGGTGCAACAGCTTTTGATTGGTCCGCTTGGTGGATTCACCGTACCAGATGTCGCTCTGCTGAAGCGAGATTTGCTGGTGGCGGTGCGCGAAGACGCTGATCCTGAAACCCAAACCGCCAAAGGGTTGCTCGCTAAGCTGTGCGCCGGGCAGTTAGCGCTGCCACCGCAGCCGTCGGCGGCAGCACAACGAGTGGCAGAGTTCGCGCAAATAATGCAGATAGCCGCAGCACGCAAAGAAACCAGCAGTCTATCTGAGTTGTTGTGGTTGCTGTGGGATGGATTGTGTGACGCGGCTGCGCTGCAGCAGACAGCGCTGTCAGGCAGCGGTGATGCAGCGCGTGACGCTAACCAGCTGTTAGATACCGTGCTAGAGCTGTTTTATGTTGTGCAGCGTAACGAGTCTCAAGAGTTAGGTGTTGCGCCCCTGGCTTTTCTAGCTGAAATTATGGCCAGCGAGGTGCCGCAAGACACCCTTGCCCGGCAGGCGCAGCACCCCGCCGTTACCGTGACCACACCGCATATGCTGCTTGGTCGAGAGTTTGCGGTGGTGTGTGTGACAGATCTACAGGAGGGGTTATGGCCAAACCTGCGCTCCAGAGATGCTTATCTGCAGCTGGCACAGGTGCAAGCAGTGCTACGGCAGCAGCCGGAGGTGGCTGACCGCTATCAGCTGTTGCACGCCGAAACTAGGCTGCTGCTTTTAGCGTGTTCCCGCGCGGTTAAGAAGCTGTGTTTGTTTACAGTCACAGATGATGAAAAATATCCGAGTCCGCTGTGGCGCTTCTTTCTAGACTACCTGCAACCTGTAACTGGACAGCTGCTACACCTGACGCTGCGGGGTGAGGTTGCGCGGTTACGGGCTGCTGTGGAGCACAACCCGCAGCAGCTGGTTGCTGCGGGGCAGTTGGCGCGGCTAGCAGCAGCTGGGGTGGCTGGGGCAGACCCGGAGCAATGGTATGGTGCCGGCACCCCCAGCGGAGAGCCAGCTCTGTTTGCTAGCGCAGCCGATATTACCCTGAGCCCTTCAACTCTGGTGGCACTGCAGCAGTGTGCGGCCGGGGCGGTTTTGAACCAGTTAAACGGGCAGCGACCGGTGCAGTTACGGGCGGCAATCGGCACTTTGTTGCATGCGGGGCTGGAACACAGCAGCAGCATCAATGAGCACAGCTGTGAAGCGGTGATGCAGCCAGTGCAGCAAAACTGGGGTAAACTACCGTTTAAAAATGCGGTTATCGCTGATTTGGAGCTGGAAAAAACCGCGGTTGCTGCCGAAAATATTGCTAAATACACGTTTGCGCAAAGCAAAAACTGGCAGGTGCTCGGCAGTGAGGTGCCTTTCCAAATGGAGGTTGCGGGGGTCAAAATTCGCGGGGTGATTGACCGTATCGAGCAGCACACTGCGGCTGACGGCAGCACCCAAATCAGAATTGTGGATCTTAAAACCGCAAAAACTCCGGTTACGGTGAAAGAAGCTGAGCAGAGTCTGCAATTGGCCGCTTATCAGTACGCGGTTGCATCCGGAGGGGTGCAAAACACTGTGCAGTCGCAAAATGTGTCAGGGATACAAGCGGTGCTGGTTTTCCCGAAGTATGAGCAGGCAGCTACTGCGCCGGTTACAGAACGGTCCCAAAAGCAGCTGGATGCCACACAGCAAGCACAATTTGAAGCAACCGTGGAGCAGGCCGTGGAAACCTTACAGGGAACAGTTTTTGAGATCGATACCTCCGGGCAGTGCAAAAACTCACTGTGTGAGCTGCAACTAATTCCGGCAGTGAGTTGGCAGGAGTAACACTATGACAAAGCAGATGCTTTTCAGCGCCGTGCAGGTGGCAGAGATTTTATACTTTGACGCGCCGCAGGTGCTCCTGCCAACAGCGGAGCAAAGTCGAGTCATTGAGGCACCGCTTGGCACGCAGTACCTGGTTGTTGCAGGCGCCGGTTCGGGTAAAACCGAAACAATTGCACAGCGGGTTGTGTGGCTTATCGCCAATGGTTTAGTGCAGCCGCAGCAAGTGCTTGGGCTGACATTCACAAATAAAGCTGCCGGAGAGCTCAGCGAGCGCGTGTTGCATCGGCTGCAGAAATTTGTGCACAGTGCACTGCGCGAAGACAGTGGTTTAAGCAGTAAACAACTGCAACAGGTGCAGCAGCTGCAGCAACAATTAGAAGCAGGGTATGCCTACCCGGAAATCTCAACCTACAACGCCTTCGCTGCCGGAATCGTGCGAGAATTTGGGGTGGTCGCGGGTCTTAACCCGAGCGCCAAAGTGATGGATGAAGCAACCGCGGTGTTACTGGCAGAAGAGATTATTTTGCAGCAAGACAGTGCAGCGCTGCAACAGCTACAGATGGATTCACTAACCGCTGCGGCAGTGCTGATTAAGCTGGAAAACGCAATTGTGGATAACGCTGTCGACGTGCGCGCAGTGCAAGCTGAAATAGACAGTGTGCTGCAGTTGCAAAACCTGCCGCGAGGCAGCGCCAGAGCCCGCACAGCCCTCAGCGCAGGGGTAAAACGGGCCGCCAGTGAAATGCAAATAACCGCGGCGCTATTACCGTTAGTTGCCGCTTACCGCACCCTAAAAGCGACACGCAACTTGCAAGAATTCTCCGACCAAGTCGCCGGCGCGGTGCAGGCAGTCACCGCAACCTCGCACACCGTGGCGAAGTTGCGCGAACGCCACCGGGTCATTTTGCTCGATGAAGTGCAAGACACCAGCGTTGGGCAAACTGAACTGCTCACCACCATTTTTAAGGGTGCAGACGTTATGGGTGTGGGCGATCCACACCAATCGATTTACGGCTGGCGTGGCGCATCGGCTGAGAGCCTTGAAAAGTTCTTGCCCAACTTTAGTGGTTATGACGGGCACTCAGCGGGTGAGCTTTTAACCCTGTCAACGAGCTTCCGTAACAGCCGACAAGTGCTAGCAGCGGCCAATCAAATCGTGTCGCAGCTGCAATCAGCGTCGCGGCTACAGCTGCCGCAGTTGCAGCCACGGCAGTCTGCCCCCGAAGGACAAGTAGTGGCAGCCAGCTATGAAACCAGTATCGAAGAGGAAACAGCCGTAGCCGCAGAGATCCAAAGGATGCGGCTAGCTGCGCAGCAGGAGCAGCAGGAGCCGCCCACAATCGCGATTATTTTGCGCACCCGTAAAGACATGGAGGGTTTTGCTGCGGCCTTACGTCGCAAAAATATTCCGTACACGATTGTGGGCTTGGGGGGTTTGCTGACCGCGCCGGAAGTGGTGGAGCTTATCAGCGTCGCAAAAATTGTGGCGCAGCTTGACGCCACCAACGAGCTGGTGCGGCTGCTAGTAGGGCCGCGTTTTAACGTGGGACTGCACGACTTAGCACAACTTTCGAAAATAGCGCGAACACTGCAACGACAAGACAGTCAAGGCACCCAGTTAAGCGCCGCAGCCGCCGCGGCGGACGAGGTTTTAACCGCCCCAGAACGCACCGTAACTATTGTGCAAGCACTTGATAGCTTTGCACAGCGAACGCTGCATGACGAGCTGTATCGAGACATCAGCGCAGCTGGTAAGGCCCGGCTGCGGGAAGCAGCGCAGCTGCTGCGTCGCCTGCGTCAAGGCGCCGGAGCAGACGTGCTCGAACTCTTTTACCGGTTGGAGCGAGAGCTACGGCTCGATATTGAACTTGCTGCGCACCCGAAGATGTTAGGCGCAAAAGCGCAGTACCTAATCGACCCCCGCAGTAATCTTGATCGCTTCCTGCGCGAGGTCGCGGGATACCTCAGTATCCACCCCGAGGCTACCCTCAAGCAGGTGCTGGTGTGGTTAGAAATGGCGCAGCAAAGCGATAAGATTCCCGCCCAAGTGCCGGCGCCTACCCCGGAAACAGTTCAAATCATCACCTCCCACTCCGCAAAAGGACTGGAATGGGACGCGGTGTTTGTGCCGCGCCTGGTGGCTGGTGGGCTCCCCACCAAACTGAAAGATAGCTATGGGTGGCTGACAAGAGGAGTGCTGCCAAGCCGACTCAGCAAAGACCACGCGGCGCTGCCGCAGCTACAGTTACAGCAGGTCACCGATCAAGATAACTTCGATAAGGTTGTGCTGCAAGACTACCGGGAGGCGCTCGCAGCGCGACACAGCCTGGACGAAAGACGCGTCGCGTATGTCACCTTTACGCGGGCAAAAAAGTGGCTTTATTTAAGCTATTGTTTCTGGCAGCGGGAGTCGAAAACCCCGGCTGAGCCGAGCCCCTATATCGCAGAGCTGATAACCGCCGAAATTCTGCCGCAGCTGCAGGAAGCAACAGAACACAGTGAAAAACCAGCAACCGCCGTAAATACTACGCAACAACACTGGCCGCTTGATCCTCTCGGGGCAAGACGAGCGAACTTTATGGCGGCAGCAGCAGCCGTTAGGCAAGCAAGCGTCAGTCTAGCTAACGCAGCAGAGTCAAACATCGCGCCGCTAAGTGAACTGCAGCAGCTGCTGCTCTTAGAAGCACAGCAAACACAGGCCCAGCAGGAGGCATTGCCGAACGGTAAGATTAACGCCTCGGCTTTTGCGCAGGCGTTAGCCGATCCACAACAGTATCAACTGCAGCTGCTGCGGCCAGTGCCGCAGCGGCCATATCGTGGTGCCGATATTGGCACCCGGTTTCACGAGTGGGTGCAGGCCCACTATGCCACAGCTGCGGTGCATACACCGCAGCTAGCCGGGCTCGAAAGTCCCGCTGGGGAAGGCATCCAGCAGCAACAAGGGTACGAGATGCAAAGCGCTAAGACCTTGCAAAAACTGCAGCACAATTTCAGCTCGTCCAAGTGGTATCGGAAACAACCAATCGCGGTAGAACAGGAAATCTTAATGCCGTTTGCCGGTGAAATTATGCATTGCAAGATGGATGCGGTGTTTGCGTGGCAGCAGTCAGACGGTTCCGAAATTATTGAGATTGTTGACTGGAAAACCGGCAAAGCTCCCGTGAGCGATGCCGAAAAGTTCGAAAAATTCTTGCAGCTGCAGCTGTATCGGCACGCTTACCTGCAAGAATACAAGCTGGCACCGGAGCAGGTAACCGCAACCCTGTTTTACGTCAGCGAAAACCGCACACTGCGGTTAGACGAGCTGCCGGAAGCGCAGATACTCAGTCTAGCTGACTTGGAGCAGCGCTATCGCGCGGCGCAGGGGAGTGCTGGAGCGCCCGAGGTCTCCGCCTCCCAAGGGTAAGGCTAGTCCTGGCGTGGCGCAGAGTTGCTCTCGCGGGGCTCTGCCGTATCCGCATGTGCCGCAGGAACAGGGTCGATAAAGTCAGTGTCAGAGTTAAACACCCGCTCATCATCCAGCAGCTGCAACTGCTGCGTGTCGTTGAGGTGCGTTGCCTGCGGTTTGACGTGCTCGGTGGCGTCAAGCAAATGCTGCACTTCCCACTCGGAAAGCGGCGCGGCCGCGGGCGGTAAAATCGGGACGACCGCGCGATCCACCAGCATATCTAACAGGTTTTCAGCGTCTGCGATAATCTCAGGGTCGTGAGTTTCGACACCGTGCAGCAGCCACTTTGCGAGCTCTAACTCGTGATAGAAATGGGCTCGATAAAGCAGCTTTTGTAAATCTTGGCTGGTGCTCTCGGCGTAGCGAATCAAAACCTCGTGCAGCACACCAGCAGGGGCTGCACACAACCAAGCAAAATCGATTGCCGGATCGCCCACACTGAGCTCGGCAAACCCGAGCATAGCGGTGACCGAGTCAGCATCAACCAAAAAACTATCGGCGGTGACATCACCGTGAATCGTCACCGGCTGGAAATCCCACAGCGTGACCTCTCTGAGCACCTGCTCCCAGCGCTCCTTAATCGCCACCGGCAGCCGCTTGGTCTGCCACGCTTTGGTGACCAGTCGGGCAGCTTCCACGCGGCACATTTCCGCGCTGCGCACCGGCAAACCGACGCGGCTCAGCAGCGAGCTTGGCAGCTGATGCAGAGCCTCTAAAGCGCCGGCGAGAGAAGCGAGCAAAATCGCATCCGGCCGCAAATCTGCGGTGTTGAACTTCTCGCCTGGCAAAAAAGTTGCAACAGTGGCAGGCCACTCTCCGGCGCGCGTGATGCCCAAAACCGTCGGCACCAAAAACGGCAGTTGGCTACGGGCCCCGGCGGTTAAAGCCGAAAGCGCAATATTCTCAGCAGCCTGCTGGGCGGCGGCGGCATCATGTGACGGAACCCTGACGATGACGTCACCAGAATCACACGATACAACCGCAGCGGTAAAGTTTGCATCACCCGCAAGGCTGTGTTTCCGCGCAGAAAGCGGGTACAGATTCGGCACAGCGCTGGTAGCAAGCGCCGCAAAAGTTAGAGGAATACTCGCCATGGTTATAGCCTAGCGGGGTAACTTTAAAGCCTTTTCTGCCACGCTGAGAAACCACAGTGAGTCCCGGTAAAGTTATCACCAGCAGTATTTGTTTAAGGAGACCGTATGCAGCAGATCTTGGAGCAGCTGGACGAACAGCAGCGCGCGGCAGCAACAGCTCTGCTCGGTCCGGTTGCGATCCGAGCCGGAGCTGGCAGCGGTAAAACTCGCACCATCACTCACCGCATCGCACACGGTGTTGCCAGCGGCGTTTACAACCCGGACAAGGTACTCGCCCTCAGCTATACGCGTAAAGCCGCGCTGGAGCTCGGGGAGCGGCTGGCACGGTTGCAGGTTCCGGGCGTGACGAGCCGCACTTTTCACAGCCTCGCGCTGGAACAGCTGCATGAATTTTGGCCGACCGTCGTGGGCGGTGAACGCCCGACCCCGCTCGGCAGCACGGCTAAGCTGCTGCTGGTGCAACAGGCTGCGACGGAGGCGGCACTGCAGGTGTCAGACGCGGTGGCGCGAGAAATTTTGGCAGAACTAGAGTGGCGCAAAGTCTCAGCGCTTAGCTACGAAGGCTACCTGAGTGCGCAACGCACCGGGGTTGTGGGCGTCAAACCGCAGCAGGTTGTGGAGGTGATGCGCGCTTACGAAGAATTAAAAATTAGTAGGCGAGTGATTGATTTTGAAGACGTTATCGCGCTCACCGCGGGAATGCTCGCCGCCGAAGACGCCATCGCCCGCAAGGTGCAGCAGCGCTTCCGGTATTTCACTGTGGATGAGTACCAAGATATTTCACCGCTGCAATACACTCTGCTGCACGAGTGGCTGGGCGAAAACAACAATAATCTCTGCGTTGTCGGCGACGCCAGCCAAACCATCTTTAGTTTCGCCGGAGCAAACCAAAACTTTTTGCTGCGCTTCGCAAAAGAATACCCCGAAGCCACCACCATCACCCTGCACCGCAACTATCGCAGCACTGCCGGAATCGTGACAGCCGCTAATAACCTGATGCGGCAAGCGCCCGGGGCTATTGAGCTGCAAGCTGTGGCAGGGGGTGGATCCGCGCCACGCGCCGCGTGGTTCCGTACAGCCCGCGAAGAACTGCAGGCGGTTACTGCCGCGGTGAAACAACAAATCAGCGCTGGCACGCCGGAGTCGCAGATAGCAGTTTTGGCGCGCACCAATCAGCAGCTCGCGGAAATTTCGGAGGTGCTGCGCGCCAGCGGGGTGAAAACTCAGCTGCCGGAAGATCCCTGGTTGTTTAGTTTCCCGGTGGTGAAAAACGCCGTGATTGCGCTGAAGGCAGCTGCGGCGCAGGCAGATGCCCAGAGCCCACAGCAAGACGCGGAGCATACGGTTTTAGATGTGTTGCGGGCTGCCGGTTACAGCACCAAGGCCGCTGCTGATCCGGAGCGTGAAGCGCAGCGACGCTTGCTGCAGCGGCTGCTGGCGGTGATTGACACGCACTGTGCGGCGCTGCCGCTGCCGGAGATAGCTAAACGCCTGCAGGAAATGATGGCAACGCATTTTGTGCCGCAGGAAGCCGCCGTCGTGCTGCTGCCGATCCACTCCGCGAAAGGCCTGGAATGGCACACCGTATATATAATCGGTGCGAGCGAAGGGAAGTTGCCGATTCAGCAGACGCTCGACAACGCTGCCGCGATTGCCGAAGAGCAGCGGTTAGCGTATGTGGCGTTTACCCGGGCCCGGGAACTACTGCGGGTCTCTTTGAGTGGCTCTGAGCAGCAAGGGGTTGCGCCGTCACGCTTCTTGCAACAGGCAAAAATTCCGGTGCAGCGGTTCTGATTCCGGGCCTAGCGGTTCTCGCACTGTGTAATGCTATGCACTGTTCGCAGGCTACGCTGCTGCGCGGCAGGTTCGCTGAGTGCAGGACGGGTGTCTTAGGCAGTCGTGAGCTCCGCAAGCTGGCTATGCGGTGATGCCGTCAGATGCGCGCACAGACAGTCGGCATCGGGGCGCAAGTAGTGGACCCGTGGTAATGGAATCTCCGCCTGTGAAAACTCGAAGCTGAACTGTTTACCGGTAGCAGCGTAGGGGGCTGCTACCAGTTGTGCGAGCAATGGCGCGATGTGTTTCACAACAGTGGCAGTTTCGGTTGCTGCAGTGTGGCCGAGCAGCTGTGGCAACATAATACTTTTGTCAGGGTCTGCACGCAGCGTTTCATGCTCGCAACAGGCTGCGCACGGCGTGGATTCGGCGGTTAATAGAGGTCCGATGCGCACACAGCTGTCACTAAAGGTAATTGGCAGTTGTGCTGCGGTGCTGTGCTGCAGCTGAGACAGTGACAGTTGCTGATCGACCAAAAAACGATTGACGGTGATTAGCAGGTCGCTGGTGCTGCTGGGGAGGTGGCCGTGCCAGCTCAGGGCTTCGTGCAGCAGCAGCGCGGTTCGGGTGGCGGTTTCACTTGCAATTATTGGTACCGCAAGTTGGTAGCTGGCGGTTTGAAACAGGTTGACGGTGGTCGTCGCGGCACTGGGAGAAGAACTTGCTTGCAGCACCGGAGCCAGCAAGCGGAGCATTTCCTGTAAGTGTTCGGGAGAGATTTTGCTGCGCTTCGCAGTACGTTTCAGAGCGGCCATTGTGGTTCCGGTGAGCAGTGAGCTGATCAGAGTACGGTCTTGCTCGGTGAGGGCACTGAGCTCTAAAGCAGCTGTGCTGAACCCGAAGCGGATGGTGTGTGGATCAACCCAGGCAGCAACGAACTGCGGCGCAATTTTTAGAAAAATTCCCGGTGTGTGCATGCAACAAATATCGCACGGCAGCGCCGGAGCGTGGTGGTTTTCCACAGGAAAACACGGCAGAGAGTTTATCCACCCCTTTCTTGCAAGCGATTAGCTGGGGTCACTAGGGTCGTTTGGATTCTTCGGACCGGCTGCATCGTCCGGCTCCGTCGGGTTAGCAGTGTCAGCTGGGCCGTCATAGCCGCCCGAAAGCAGCTTTGCCAAATCAGCATCAAAATCATAATCAGTATCTGCCTCAGGGTTAGTGTCCGCAAACCCAAGCCGCTCGAATAACCGCGCAGGAGTCTCCAACTCTGCGATTGTTGGCAGTAAATCAGGGTGTTGCCACAGGCTGTCACGCAGCTGTGCACCGCCAAGTTCGGTGATGCGCTGCCACAGCTGCTGTGCCTCACGGAGCTTCCGCGGCTGTAGCTCCAAGCCAATCAGCGAGCCAAAAACTTTTTCCGCCGGCCCGCCGGTTGCGCTGCGTCGGCGCATTAGCTCCGCAAGCGCCCCAGCCTGCGGCATATCCTTGGCAGCTGCTGCGGTGACCACGTTAACCCATCCCACAATCAGCGCTAAGAGATGGCTAATATCCTCGTGAGCCTGCTCCTGCAGTTCAGTTTTCGGCGGGATTAACGCGCCAGACTGCAGCAGCTCGGTGATTGCCTCGGGGTTGGCAGGATCCACCTCAGACACCACAGTGTCAAGCTGTGAGGTATTAATTTCGATGCCACGCGCGTAATCAGAGATTGCGGTCTCCAAGTGTGGCCGGAGCCATTTCGCGTGCTTGAAGAGGCGCGCATTAGCGAGCTCCCGGATAGTGAGGTAGAGCACCAACTCTGCTTTATCAGTCTCGAAGTCAGCAACAAAGTCGGAGATGTTACCCGGCATAAAGCTGCCTCCGGCGTGGCCAGGAAGCTGCAGCACTGGCACTCCGATGTCACCGCCGCTAAACACTGTTGCGGCTAGTTTCGCGATGGCGTTACCGAGCTGCATTGCAAACATTGCGCTGCCGAGGCGTCGGAACAATCCAGACTGGCCAGATATTAGTGCCTGTACCTCAGGCGGAAATTGCTCCTCTAAAGCGTTGTTAAGTGCTGTGCAAATAGACTCGGCAACCGGCGATGCGAAACTGATCCAGGTATCGATGCTGCCGGTAATCCACTTGGTACGGTCTAGAAACTTCGGGGAGTCTGCGGCAGCGCTCATCGCCGTGCTGCGGTCGAGCCATGCCGTAGCAAGGGTAAGCGAGGTGTTAATCGCGTCCGCGGTGGCAGCTGCTGCTTCTTTTGCGGGAGCTGGGTAGTGCTGCAATGCTGCCAGCGCCGCTTTGCGAGTTGCTGCAGGGTCAATCACCTGTGAAGTGTCTACTGAATTGTGGGCTGCGTTAGAGAGGTTTTGGAAAATACCAAACAGTGTAGCTGGATTTGTGGGTAGCCCAGCAGCTTTGGCGAGGTCGCTCGGATCCATGCTGCCGCCGAACATCTGCTGCAGCATTTTCGCTAGCTCTGCTGGGTCGAAACCGTCTGGTTGCTGATTTTTGTCGCTCATAACCACCTCATAAAATCAGTTATCACTCTAAAGTTATCGGGGTTTGCTTAACAAAGGGCTGATAAATTAGCATTCATGGCAGAACACAGAACGCTAACAGCGAACGATTCGGAACAAACCCCTGCTGCTCCCACTGTGTGCTCTCGGATGCGGGCCCCCAAAACCCGCGGTCCGAAGCCACTTTACACTGCAGTGGCTACACTGGGGGTGCTTTTGGGCGTTGCTGCTGGGTCGCTGCCGTCGCCGTATCTAGTTGAACGCCCCGGTATGGTGCTGAACACCCTCGGGGAACTGGAAATTGAGCCCGGGCAAGCCACTGCTGTGGTGCAACCAGAAGCGGAAATCGCTAGCGCCGCACCAAACAGCGGCGTGCTAAACATGCTTACCGTGAGTATTTCCGGGAATAAAGATCGGCCGCGGTCTTGGGGGTCGCTGATTGGCCCGTTCTTTGATGAATCGCAGGATATCATTCCGGTCAGCGAGATTTATCCGGAAGATCGTTCCGTAGATGACGTTAACGCAGAATCGGCGCAGCTGATGCAGAGTTCTCAGAATGTGGCTGCGGCGGCGGCTCTGCGCTACCTTGGGCACCCGGTTGAGAACCGCGTTTTTGTGGCGGGTACAGTGCCGGATACGGCAGCAGCGGCGCAGTTACAGGAGGGTGATGAGATTCTCACCGTCAACGGTGCTGTGGTTACCGATGGTCAAGATCTGGTGGATGCGGTGCAGCAGGTGGGTGACAACACCATCACGCTTGAAATTTTGCGGGGTTCTGAAAAAATGTCGCTGGCTCTTGCAACCACCTGGTCTGCCGATGCAGAACGCTTCATTTTAGGGGTTTATCCGCGAGTAGAATTCGGGCTGCCTTACACGATTGATTACGCCATGACAGATATTGGTGGTCCGAGTGCTGGGCTGGTTTTGGCGCTCGCGATCATCGACAAAATGCAAGAGGAGGATCTCACTGGCGGGGTGCAGGTGAGCGTCACGGGCACAATGAACGGTCGTGGTGAAGTGGGGGCAATCGGTGGTTTAAAGCAGAAACTCTATGCTGCTGAGCGTGCAGGTACCGAGCTGTTTTTGATGCCCGCCGATAACTGTAGCGCGCTGCCAGAGCGGATTCCGGGGGAGATGGAGGTTGTTGCTGTTGCGGATCTCGCCGCCGCGGTGCAAACCATCCGCGACTATAAGGCGGGCAAACCTACAGTGGGCCTCACAGCCTGTGACTGATTCCCATACTGGCCGCGGCAGCTGCGGTTCTCTAGCAGTGAATTAGCAGCTAGTCGGGCCGTTGAAAACGCTAGACTTGTTGCAATAAGTTAAGCAACAGGAAGGCGTTTTGTGAGCTCTCCAACATCTTCGCCGCAGCAGCCGAAAAAACGCTCGGCGCTGCTGATTACGCTAATAGTGGTGGCAATTTTGGCTGCTGCCTTTGTGGTCAGCGCCAATGTCATAACCGATGTGTTGTGGTTTGAGCAGCTTGGCTACTTGCGAGTTTTCTTCACCGAGTGGGTTGGCTATGCGGTTATGTTCGTAATTGGGTTTGTGGCGATGGCAGCTCCGCTGTATGTGGTATCAGAGATTGCCTTCCGCAAACGTCCGGTTTACGCTCGTATTAATAGTCAGTTAGATGCCTATCAGAAAGCGCTTGAGCCGCTGCAAAAAATGGTGCGTTTATTCGTTCCTGCGCTGCTCGGTGTTTTTGCCGGCGTTGCGGTGAGTAACTCTTGGCGTGATGTTTTGCTGTGGTTTAACAGCGAGGCAACCGGCACGCTTGATCCACTGCACGGCTTAGACTTACAGTTTTACATGTTTGCGCTGCCGGTGTTCGACGGAGCCGTGCTGTTTGCGCAGACTGTGCTATTGGCGGCGCTGGTGGTAACAGTTGCGGTTTCTTATATTTACGGTGGCATTGCTTTCAGCGGTAAAGATTTCCGGGTCGCGAAAAGCACCCGGGTACTGCTCGGGGTGCTGCTGGCCTGCTATGTGGCAACTTTTGGGGTGCAATACTGGCTCGGACAGTACAGCGTATTGACCAACAGCAGCGGTCTTTTTACCGGTGCTACCTACGCCGATGTGCACGCGCGGATTCCAGGCATGCAAATTTTGGCTGGCATCGGCGTTGTAGTTGCGGTGCTGTTTATTATTACTGCGGTGCGCGGTAAGTGGCGGCTATCTGTTACTGGCACCGCGATGTTCATTGCCGCCAGTGTGGTTTTGAGCAGTGGCTATCCGTGGGCGGTGCAGCAGTTTAAGGTAGGGCCAGATGAGAAAAGCCTGGAGGCAGAGTATCTTAGCCACAATATTGCTGCCACCCGCGCTGCTTATGGCGTCGACAATATTGAGGTTGAGCGCTATGATGCGGTTACCACCGCGACAGCTGGCGCGTTACGGGATGATGCAGTAGCGACAGCTAATATCCGGATTATGGACCCTGCGGTAATCGCACCAACTTTTGCGCAGTTGGAGCAGAGTAAACAGTACTACCGCTTCCATGACACCCTCAGCGTTGACCGCTATCAGATTGACGGCCGGGTAGAAGACACCGTTTCGGTACCGCGTGAGATTGACGTATCACAGCAAACCGGGTGGTACAACCGGTCTTTGGTTTACACCCACGGTTACGGCTTGGTTGCGGCTTATGGCAACCAACGTGCTCAGGGTGGTGAGCCGGTATTTCTGGAAAACGGTATCCCAACCTCAGGTAAACTAGGAGAGTTCGAACCGCGGATTTACTTTGGCCGCTACTCTCCGCTGTACTCCATCGTTGGTGGAGAGCGCAGCAAGCCGATTGAAGTTGACTACCCGGCTGACGTTGATACTGCAACGCCGGAGTTGATTCAACCGGCGACTGAGGATGCTGCTACTGCGGCGCCAAACGATGCCGCTGATGCTGCAGCGACGAGCGCTGACACTGCTAACGATAACGCAGGCAGCGCTGCAGAGACCGAAACCGCCGATGCTAGTAATGGTGACAGCCCAGAACGGCAAAACCTCACCACGTTCAGCGGTAATGGTGGCCCGGTGCTGCACGGTGTGTTTGAAAAACTGCTTTACGCTCTGAAATTCCAGGACGTTGAGCTGCTGCTCTCGGAGGCGGTTGTTGATGGTTCGCAGATCCTTTACAATCGCAATCCGGTGGATCGAGTTGCCGCGGCTGCGCCATACCTGACGCTTGATCGGCAGCCTTACGCCTCTGTAGTTGATGGGCGGGTTGTGTGGATTGTTGATGGTTACACTACAAGCTCTCGCTACCCATATTCGGCACAGCGCAATATGAGTGAAATGCTGCTCGATGCTGACAACACCACAGCTGGTGCACCGCAGCAGATTAACTACATTAGAAACGCGGTGAAGGCTACCGTTGATGCTTACGATGGCAGTGTGAAACTTTACGCGTGGGACGAAAACGATCCACTGCTGCGTGCTTGGCAGAAGATTT
Organism: Canibacter oris; assembly: GCF_014197205.1. Lineage (GTDB taxonomy): Bacteria > Actinomycetota > Actinomycetes > Actinomycetales > Microbacteriaceae > Canibacter > Canibacter oris. Next base: position 29,829 of record NZ_JACIFD010000001.1, read on the forward strand.
ACCCTGAAACTCTGCTTCCAGTTTCTGAGATGAGTGCGGATTTGCTTAGCCATGTGCGGTATCCAAATGACCTCTTTAAAGTGCAACGGGAAATTCTTGGCGACTATCATGTCACCGATCCGGGAGCGTTTTACTCTAAAGAGGATGCGTGGAAGACACCAGAGGATCCGGTTTCACGCAGCGCGAATGCTGCACCTGCGGCGGTGGCGAGCACCGTCGAGACAGACTCCCTGGGTGAGGCCGGTACGGTTTCTCGCAGCACCGGTGTGCCAGCGCAACCGCCGTACTATTTGACGCTGTCAGCTGGTGCTAACAGCGAACCAACTTTCTCTATCTACTCCACCTTTATCCCGAATCAGTCTGGTGATAACGCGCGAGACATTTTGACGGGTTACTTGGCGGCTGACGCTAATGCCGGCACCGGTAAAAACGGCGAGGTTAACGCCAACTATGGCAAACTGAAACTGTTGGTGCTGCCTAAGGGCAGTGCGATTAGTGGCCCGGGTCAGGTGCAGAATAGTTTCAGCACCGATGCTAAGGTTGCCAGCGTGCTAAACATTCTACGCCGTGGCGAGACCGATGTGATTAGTGGCAACTTGCTGACTTTGCCGGTTGGCGGCGGCCTGTTGTATGTGCAGCCGGTTTACGTTAAGGCGAAAGCGCAGCGTGGTTATCCGTTGCTGCAGAAAGTGTTGGTTTCTTTCGGCGATCAGATCGCTTTCGAGGACACGCTAGATCAAGCCTTAGATTCGCTCTTCGGCGGTAACTCTGGGGCATCTGCCGGTGACGGCGATATAGAAGCTAGCGTCACAACGCCGGATGCCGGGGAGGCTGCAGCTGCAGCGCCGCAACAGTCACAGCAGCCGCAGTTAGAGAGTCTCAATGCTGCGCTCGCCGAGATGAAACAGGCTCTGGCTGATCGTGACAAGGCACGTGCTGCGGGAGACTGGGCGGCATACGGTGCTGCCGATAAGCGCTTGCAGCAAGCTCTGGAGCAAGCTCTGGAGTTGAGCGGCGAACAAGATAACAACTAACCGCGCAGTGCGCTGTGAGCACTGTGCGCTCGGAGTGCAAGCGTAGTGTGGTGGCAGGAATTTTCCTGGCACCACACTACGCTTGGCGGTGTCGTGATGGCTTATAGCGGCCTAGCGATTACGTTAACCGGGCTGCCATCTGGGCTGCCGTGCTGAGCCGGCAGAAAAATGAAATCGATAACTTCGCCCTGCGGTAGCTGTGTCAGGCCTGTGAGATTTTCTATGATGAGGCTGTCAGGGGAAGCCAGATAAGTTTCGTGAAAAGGCAGTTGAGTGTCAGTGCAAGCATCAGGGCTCGGTAGGTCGCAACCGAAAGTGCGGTATCCGAGCTGTAGCAGAGTAATGGAGGCCTTGCCATCGAAATAAGGGTTTTGGAAATAGGTTGGAGAGCCCCAGTGCTTATCCCAGCCGGTGCACACCAGCACGGAGTCTGTCTCTGCGGTGGCCAGAGGTAGTTGCTCAAAAACATCGCTGGGAATCAGCTCAGCAGGCTGTGCCACAGTGCGCAAATCTAGGACTATGGCACGGGTTGTGAAGCGCTGCTGCGGGAATTCGTGTAGCGCTGTGCCAGCTTCGAAAAGGTGTGCGGGGGTGTCAACGTGAGTGCCGGACTGACTACCGAGCGTGATGCTGTGTACTGCGTAGCCAGCGGTTGAAACAGTGCTGTGTGCCGTCACTGTCACCTCGGGATCCCCGGGGAAGGTCGGGATTCCTGGTTGCAGTTGGTGGCTCAGGCACAGCCAGTCAGAGTTCAGAGCACGGGCGGTAGTCATAATGCTTTTATATACGCTGAGGGTGTGAGACACAACTTGTCTCACACCCTCAGACTGTTTGCGCTAGAACATCCGCTCACTGGGAACGGGATACTTTGCCGCGATTAGCCGCGGCGGCGTGCCCGTGCAGCTACACCTGCGCCGGTTGCTGCCAGCGCGATAGCTGCCAGCGCAATGGCTCCCATTCCGAAGTCAGCACCGGTTTTTGCCAGTGGCTGCTTGCCACCTGCTTTACCCTGTGCAACAGGCTTGGTTGCGGTGGTGTTCTGCTCTGGGGTTACCGGAGTTTCTTGTGCGACCACGTTAATCTTGCCGGTGACCTGCACCACCGGGTCGTTGGCTGCTGCATCAGCAGGCTTCACGGTGTAGGTGAATTGCTGCGCTGCTGCGTTAGCCGGCACTTTTACGGTGAAAGTTGCGGTGCCATCAACATTCGCCACAACTGGTGTTGCAAGGGTGAAACCGTCTGGCAGTTCCACGTCGTAAGCGGTGTTGCGTACCAGTCCGGTAGCGGTGATTTCAACTTCTGAGCCGGCGCCGGTGGTGACGTCAGCTGCAGCGGTTGTGGCGCGGAACGAATCCACACGGCACTGGGTGCCATTAATCACGTTAGAATACAAGTCTTTCGCGTTATCGGCTTCTGGGCCAGTGATATCAGTTGGAACTACGATGTCTACGAAGTAGCGGTTGGTGATCTGTGCAACACAGTCATCTGCCCCGAAATCGTATGCTGCGTGATCGTTACCAGCAACACTTAGCAGGGTGCCACCAGCACCAGCTGCTGCAACCACACCATCCTGGTAAGGGGTTGATGGGTCGTATGAGGTGGAGATGAACAGAATGTTTGGCATTGCCTTTAAGCTCTTGCCCTGTGGCAGGGTGTGCTGATTCTTGTAGAATGTGCACCAGTCTTTTGAAGGCTCCAGGCCCCGCTGGGTGCCATCCTCGTTTTTGCCTGGGTCGGTGAACGGAGCTACCTTGTACTGTTCCTGGGTCAGCGCGGTTGCCGCTGCCGGATCATTGCCGTCTGGGGAGGTGCCGGAGTCAGTGCACCAGATAGTCTGGAAAGCTGAGTCGGAGTAGGAGTACAGGTTGGTTTTTGAATCCCGGCTGTAGTAGATATCAGCCAAAATCAGCATCATGGTAGCGTTATTACCGTTTTTAATTTGGGTCAAACCAATGTTGAGGTACTTCCAGAAACTTTCGCTGTACATCGACAGGATGGTTGCCTGGGTGAAATCTTCGAAGCTCAAGACGCGACCGTCACGACCTTTGTAAACGTTTGATCCCCAAGCCTTCTGCGACAGCTTTTGGTATTCCGCCATCAGAGTGTTGAGGTCGGTTGAGGTGCCCAGCGCACACGGGGTGTCTTCGAAGCCCTCGGCCGCACACTTCAGCAGGAACTGCTCGAAGGTGGACTGGAAACCCTGAATCTGGCTGAGCTCAGAAGATACGGTGCCGCTGGTGGTAGCGGTGTATTCTGCGTACTTAGCAGCTTCTTCGGGGTTGTTTTCGAATGGGTTTACGACTGCATCCAGCACCATGGTGCGAATGTTGTCAGGGAATTCCATGGCGTACTGGTACCCGATTGAGGTGCCGTATGAGTATCCGAGGTAGTTGATTTTGTTATCGCCAACTGCTGCGCGGGCAATGTCAAGGTCTTTGATGACGTTAACAGTGCCCACATGGGGGATGAAATCAGCGCCGGCAATACCAAAGCCCTTACCGGTGTTTTCGTAGCAGGCAGCGGTGTTGTGCTCCAGCACTTTATCGCGCTGTGCCGCGGTTAGCATGTCGCTGCCCTGACGCTGTGCGTCAAAAGCTGCTGATGACTTGCAGCGAATCATTGGTAAGCTGCTGGAAACGCCGCGTGGGTCGAAGCCGATAAGGTCGAACTTGTCGCGCACTTCACTGCTTGCGGTAACTGAGTCAAAGATACGTTCCACGCCAGAACCGCCAGGCCCGCCCGGATCCATGAAGATGCTGCCGATGCGCGCATCTGGATTCTTAGCTTTCACCTTCATTAGTGCGATAGCCGCGGTTGCTCCGCCCGGGTTCTTGTAGTCGACCGGAACTATCAGGTAGCCACACTCAACATCTTCATTAGCGTACGCGCCGGCACCGCTCGGGTCAAATGGGCCACAATCGCCCCAGGTGATCTTTTGTTCGTAAAACTCTTCGAGCCCTGCAACTGCGTTACCCGCGCCTGGTCCGCCCGGAGCCGGACGTCCGATGTTGTAGCTGCCGTCAGCCTGTTTGAAGCGGTCTGCCGCTGCAGGAATCAGGTGGGTGATTGGATCAGCCTGCTGGTTGTCAAAATCCAGTGGATCTGGCAACTGGTTAGCGTTATTACGGCTGAGTGCTTCAGCGAGGAGCCGTGACAGCTCGTCTGCAGCATCCTCTGCTGCCGGGCCGTTGCCGTCAGAATCTTCGGTGTTAGTGCCGGGGCTGTCTGCTGTGTTTGTTCCGGTACCGTCGCTACTAGAGCTACTGGTGCCATCTGTTGCTGTAGCGGTTCCGGTACCACCCTCAGCGGTGGTGCCATCGGTGCCATCTGTGTTCTCTCCCGGAGGTACGGTGTCCTCTTCGGTGTGCAGTGAACGCAGCAACGATACCGCTGAATCAACGAATGCTTTGTCTGCGCCAGTGGTTGGTACGAGTTTGCCGTCTTGCATGATGAGCGGCAGCGAGTGGTGTGCGGTTTGAGCCGCTGTAAGCCCGTTGCTGTGTGCCAGCGCGGGGGTTACACCACTGAGTGTTAGTGAAGCTAGCAGGCCGGTGCCGATGCAGGCAGCTGCTGTGCGCTTACCGTTTCCCATTAGGTTCCCTTCTGCTTTGAAGTGTTGCTCGGGTTAGAGATGTTGCTCGGTTGAGCAACTACTGCAATTCTTGCAGGTTGCAGGACGGTAAACAATTTTTAAGGGCTATAGTTACAATTTCTTAATTTAAGGAAAACATGCAAATAAATGTGTTTTCCTTTAGAGGAGGTATATAAAATTTTATACACTGCGTATTAGGAAAAAAATAAGCCTTGATTGTAAATTAACACAACCAAGGCTTTTTTCGTTGCGGGGGCAGGATTTGAACCTACGACCTCCGGGTTATGAGCCCGGCGAGCTACCGAACTGCTCCACCCCGCGGCACAAAAAATAACTATACACACTTTTGATGTGCGATGCAAATCCTGCTTCCTGCAGGTGTTGCGCGGCGCCTTACGAGGTGCATCTGCAGCAGTTTTTTCTGCGACACAGCGATTGCTTATCTTGGCATTCAGCTTGCCCTCGGGGGAGTTTAAAGAAAATCATAGAGTTTTGTTTCAGTATTAATGGGTAATTGAAAATGTAGGAGCATTATGAATCCGGAAGCAGTAAATCCACAACCGACAGACACCGCGGCGTTAAACGCTGCGCCACAATACTCGCCGCAGCAGGCTGCAAATCAGCAAGCTCGGACATCGCCGGTCGTGGCCGAGACACCAACGGCGAGACCAACCGCAACGCAGACTGAGGCGCTGCAGGGAGCACCAGCCGCCCACTATGTGCAACATCCGTATGCGCCGCCGCACGCAGCGCCACAGCAGCAGGCGGCAACACAATTACCGCAATCATACGCGCCGCGTTATCAGCCGTTGATAACATCTGCTGCACCAGGGATAGCGGCTGCATCAGCGACAACAGTAACCCCCGATTCTACCTCAAAAAGCCGTTACTCCGCCGGAGTTGTGGTCACCGCTGCTGGCTTGGTGCTTGCCGCTGGTTTGGGAGGTGGTCTCATCGGTGCAAGCCTTGCCGCAAACAGAGGTGCCGGAGCCATTGAAATTGTCGGGGGCGAGACTAGCAGCCCGATTAGCGCCATTGCGGCGGCGCGTACTGAGAGCGTGGTGACTCTGGAAGTGCAGAGCGCTGGCGGCAGCGACAGCGGTTCCGGTGTGGTTTATCGCGCAGACGGGTATATCATCACGAATGCGCACGTAGCCCTCGGTGACGGCAGTTCTGATGTCCGAATCAAAGTGCGTACCAGCAGCGGCGAACTGCTTCCGGCGCGCTTGATTGGCGCTGATCCCTATGCTGATCTGGCGGTTGTGAAGGTCGATCGTGTTGACCTTACCCCGATGCCCATCGGGGACTCCAGCAGCATTAACGTTGGGGACACAACCGTTGCGATCGGCGCTCCGCTGGAGCTACCGAGCACTGTCACGAGTGGTGTGGTGAGCGCAGTGAATCGCGGAATTGCGGTGCGTGCGGCGACCGCCCCGCAGACTGCTCCAGAGGATAACAGTTCTCCGGAGTCACAGTTTGAGCTGCCGGGGCAGCAGCAGAACACCGCAGCAAATCGTATTACGCTGCCGGTGATTCAAACCGATGCCTCAATTAACCCAGGTAACTCTGGTGGTGCGCTGCTTAACGGCAAAGGGGAGCTCATCGGAATTAACGTGGCAATCGCCTCCACCGGATCTGCAGACGGCGTAGCCGGCAGCGTTGGGCTGGGTTTTGCTATTCCCTCCGAGCTCGCTGTGCGGGTTGTTGATGCTCTCATAGCGGGTGAAAAACCAAGTCACGGGTTGCTGGGCGCCAGCGTTGCTGACGCAACTGGCGAGCCGCAAGCCACCCACGCTGGAGGACTGGTGGTAGACGTAAACCCAGATAGCGCGGCGGCGCGTGCAGGGCTACAACCGGGTGACATTATCACCACCTTAAATGGCATAACCGCAGCTGACGGTACCAGTGTTTCTGCGCTTGTGCGGATGCACCCGGGGGGCAGCGAAGTGCAGCTGGAATACTATCGCAACGGCGAGTTACGTACCACAGTAGCGACTCTCGGAACACTCTAGTAAAGTAGCCAACATGCAGATAAAAAGCGGGGCGGTCACTTCCTTTTTACAAGCGGTGACGCGCCCCGTTTTACTGTTTTTAGCTTTCCTGATTTGCCTTTTCATTCCCAGGCAGGTGCATCGCTGGGTGCTCTGTGCAGAGAGGGAAACAGCAGATTTAGTGGCTTTAGCGCGGCACCTGCGGACGCTGCCAGGGCAGTCGATAATAGTGGTTGTGGCACAGCCACAACAGCCGAGTTTGGTGCCGTCAGAAATTACGGTGGTGCGCGCTGCCAGCTGGCGTGGTTTTTGGGCCACCGCGAGGGCACGCTACCTCTGCCTGGTGGGAGTTTCCCGCCCCACGAATGAGTACGCTGCATTCGGCGCTGTGCTGGCGCAGATTGATGCCACAATTACCACCGCGAAGTTCCGCGCAGCGGCACCCAAACAGTGGCCGCTGGCGGTGCAGCGGGTGCTGCGCTTTTGCAAACCCGAGGTGACACTTTACACCGTCAGTTCCTATGTGCATGCTCAGCAGGTGCGGCAGTATACCAAGGTTTTGCCGGGGCAAGTCGTAGTTACAGGCGCGCCACGGCTTGACTTCGTAGACACTTTAACCGCCTCTAAGCGGCGCGAACAGCTGTTAGCGGCTGCAGGAATTCCCGAAACCGCAGCGCAGTTAGTGCTGTGCCGGGTTCCAAATGCCGCACTCGCAAACTTTGCGGCCAGCTTGCTAGAACACGAAAGCAGTTTTAGCGATAACAACATTTGTGTCCTTATCTGGCCGGAGCATCCCGAGGTAGCAGCACCGCAGCGTTCCGGTGTGAGCGTGCGGGTGGTGGATCCACCAGACTGTTTCAATCCTGCCTGGTATGCGGAGTTTGCCCTGGTAGTGACGGCACAGCATGAATTCGCTGCCGATGCCGGGGTAGTAGCCGCACCGGTGCTCTGGTATGACGCTGGCAGTGCGGTAATCCCACCGCAGTTAAATGCTGCGGCAACAAATACGGCAACTCTCGTAGCGGATATTCTCGCGGCTGTTACAGTACCGATGCGAGCACTCACGCTGCGGCGAGCGGCCACACAATACGCTAAGCGCTTGCATGAAGCTCCTGACGGTGCCGCCTGTGAGCGCACCGTAGCTGCGCTCACCGCACTTGATGCAAAGCAGCCGCGCAGCTGCGAGGTGTTGCTGTGCCATTTGGGACGGCAACAAAACCTAGATTTAGAGATGCTGGCAGATTATCTTCACACGGCTGCGCCACAGCTGCGTCAGATATGGGCAGTGACTGATGAACGCGCCGCGGTGCCGGTCGGTGCCGCAACGGCGCTCTACGGTGAGCCCGGCTGGCATAAGCTGCAACGCAGCGCGGCGCTGGTGCTGAGCGGTTCTACGGAGGTTTCCGAGCTGTTGCGTCCGGTTCGTAGGCAGCAGCTTATTGCAGTATCGCAGCAACTGGTTGTTGCCGGCGAGGTTATGGAAGCGCCTGAGTTCGGTGTGGTGCGGGCCAGGTTTGATGCTCTACGCCCGGCGTTAGTGGCCGCGACGCAGCATCCGACAGGGGTGAACCCAATTGTGCAGCGCATTGCTAAAACCGAGCTGGGGTTGTTATCTGGCAACCCGGTGCTGTTTGATTTGCGCGGCTATGGTGAGGCAGAACAGGCCGCCGTTAGTGCTGGGCAAGGGCAGCTAATACGGCCGGTGGCTGATCCACGTCACCTGCAAAAATCGCTGCTGCAGCAGTTGTATGCAGCAGATGGCATAGTGGTTGATGCTCTGGGGGAATTGCTTTTTGCTGCGCTGCTTTTGCGATTGCCGGTTGCGATGGATGTCGCGGCCCCGGCTGAAATTACAGCTCTGATTCCGGTGCCGGCGCTGGTCACGGATGCTGAGATAGAAGCACTGCTGAGAGGCGATAGCGCCCCCGCGACCTGGTGGCAAGAGCATGACGTGAGCGCTGTGCTGCGGCAACATTTTGCATCGACGCTGGAAGAATTAACGCCTGGTAGCTGTTGCGAAAAGATCATTGCGGTGACCTCGCCCAAGTACTCCACATCGTTGTGAAATTTTGTGCAAGCACTCATAAATTGCAGGTAATCTTGAATATTGGGATTAGGAGGCAGCAGCAGTGAGTGACAGACCACAACTTTCAGAAGATTTAGCGCGCGAGCGCGGCATTAAAGCAGCGAGTAACGAGGTGCTGCTTGATGTGCAGCTACTGACGAAGGTCTACGGCACAAATGTTGCTGCGGATGAGGTTAGTTTTGAGGTGAGGTCCGGTTCTTTTACGGGGGTTGTAGGCCCTAACGGTGCTGGTAAAACCACCACTTTGACCATGATCACCGGGCTAAACCGTCCTACCAGTGGTCGGGTGACGGTGTGCGGTGAAGATGTTTGGGAGAAGGGCTCACAGGCGAAACATAAAATCGGTACGCTGCCTGACCGGCTGCGATTATTTGACCGACTCACCGGAGCGCAACTGCTGCACTACGCAGGAGTTCTGCACGGGCTGAAAGCAGATGTTATCGCTTCACGTACCGCAGAGTTAGCTGCGGCTTTTGCATTGGGAAACGCGCTTGATCGGCTGGTCGCAGACTACTCTGCCGGCATGCAGAAGAAAATTATGCTGGCTTGCGCACTGATTCACGCCCCGCGTCTGCTGGTGCTTGACGAACCATTTGAAGCCATTGACCCGGTTTCTGCGGCGAACGTGACAGAAATTCTTGAAAAGTTTGTGGCTGAGGGCGGTAGCGTTGTGATGTCGAGCCACAGCATGGAGCTGATTGAGCGGGTTTGTGATCACGTGGTGGTGATTGTTTCGGGCGAGGTTGTGGCACAGGGCACCGTTTCTGAAGTGCGCGGTGAAACCACGCTGGAGAAAAAATTTGCACACCTGACAGCCGAGACAAACGAGAGTGGGCTAAATTGGTTACACGGGCGCTAGCGCTAAGGTGGCTGGTTTACACCGCCGGCTATCGGCAAGGAGCTGCGAAAGCACTTCGCAAGGGGTTAACAGCGGTGCTGTTTTTAGCGCTGTTCGCCGCGGCCGCGGTGCTGCCGCAAACCACAGTGCTAACCACGGCTCCGCGGGCGCGTCTGCTTGACGCTTTCGCGGTCTCAGCGTTGCCGCTTTTGGGTGCGCTGCTCGCCGGTTTTCTGGCCGACAGTAAGCTTGGTGTGCGGCAGTACGCCAGCTATCCTGTTGCGCCTGCGGCGGCGCGAGGAGTGTGGATCAGCGCGCTGCTGAGTCCGTTCGCCGTGTTGCTGTGGGTTTTCGCGCTTGTGCGCGCCGTGCTCAGAATTACCCTGCTGCAACACCCGCTTGTGATTGAGGTGCTAGCGGCGGTGCTGCTGGTGCTGTTAGTGACGGCGCTGACGCAGGTGGCTATCGCTAGCAGCCAACTGTTTTTGGCGACAGGTTTCGCTGCCTCTTTCCGGCGTTGGGGTGGATTGTTGCTGTTTTCTGCGCTGGTGCCGCTGGCTTTCTTCGTGGCAGCCGAGATTATAAACGGAGATGAGCGTCCTGCAACTACAACCGCGGAAATTCTGGCGTGGAGCCCCTTTGGTTTTAGCTATAGCGGCAGCGAGTTTTGGAGTTCCGCGAACTACGTCGGTTTTGGTTTTACGCTGACAGCCGCGGTCATACTGCTTGTGCTACTCTACTTAGCTTATTTGCTGTGTGCGGCACGACTGCTAGAAAGTACCGAAAAACCAAGGCTAAACGGCAGCAAAGGTCTTGGAGTGTTTGACTTTTTTCCTGACACCCCGGCCGGTGTGATTGCCGCGCGCACGGTTATCTATTGGCGGCGCGATCCACGCTATTTTGTGAGTCTTTTAGCGTTGCCTGCGGCCGCAATCGCGGTAACTTTTGCAATGCATTTGGCCGGAATGCGCTTTGAATTCTTAGTTTTGCTGCCGGTGCCGGTGATTTTGTATCTGCTCGGCTGGTCGATTCACAACGATATCGCGATGGACTCAACTGCAATCTGGATGCATGTGGCCAGCAACACTCGGGGTCGTGACGATCGTATCGGGCGTCTCACACCGATTATCGTTGCCGGTGTGCCGCTTTTGGTGGTCGGAACAACTCTGTCAGTGCTGTTAGTCGGTAAATGGTATATTTTCCCGGTTGTGCTCGGGTTAAACACCGCAACCTTGTTCATCGGTTCGGGAATATCTACCGTTGCCAGTGCCTGGGTGGTTTATCCCTCAACTCGTCCCGGCGAGTCGCCGTTTTCGCAACCGCAGTACAACGGTGCTGGTGCCGCTGTGGCACAGAGTGTTTCATTTATCGGCGGAGTGCTTCTGACACTGCCGACAATTGTGTTGGCGGCGATAACACTCACCAGTGCTCCGAGTTTCGTGCTTGCAGCAACCACTCTGATTGTCGGCATCGTGAGCGGCGTTTGTGTGCTGCTGTTTTGCATTTGGTTGGGTGGCTTAATTTTTGATCGTACTGCTCCAGAGATTGTGCGCACAACCGAGGTTTATGATTAAACCAACTGGCGGTTATTATTGAAGTTGCCGGGTGACTCTGCACCTGAGTAGGGAGAAAACAGTGTTTCATAATTCACAGACTGCAGGTGGGCTTGACGTGCTTGATCGTGAGCTCGAAAAGCTGCTGGATGATCAACAGCTGGAAGAGGGTGACCACGAGCGCTTCAGCCACTATGTTCCGAAGGATAAGATTCTGGAGTCGGCTGTTACCGGGAAACCGGTGCGGGCACTTTGCGGTAAAAAATGGGTGCCGAGCCGGGACCCGGAAAAATTCCCAGTCTGCCCGGACTGCAAGAAAATTTATGACGAGGTAATTAGGCCGTAGCACAGCTGTGCCGCAGCGCCAATGGTTTGTGCTGCGCCGAATATATTAGTTGCCGCGGTTTGGCAGGGGATGGAGTGGCCGCAGCGTAGTAAGCGCAGCGTAGTAAGCGTAGTTATGTGTCCTGTGCTACCGCAGCACAGTCGCAAGCACAGGCTCGCCACGTTGCAGACTATGACCGAGCGGCGGTAATTGAGCAACACGCGTTTTGTGGCGTGCGCGAGCAGCCTGCAGGCCAGCCACCCCCAGGTGCTCGGGTAGTGGATCCCCGTTGATAACCAGCGGCACTGTGATACGTTCGGCGGTGCCTTCGACGACGTCGAATTGCTGTAGCGGAGCAGCGTGCGGGGTGTCTGCGATTAAGATTTCGGTGTCAGCAACGCCGTTCCTGTCGAAGCTTCGGAAAGCTGTTTTCTTACCGCCAACCGATGCTTTTGCGGCTGAGCGTTTGGCGACGTTGACCCAGTTTCCGTTACTATCTTGACGAGCCACCAGCTTGTAAACCATGCTCATTGTGGGGGATCCGGAACCGGTTGCAACGCTGGTGCCAACCCCAAAGTTATCTACCGGACTCGCGCAGAGTGCTGCAATAGTGTATTCGTCTAGGTCGTTGGTGACAGTGATTTTGGTGTTCTTGGCTCCGAGGCTGTCAAGCAGCTCTCGCACTTCTTGCACCACGACAGGTAAATCGCCAGAGTCGATACGCACCGCGCCAAGTTCTGGCCCTGCCGCGGCAATCGCATTGCGAACGCCCTGCTGAATATCATAGGTGTCAATGAGCAGGGTGGTGTTTGCTCCAAAACTCGCAACCTGCGCCGCGAATGCATCGGCTTCGCTGTCGTGTAATAGAGTAAAGGCGTGGGCGGCGGTGCCCATTGTCGGCACCCCGTAAGCACGACCTGCCTCCAGATTGCTGGTGGCGTTAAAACCTGCCAAATAAGCGGCTCGGGCAGCGTTCACCGCGCTGGTTTCTGCTGTGCGGCGGGATCCCATTTCCGCCAGTGGGCGGCCCTTCGCCGCCGTGTACATCCGGCTGGCGGCTGTTGCCACTGCGGAGTCCGCGTTTAAAATACTTAAAGCCAGCGTTTCTAAGAGCACGCCCTCAGCGAAGCTAGACTCCACTGTCAGCAGCGGGCTACCAGGGAAGAACAGCTCACCTTCAGGGTAGCCGTAAATGTTACCGCTGAAGCGATAGTTGGCAAGCCAGTCAAGGGTTTCGTCGCGCAAAAAACTTTGGTCGCTGAGCCAGGTGAGCTGCGCGTCTGTGAACCGGAAATCTGAGATTGCCTGCAGTAGTCGCCCAGTTCCGGCGAGCACACCGTAGCGGCGCGCTCCCGGCAGTCGCCGCGTAAACAGCTCGAACACGCTGGGGCGATGCGCAGTGCCAGATTGCAGTGCGGCATCAATCATGGTCAGCTCGTAGTGGTCAGTGTAAAACGCGGTTGAGTTAGCCATGGTTTAAGTTTAGTCGCCAAAAGTTTTGCTTTGCTGCGATTCTATTAAGATTAGAAGGGTGAGCGACGAAGAAAGCAACAGTTACGAGCGTGAGGCAGAGGCCGCGCTGTTTCGTGAGTATCGAGACATTGCCGGGCAGTTTAGATACGCGGTAGAGACGGAGCGACGCTTTTATCTCGCCAATGAGGTGCAAGTCGGAGAGCTATTAATAGGTAACCAGGCGGCGCTTGAGGTTACTCTGCAGGATGTTTGGGTGTGGGATGTGTATCGCCCCGATCGCTTTGTGCAAAACGCCCGCGTGGTGACGTTTAAAGACGTTAATATTGAGGAGTTGAATACTAAAGAGGTCAGCCTCCCAGACTCTTTCACCCTCGATTCTTAACTGCCCGGGTAGGTGATATAGTGACGGGACGTGGGGTAGATTTCCCGGCAATTTTGCATGAAACAGTTCTGCGCGCCTGTGCATAACAGTTGGGATGTGGATCTTTCCACAGCGCAGTAACCAAACCACGTTTACGGTGTTCGCACCCAGCACAATTGCGGTAGGAGGTCCTACCGTGGGGAGACAAGAATTTTGTGAGGCTAAGTATCCAGCCGGTGCCGTAGCAACTGCTGCCGAGTCCATCGGTGTGCTTACTAAAAAGCAGCTTGGGCAGCTAGGCGAAGCCGCGGTTGCTGATTTTTTACTGGACACCGGCAAACAGGTGCTGGCTCGCAACTGGCGTAATCGCTGTGGTGAGCTAGATTTAATTATCGCTGACGGTGGCGTAATTGCAGCGGTAGAGGTTAAAACTCGGAGCGCTCTGGGTTATGGCACCGCACTGGAAGCTGTAACCCCGCAAAAGCTGACGCGACTCAAACTGTTGCTGCACACCTGGGTGCGGCAGCAGAAAGCATTGCAATACCGCGGGCTACGGATCGATGTTGCCGGGGTGGTGGTGCGCCGCGGCGCAGTGCAGCAACTGGAGTATCTAGTTGGGGTTGCTGATGTCTAATAAAATTACAACCGCAGCAGCAATCGCAGTGACCGGCATCAGCGGCAACATAGTACGGGTAGAAGCAGCAGTTTCTAATCAGCTGCCGGGCATGGTCATTATCGGTCTAGCTGACACCGCTTTGCATGAGGCCAAACAGCGTGTCCGACTGGCTTGCGCCAACAGCGAATTACCGCTTAGTAAACGCTTCTTAACCGTTAATCTCTCGCCTGCGGAACTGCCGAAATACGGTTCGGGCTTTGATTTAGGGATTGCCTTAAGCTGCTTAGCCGCTTCAGGCACAGCTCCTGACCCGGCAACAGCGAACTGCGTTTTCATCGGGGAATTAGGGCTTGATGGCAGCGTGAAGCATGTGTCGGGTTTGTTTGCGGCGGTGCTCGCGGCTAAGCAGCAGGGATACACCAAAGTGATGGTTGCCACGACTGCGGCTGCTGAAGCGGCACTGGTTCCGGGTATGACGGTGGTGCCCGTTGGTAATCTGCGTCAAGCGGTGCAGTATTTGGAAACTGGGAAGATTGAGGCTCCTGCGCAGGCTACCGTAGCTGCCGTGCAGCAGCCTGCCGCAAGTCTTCGGCAACCACCTGATTTAGCTGAGATAGTCGGTCAAGAAAAAGCGGTCAGGGCGTTAATTATTGCGGCCGCAGGCAGACACAATCTCGCGATGTGGGGGCCGCCAGGCAGTGGTAAAACCATGCTTGCCCGGGCGCTGAGCGGAATTCTGCCGCCACTGGACGCTGCCGCGGCGCTCACCTGCAGCAGTATTGCAGCGGTGTGCGGGCAGCGGGTTACACAATTGGTGAAGCAAGCTCCTTTCGTGGCACCGCATCACAGCGCCAGCACCGCTTCACTGATTGGCAGCAGTCTCGGCAGAGGCAACATTCAGCCCGGTGACATCACCCGAGCGCACCACGGGGTTTTATTTCTCGACGAAGCACCAGAGTTTTCAGCGCGTTTATTAGACGCCCTGCGCCAACCGCTGGAGAGCGGCACCATCACAATTCAGCGCGCAAAAATACGTGCTCAACTGCCGGCAGATTTTCAATTGGTGCTAGCCGCAAATCCGTGCCCCTGTGGCAGTGCGGGTGATCCACTGCAAAATAATCACAACCCCTGCATTTGTAGCCCGACGCAGCAGCAGCGCTATTTAGCGAAGATTTCTGGCCCGATCGCTGATCGCATCGATATTAGAGTCCGGCTGCAACCTGTGCAGCGGTTAGATCCGACTGGGCAGGGCATGGTTGATTCTGCCACAGCACGCGCGCAGGTTACTGCCGCAAGAAAACGACAGCAGCAGCGGTTTGCGGAGCAGGCATGGCGGTATAACTCCGAAACCCCCGGTACCTGGCTGCGTTCCGGTCCCGGCCGATTACCGCGACAGCACACTGCGGTGCTAGATGCCGCACTGCAGCAAGGAAAACTGACGCTGCGTGGCTATGACCGGGTGCTGCGGGTGTCCTGGACGATTGCAGACTTAGCCGGCGCAGCACGGCCGGAACGTGAGCATATCGCAACAGCTTTGAGCTTGAGAGGAAACATAACATGAAAACACCACAGGAAAAAACAGTTTCCGCGGTAGCCTGGTCGCAGCAGCCGCAAGCAGCGGCGGTTACTGACAGCATTACGGCGCTCGCGGCAGAGTACGGGGAGCAGCTGCGCCGTTTGGGCGACTTTGAAGCGCAGCATCTGGAGGTGTTGGTGGCGCGGATGCTCTGGAATGTTTTAGCGGAGCCCGGCGATCGTCTTGCCGGGCGGTTGATAGCAGCTTACGGTGCGAAGACAGCGCTCGGGGTGGCGTTACAGCGGTTGAGCTGGAAGCAGCTGTGCACCCAGTACCCAACACTGCGGCAGTTGGAAATCAGCCCCAGCAGTTTTAAGGCTGGGCAGGAGCGGTGGGCAGCGAGAATTAAAGGCTCTAATTTAACGGCAATGTTTACCGCGCTGCTGAGCAGTGCGCTCACTGCAAAACTACAGGTTTTGATGCCTGAAGCAGCTAGCTGGCCGACCCAGCTGGATGATTTGGAAGATTGCGCACCGCTGCTGCTGTGGTATCAAGGGGAAGCTGCGGCATTGCGGCGGCGCAGCTTGGCAGTGGTGGGTGCGAGAAGCTCCAGTGAGTACGGCATCACGGTTACCGAGCACTTCACGAGACAAGCGGTTGCCGCAGGCTACATGATTTGCTCCGGCGCAGCTTTCGGCATTGACGCCGTAGCGCACCGCACCGCGCTACAAGCAGGAGGAGTGACAGTGGCGATTTTGGCGGGCGGTATGAGCAAACCATATCCGCGGGCTCATCTGCAGCTATTGGCAGAGATAGTTGCCGCAGGGGGAGCAGTGGTTAGTGAAATGCCGCCGCACTATGCGCCAACCAGGTGGCGGTTCTTGCAGCGTAACCGGCTAATTGCGGCGCTGAGCGAAGCGGTTCTGGTTACTGAGGCATCAACTAGATCCGGCAGTATTAACACCGCCGGACACGCGGCTCAGCTCGGCCGTGGCTTAGGTGCGGTGCCCGGCAACATCACTTCTTACGGGTCGCAGGGGTGCCATAAACTGCTGCTGGAATACAGTGCGGAGCTGATTTGCAGCACTGCGCAGTTGCAGCAGCTGTTGGGGTTTGCGGGAACAAATGAAGCAGCACCGACTGGCGGTGACCGTGACAAGAGCTTGCACTTGCGAGTTTTAGATGCACTCCCGTTGCGCGGTTGCGTGACCAGCGAACGGGTTGCGGCGAAAGCGGGAATTAGCAGCGAAGAGTGTGAAAACGCGCTTGCTGAACTAGAATTACTGGGAAAGGTGAAACTCGTTGAGAATGCTACCGGGCAAAGCTGGAAGCTGCACTGCGAAGCTTGAACGCTCCGGTTGTTTTGCAATACCAGTTGACTGCAGCACAGTTCACGATAGCGAGCAGTAGTGGCAGCTGTCGAGTGCGGCAGCGCACAAGGTTGAGCACAATAGGTCAGCAGTGACGAGCATTACTGCAGAGCGGAGGAGTGGCAAATGCTGATAGCAACAGCCATCGAGCGTTTTTTGCAAACGCTCGTGCACGAATACGGTTACTCTCCACAGACACTGCGCGCATATCGTAACGACCTTGCGGCCCTGCTAAAATTCTGCGACTCTCAAAATTTGACGGAGGTGCCGCAGCTCACCCTGCAGGTGCTGCGCGACTGGCTATGGCAAAAACAATTCGGCAGTGGTGCGGGATCCACGGCGGTGCGCGGATCCGCAAAAACAGCCCCCAAGGCCACCACAATTGCACGGAACATCGCAACCGTGAAATCATTCGGGAAATGGTTAGAGTCGCAAGATTTAGTCGCCGCTAACCCCGCCGCGCGACTGAAGACCCCGCGGCAAGCCAAACCACTGCCAAGAGTTGTGAAACCAACGCAGATGCAGCAGCTGCTCGCGGTAACAGCCGCAGCCGCAACGCCAGATGATCCGCTGGCAGTGCGCGATGCCGCAATTTTAGAACTTTTATATGCCACCGGGATGCGTGTCAGCGAGCTATGCGGCATTACCCTGCAGGAGCTAGATCTTCCAGAACACAAAGTCACGGTAACTGGCAAAGGGAGCAAGCAGCGGGTGCTTTATTTCGGTGCCCCCGCAGCAGCAGCATTGCAAAAATATTTAAGTGACGCCAGAGCTAAACTGCTGCCGCAAAGTCCACAAAAGCCTGCCATATCCCAGCTGTTTTTAGGAGCACGCGGTGGCAAATTGGCACCTTCGGTGGTTTATAAACTCACCTCCCAGCACCTTGGCAAAGCGGGCGGAGCTGGTCCCAGCGGCCCCCACACCCTGCGACACACCGCGGCAACCCACCTGCTGGAGGGCGGCGCCGATGTGCGCGTTGTGCAGGAGATGCTAGGGCACCAAAACCTCGAGAGCACGCAGCGATACACCCACGTCTCGCCGGCCCGGCTCGCTGCAGCTTTTAAACAGGCACATCCGCGGGCGTAAGCGGCAATAACCGCGGCTTAGCCGCCAAGAACAGCAGCGGATTAACGTATTCGTCATGCATCCGCACACCCAGGTGGATACTCGACTCTGGTGTGTGCCCTAGCGAGGTTCCCAAAACCTCACACTGCGTCACAGGGTCGCCTGCTTGTAGCGTCGTTACCAGTGGCTCTATCGCATAAACCAGGGTTTCATTAACCCGCACCGCAAGCACCGGTCTGCCCGCGACCTCGCCGCTGAAACTGACGATTCCTGCTGCAGGTGCGCGGACCGTGGATCCGCCAGCGAGATCCACCCCGCGATGTCCTGGACCGTAACGGTGCGGGGGCTTTTCAAAACCGCGCGCAACTCGCAGAGGCACCCCGAGTGGGGCACACCAGCGTGCCGCGGTAGTGCTCGCCAGCTGTGTTCGGACTGAGGGCGCGACGGTCATTGGCGCGGCTGGCGGTGTCGCAAACGCTGCAGCCGGGAATAACAGTGCCGTCGTCGCTGCAAGGGTAAGGATACTGTGCTTTGTGAGCTGCTGCTTGCGAGCAGAATTGTTACGTAGTGCGAACAGGATATGCATGCTTTTAAATTACGTTGCTGCCGCAGCTGACATCCGAAAACTAAAAAAGCTGTGGAAAATGCTTAAGGTTTTGGGCGGTGACAACAAATTGTGTTTCGTTGCCGCTATGTGTGTTTCGCGGACATCCCGGTGCGGCTGCGCCGGCAGACACTTACCGCCGCAGCAGTCTGTGTGGCGGGTTTAAATATCGTCATGGAATCTGCTATTCTTAGAGAGCATCTCTCGCGAGGTGACTTCGCGCGCCGAAAAAAGCTCTAATCTCTGGTCTTGCATAGCAAGCGGTTAGGTCGCGGCGCTAGGGCGTAAAAGCGCAAAATCAACCAAAAACCGTGCGTCAGCACAGAAAAGGAGACGACTGTGGCAGTCGTAACAACCCGCCAGCTACTTGACAGTGGTGTCCACTTCGGTCACCAGACCCGCCGTTGGAACCCAAAGATGAAGCGCTTCATCTTCACCGAGCGCTCAGGCATCTACATCATTGATTTGCAGCAGACCATCGGTTACATCGATGAAGCATATGCTTTCGTTAAGCAGACTGTTGCACGCGGCGGCAACATTCTTTTCGTGGGCACCAAGAAGCAGGCGCAGGAGGCTATCGCTGAGCAGGCGAGCCGTGTGAATCAGCCTTACGTGAATCAGCGCTGGCTGGGTGGTTTGCTGACCAACTTCCAGACTGTAACAGGTCGCCTGGAGCGCATGAAGGAGCTTGAGGAGCTGGATTACGAGGGCGGCACCACCGGTTTCACCAAGAAAGAGCTGCTGCTTAAGAAGCGCGAGCTGGAGAAGCTGCAGAAGACCCTCGGTGGTATCCGTCACATGACTAAAACCCCTGCTGCGCTGTGGGTAGTTGACACCAACAAAGAACACCTTGCTATTGACGAGGCAAAGAAGCTTGGTATCCCAGTAATCGCAATTCTCGACACCAACTGCGATCCTGACGAGGTAACCTACCCAATCCCAGGCAACGACGATGCAATTCGTTCAGTTTCACTGCTGACCCGCATCATCGCTGACGCTGCCGCTGCTGGCATGGTGGAGCGCCACCAGAAGCCAGGCGAGGAAGCAGCAGCTGAGCCACTGGCTGAGTGGGAAGTGGAGCTGCTGCAGGGTGATGCAGCTGCTACCGAAGCTCCAGCAGCTGAGTAAATTTTAGATTTTTTAAACAACATAAGGAGTAACAATGGCTGCAGTAACTATGGCCGCTGTGAAGGAACTGCGCGAGCGTCTCGGCGCTGGCATGATGGACAGCAAGAAGGCTCTGGAAGAGGCTGGCGGAGACATCGAAAAAGCGATTGAGATTCTGCGTCTCAAGGGTGCTGCCGGTGTCGCTAAGCGCGAGGGTCGTTCAACTACCGAGGGTCTGGTTGCGGCTCACGAGGGCGACGGTAAAGTAACCCTCATCGAACTGTCATGCGAGACTGACTTCGTGGCAAAGAACGAAAAGTTCATTGCGCTGGGCGACAAAGTGCTCGTTGCGGTTGCTGCCGCTGGCGCAGCGACCGTGGAAGAAGCACTTGCTGCTGAGGTAGACGGCAAGACCGTTGCTGATTTGATCACCGATGAGTCTGCAATCATCGGCGAGAAGCTGGAGCTGCGCCGTGTAGCGCTGCTGGAGGGTGACGCTTTCGCTGTTTACATGCACCGCACCTCAAAAGATTTGCCACCGCAGGTTGGTGTAGTTGTCGCTTACTCAGGTGACGACGCAGAGACCGCGCACGCGATTGCACAGCATATCTCATTCGCTGATCCACAGTACCTGACTCGCGAAGACGTGCCAGCTGAGGCAGTTGAAAAAGAGCGTGAGATTGTGACCGAGATTGCCAAGAACGAGGGCAAGCCAGAGGCTGCAATGCCAAAGATTATTGAGGGTCGTCTGACCGGTTTCTTTAAGGGTATTGTGCTGCTGGATCAGGCTTATGCACGTGACAGCAAACTGAGTGTGCAGCAGGTTGTCGATCAGGCTGGCCTGACCGTAACCGGTTTTGCTCGCTTTAAGGTAGGCGCTTAAGTTAACCCAGGAAAGGCTCGGGGATTTATTCCTCGAGCCTTTGCTGTACCAGAATTCTGATTTAATCCGGCGGCGCGGGTGTGGAGCCTGATAAAACAGGATAAAATTAACTAGATTAAAAATAAGGAGCTAAATGTCTGAGCAACCACGCAGAGTATTGTTGAAGCTTTCCGGTGAGGCCTTCGGAGGTGGTTCGCTGGGTGTTAATCCAGACATTGTGGGGCAGATTGCGCGGGAGATTGCTGCTGCAACTGCCTCTGGGGCGCAGGTCGCTGTCGTGGTTGGCGGCGGTAACTTCTTCCGGGGCGCAGAGCTGAGTCAGCGCGGTATGGAACGCAGCCGTGCTGACTATATGGGCATGCTCGGCACCGTGATGAACTCTTTGGCGTTGCAAGATTTCCTTGAGCAAGCTGGTGTTTCCAGCCGCGTGCAGTCAGCTATCACGATGACCCAGGTTGCCGAGACATATATCCCGCTGCGCGCAATTCGGCACCTCGAAAAAGGTCGTGTTGTGATTTTCGGCGCCGGTGCGGGGCTTCCTTATTTCTCGACAGACACGGTTGCGGCACAGCGCGCCCTGGAGATCCACGCCTCAGAAGTACTTGTTGCTAAAAACGGGGTAGACGGCGTTTACACCGCTGATCCAAAACTTGATCCGACCGCTACCAAAATTGACAGCATCAGCTACAAAGATGCTCTGAGCCGGCGGCTCAAGGTGGTTGACTCCACTGCCTTCAGCCTGTGCATGGACAACAAAATGCCGATGCGCGTTTTTGGCATGGAGCCAGCAGGAAATGTGACCGCCGCGATTTTGGGAGAACCGCTCGGCACCATCGTGCATCCTTAGCGAACAGAAGCCTTTATAAATCCTGATTGGAGAAAAATGATTAACGAAGTTTTTACCGACGTTAAAGAGCGTATGGCGAAAGCCGTGGAGGCAGTGAAAGAAGGTTTCGCCGGCGTGCGCACCGGGCGCGCTAATCCGTCTCTGCTGCAGAGCGTGATGGTTGACTACTACGGCACCGCAACCCCGTTGCCGCAGCTTGCATCTGTGCAAAACCAGGATGCCCGCAGCCTGGTGATCAACCCTTACGACAAGGGCGCCCTGCACGAGATTGAAAACGCTATCCGCAACATGCCAAACCTCGGCGCTAACCCGTCGAACGACGGCAACGTGGTGCGCGTTACCTTGCCGGAGCTTACCGAAGAACGTCGCCGCGACTACGTCAAAATGGTGAAGAACCGTGCCGAGGAGGGCCGTGTAGCGGTTCGAGGTGCCCGCCGCAAAGCAAAAGATGAGCTGGAGGCGCTGAAGGCAGAGGTCGGCGAAGACGAAGTAGCGCGTGCTGAGAAAGAGCTGGAGAATATCACCAAGCAGTTCATCGACCAGATTGACACCGCGCTGGCCGGTAAAGAAGCAGAGCTGCTTGAGGTCTAAATAGAGATGAGGCGCAGCAACCACCATTTGCTTGCACAGGTAGAGGCGAAGGCCGAAGCTCGCAAGCAGCAGTTCGAGGCTGCTAACGCAAAAATCAGTGCTCGTGCGGGGCGTAATATTTTCTTCGCTGTTACTACGGGTGTGGTTTTGGCGTTGCTGGTGGTTGCTGCCCTCGCTTTTAAACAGTTTTTACTGTTGCCGCTGGCACTGGTGGTTGCGGCTCTCGCCCTGTACGAGCTAGCGACTGCGTTTCGTAAAGCCGGGCGGCGAGTGCCGCGGGTGGGCGTGATAATCGGCGGTGCCGTGGTGGTGACGCTGAGCGCTATGCAGGGGCCTGACGGTACCATCACCGGGATGCACATTGCGACCGGCTTGCTAGTGGTGTGGCGTCTAATGGAGAGTTTGCTGCCGCAGTTTCACGTGAAGTGGCGCAGCATGATTGCGGATCTTGCCGCCGGGGTTTTCACCCTCGTCTATATCCCGTTTCTGCTGTCTCTGATTGTGCAGTTGGCGCTGATTCCCACCAACGGCGCAATGTGGGTTTTCAGTTTGCTGTTGCTGGTTATCCTCAACGACACCGGGGCATATGTGTGTGGCTTGAACTTCGGTAAACATAAAATGTCGCCGCGGATCAGCCCCAACAAAACCTGGGAGGGGTTTGTTGGGGGAGCCACAGTGGTGGTTGCTGCCGCGGTGTTTGTGTGTGGTCCGCTGCTTGGGATGCCGTGGTGGGGCGCTGCACTGCTGGGACTGGCTGTGGTGTGCACCGCAACTGGCGGTGATCTGATTGAGTCAATGATTAAGCGTAATCTCGGGGTGAAGGATATGAGCAGCTTCATTCCCGGGCACGGTGGTATTCTGGACCGCCTGGATTCTATTTTGCCAACGAGCGTGCCGTTTTACGCGGCTGGGCTCGCACTAGGAGTGCTATAGTGTCAAAGCCTGCTACAGCGGCCACTTTCCCACTCGCGAAGCGAGGAGAGCTTGGTTACGATCGCCGCGAGGTTGATGAGTTTTTAGCGCGGGCACGCGCTGCCTATGATGATCCCTTCGGTGAAGCCGTTATGACCGCCGCAGAGGTGCGCGGTGTCAGCTTTAAAATTTCAAAGCGCGGGTATGCGGCGCGGTTTGTTGACGCTGCTATCGATCGTCTCGAAGAAGTTTTTTATGAGCGGGAGCGGCGTCATGTGCAGCGCGCGGAGCAGCGGGAGCAGTGGCTGCGTGAGGTGCGTGGTCTTGCTGCTGAAGTGTTAGCGAGAGCGGGCAGGCCGAAAAATAAAAAGTTTCGGCGGCGCGGAATTTTTGCGATGGGTTACAAGCGTTCACAGGTTGACGCTTTTGTGGAGCGCGCAATTGCGGGTCTTTCTGGGAGGGGTCTGATTACTGCTTCGCAGGTGCGAGAAAGCCTATTTCACGCGGAATGGCGAGGGTATGATGAGGCTCAGGTTGACGCTTTCCTGGATGCAATCACAGAACTCATTTTGGCAGAACGTTAGTAAAGTGTTATAAACTGGTGGATAGTATGAGTGAACTAGAGCATTACAACAAAGCCCCACGACGTCAGCACACCGGTCGCCGTCTGGCTGCCGCTGTGAGCGCAGCAGCAGTTTGTGCGGTTGCTGTAGCGGCACCGCTTTCGGTGCAGACCTCTGCTCACGCGGAGGTTGTGCCATTACAGCGTGGTGAAGTGCTGAACCAGGAGCTGATGGCGAAAGCAACAGCTGAAGCAGAGTTCAAGCTCCCATCTCTCGAGGTTTCTGAACTGCAAAAACCAGCCGAGGTCGCAACTCAGGCACAAAGCAGCTCAGGCAGTGCTAGTAGCAGCGGTGGAGGCAGCGTTAGCGCGCCACCTGCGGGCACCCCTGATCCTGGCAGCGCGCAGGCAATTGCGCGCGGCTATGTGCAAAATGACAGTGAGTACAGCTGCCTAGTCGCACTGTGGAATCGGGAATCAGGTTGGAACACCTATGCTATGAACCCGTCAAGCGGTGCTTACGGCATCCCGCAGTCGCTGCCTGGTAGCAAAATGGCTTCAGCTGGTGCCGATTGGCAGACCAACCCAGACACGCAGATTCGCTGGGGCCTGGGCTACATTCAGGGTCGCTACGGCTCACCATGTGCTGCGTGGGCACATTCTGAAGCTGTTGGCTGGTACTAAACAGTGCCACGTCGAAACTCTCGTCGTGTGACAGCACCCCATAAAGACCTTTCGTTTCTGGCAAATGGCGGGGCGCACAGTCGCACAATTAGAGGGCGAGAGTACAGTTATCGCACTATTAGTCCGCGGCAAGCGGTAAAAACTTACACCTGCCCCGGCTGCGGTAATGTTATCGCTGCCGGGGTGGCGCATATCGTCGCCTGGCAGGCGGACAGTATTTGGGGTGATAGTGCTGCTATTGCGGATCGCCGACACTGGCACACACACTGCTGGAGTCTGGCGTAAGCACCGGAATTAACACCCTGGCTACGCGAGCCGCGGGGCAGCGACAGGTTACGCAACCTCGCGCCGCCCGATATTGCGTTACGGATATTTCTGAGTGTTAAACAGCTTACGGCGTTAAAACAGTGCGTTAGGATCGCCAGCTTCAAGCTGTTGCAGACGCTGCTTAACAGCGGCAAGTTCCTGCTCCAATCGCTTAACTTCAGCAGTGAGGCTGGCGATGCTATCAGCAGCTGACGTGGTTGAAGCGGTGCTTGTTGGGGTGGGCGCCGCTGCTTCGCGGGTTTGCGTTGCAAATCCTGGTCCGCTAACTTTTCCACACCCCGCTTGATACGCTGCGGCTGCGGCGCGTGCCTTGCTGTCGGCAAGCTCATTCAGGCGGTGCCCAGAGTGACCTTTAACCCACTCAAAGCGCACGTCGCGACCTGCAAGCGCGCTATCCAACTGTTTCAGCAGCTCCTGATTTAAGACCGGGGAACCATCTGCTTTCCGCCAGCCCCGGCGCTTCCAGCCGGGCAGCCACTTAGTCAGCGAATCAATTACGTATTTACTGTCACAGTAAATAACCAACTGCGCTGCTACCGCTGCGGTGCTCTCCAGCAAATCTAAAACCGCCTGCAACTCGCCCTGATTATTGGTTCCGTGAGCCCACCCTCCAGAACGCCAGGTGCTGTCATCAATAACCCAAGCCCACCCGGCCGGGCCAGGATTTCCGAGTGCTGATCCATCAGCCGCGGCAACGATGCGCATCATAGGTTATCCCGTGGTGCGTCGTCGGTGTTCCCAATCTCCACAACCGCTGCCACAGCTTCATCGTGCTGCACCTGGGTTTCAATCGCTGGCTTTGCGCTCTGTGATAGTTTTTGTGCGTTTGCAATCACATCGCCCAGGCTCTCAAAGTAGCGTGCCACCGCGCCACGCTCCACCTTCAGCTGGTTCATCCGGTCTTCAGCCGCCGCTAGCACACTCTCTGCTCTGCTTTCAGCCGCGGCAAAAGTAGCGTTTGCGCGGCGTTCCGCTTCCGCCACAATTTCTGCTGCACGATTTTCGGCGGTGATGCGGATATTGCGTGCATCCTCCTGCGCTGCCGCCGTCAATACCAGCAGTTCCGCCTGTTTTGCCTCGGTCGCTTCCAGCAGAGTCTGGAGTTCCTGCTGCGCGGTTTCAAGCGCAGCTTCTGTGACACTTGTCGCCTCGTTAAAGCGCTGTTTCAAATCAGCCTCCAATGTGCTGCGGCGCTTCGCGTCTTCCTCATCAAAAGCCAGCTTTGCGGCATCGATTTCAGCTCGCAGATTGTTGGCGTATGCCTCCGTCGTGCTGCGCAGCTGTGCCAGTTGGGTTTCTTCCTGGTGTCGATACTCAGCGAGCTCAGCAACGGTTTGCGACCGCAAAATATCGGTTTCACTGACCGCCTGTTGCAGAATTTCAGCGCGCTCCCGCTCCACCTGTGCCTGATGCGCAGCAAGCTCTGCTGTGAGTCTCTCGTGCTGTAGACGCTCTCGCTCAGCCAGCGCTGTTTCCAGCTCGGATTGCCGACTTGCGAAATCGTTTTCGAGGCGGATCGAGCGGCGCTCATGTTCTAGCTCTAAAGTTTCACGCAGCTGTGCTAGCTCTGCCGCAAGCTGTTCCCGTTTAGTCTCAAGATCGGCTTGCAGTGCCTCGCGCTGCGCGGTGATTTCCGCCTGCAGCGCATTCTTTTGCGCGGTGATTAACGCCTGGTGCTGTTGCATTTCAGTTGCTATTTGCTGCTGCTGAGCGTTTGCCGCAGCCTCTAGCTGTGCTGCCTGAGCTTCACGCTGTTGCGCGAGCTCAGCCTCGTGCTGTGCGGTTTCTGCCGCGAGC
Organism: Canibacter oris; assembly: GCF_014197205.1. Classification (GTDB taxonomy): domain Bacteria; phylum Actinomycetota; class Actinomycetes; order Actinomycetales; family Microbacteriaceae; genus Canibacter; species Canibacter oris. The sequence goes on from NZ_JACIFD010000001.1 coordinate 55,963, forward strand.
TTACTGCTGTGTGCGGTCAGCTCTGCGGCGATGGTGTCTTGCAGAGCAGCAATGTCGCTGGCAAGCTGTGCTTCAACACTGCGTTGTTCGGCCGCCAATGACGACTGCTGCGCTGCGCGGTCGGCAGCAAGTTGTGCAGTCTGTGCTGCGGCCTCTTGTTCGAGACGCAACTTTTGCTGTGCTCTTTTCTGCTCTAGCTCTGCGTCAAAGGCACTGCGTTCTGCAGCCAGCTGTTGCTCCTGTGCGCTCGCTGCGCGAGCCAGTTCGGCGCTGTGCGCTGCAGCACGGTCACGCAACTGCTCTTGCTGTGCCGCATCCTCGCTGCGCAGCACTTCCTGGTGTGCCAGTAGTTCTGCTGCGATCCGCTCCTGATGTGCGGTGAGCTCCGCTGCTAGGGTATCAGCCTGCTGCTGCTGAGCAATTCGGAGTTTAGTGTGTTCGGTTTCTCGCAGTTGTGCAAGCTGCTGTGCCGCAGCTTGGTGGGCGGATTCCAGCTGCGCTGTAGTTTGCTCACGCAGTGCTAGCAGCTGTTGTTCTTGTGCTGTTGCTGCAGCCTCCAGCTGTGTTTTTACGCTGCTCTGTTGGGCTGTCAGACTCTGCTGTGCCGCGGTCTGTTCGGCGGCGAGTTCGGCGGCGAGCTGTTCTCGTTGTGCTTGCAGCTCAGCTTCCTGCTGGGCTTTTGCGGTGGCAAGTTGTGCAGCATGCGCGGCGGATTCCTGAGCTAGTTTCTCGTTGTGTGCCTGTAGCTCGGCCGCCAGTCGAGACTCGTGCTCAGTGAGCTCAGCAGCCAGGCGGGCAGCTTGGTTGCTTGCCTGCTGCTGCAGAGCGCTGGCTTGTTCTTGTGCCGTGGTTTCAAGCTCAAGTTGTCGTGCCGCGAAATTGCTGGTGAGCTGCTGCTCTCGCTGCAGCTGTTCAGCTTCGAAAGCTGCGCGTGCTTGTTCCTGTTCATCTAGCAGTCGCGCCCGGTCGCGCTGGTAGCTTGCTTCATCGGCTGCTTTTTGCGCTGCAAACGCTGCGGCTGCAGCAGTGGTACGCTGCTCTAGTTCGGCTGCCTCTTCGCGTGCCTGGCGCAGTATCGTGGTGGCTTCCGCATGCGCTGCAGTCAGCATCGCCTGGGCATCGCGCTGAGCTCGCTCAACAGTGGTGGCGGCCTCTCTGGTGCTAGCTGCCATGGTGAGCTCAGCACTGCGCTCGGCCTGTGTCAGGAGTCGTTCACGCTCGGTGTTTGCTGCCGCGGTGAGCTCTGCAACGTCGTTTTTGGCGCCGCTGAGCAGAGTATCAGCCTGCTCTGTAGCGGTTGTTACCAAGGTGTCGGCTTGTTCTTGCGCTTGACGCAGTAGTCGGCTGGTTTCTTTCTCTGTGTTAGCGCGGAGGTTTTCGGCATCAATATCTGCCTGTGCCATCAGGCGCTGCGCAGTGTCTTCTGCCACCTGGAGGCTCTTTTCAACGCGCAACCCAAGCCCGGTGTATCCCGTAGCACCGAGGCTTTCAACCTGTTCTCGCAGATCCGCAACGAGCTTACGCTGTTCTTCATTGTCGCGCGAGGTGTTTTGGAAGGCTAGTTGCAGCGCGCCAATGTGCTCCTGCAGCTGCAACAACTGCTGGTTGAGGTTGCCGATGTGCTCGTCTACCTCTTGTTTGTTGTAGCCGCGCATTGCCTGTGAAAACTGTGCCACCGTTCCTCCTGTAATTGTTGCTTCTATCTTAAATCACTTTGCTCAGCCACTACTGAGCATTCTCCGGTAAAATTACGAGAACATTTTGCGTTCATCGCACAGCCTGAAGGAGTAGTTTTGCGTTATTTTCTAGCGCTTGGGTCGCTCGTGCTCGGAATTGTGTTGCTGATTTTCGGAGCGGGGCAGCGTGCTTTCCTAGCGGGTCAGCATGATATCCATATGGAGGGTTCCCTGCCAGCAGCTAACTACGTGGTTTTGGAGGGCGCAGAGCTGAGTAAAATCCCTGGCACCCAGCGCTTTGACTTCGGAAAACAAGATGCCACCGTAGTTATCGGAAATACGGTAGATGTGCGTGCCTGGGTGGCGGTTTCAGGGCACACCCCGGTGCAGATTGATGCTGAAAATCGCGCTTTTGTGGCGGGGCAAGCGAGCGCTGCCGATGCTGAGGTGACATTGCCGGAGCAAGCTGTGCAACTTTCTGACAGCGATCTGTGGAGCTTTGTCGCAGCCAGCGACGGTGACAAAACCCTGAATTTTGAGACCACGGTGCAGCCGTGGCAGGCCGTGCTGGTAGCGCAAAATGCCGATACTGCTGCCAGTGCTTTTTCTGTGCACTGGCACGAAACATACAACACTCCGTGGGCGGGGCCGCTATTGAGCGCAGGTGCGCTTTTTACGCTGTGCGGTTTAGTGCTTTATATTTTGTTTGTGGATCGTGACCGCCGTGGGCTCGGCCCGCAGCGTGGCAAGCGCGGGCCGCTGCCCGGTATTCGTGGCAGTTTTAAGCGTAAGGCGAAAGTAGATCCAATCTACCAAAACAGCGGTGCCGTAGCCGCTGCAGAAGATGCAGTTGCCACTACAGAGACACCTACTGCAGACACTGTTTCGGAAACCGGCGCTATCGACACGGTAGAGACTGATGCTAACACCGGAGCAGAGGCTGCAGGTGAGCCGGAAGCTACCGCGGCAGCTGACGAGCCGAAAGGGGCTGCGAAAATGCAGGCAAACAAACCAGCGGCTGCGCGTCGCCGCTTAGCCGCTGTGGTGGCATTGCCGTTGGTGACAGGGTTAACCTTGGCTGGCTGCTCTGCGGAGTACTGGCCACAATTTGGCGCTGATGATAAGCCGAACGCGGTTGACGGGGTGCGCGTGCCAACAGTCTCTGAAACACAGCTCTCAAAAATTATTGAAGATGTTGTTTCGGTAGCGTATGAGGCTGACACTAAAACCGACGCGAAACTGCTGGAGAGTCGGTTTACCGAAGATGCTATTAAGCAACGCGAAGCTAATTATAAGATCAAAGCCGCTGTTGCCGAGTACCCGGTGAAGCTGCCATTCTTGCGCTATGAGCGGCTCGGCTACGAACTTGTGCAGCAGACCGAAGGGTGGCCGCGCACTGTGTTTGTAACTCTTGCAGCGGCTGACACTGCTGAGGGTGTTACTGCTGGAACCGCAGGAGCAGACAGCGGAGCGATTGGTGTGCTGTTGCAGCAAGCATCACCTTTTGAAAACTTTAAAGCCGCGCGGGTTTTGACGCTGCGTGGAGCCTTGCCGGAAGCCAGCCCGACCGAGGAAGGAACCGCGGTGCTCGACAATAAACTGCAAACGCTGCAGTTGAGCCCTGAAAATCTTGGCACGATTTATGCTCAAATGTTGGCACAGGGCAGCGCAGCAGTGCCACAGGCGGAGCTGTTTAACACCACTGGTGACCCGGTTCTGAGCAGCGGTGGTAACGCGTGGGTGGAGGCTGAGCAAGCTCGTACGGCGGGGCAGGAAGCCAGTGCTTCTTATTCTGTTGAGGCGCAGGTTGAAGGTAATGCTTTGGCGTTGTCAACCGGCACCGGCGGCGCGATTGTGTTTACAACCGTGCTAGAGAACCGCACCGTACAAGCAGGAGATAACTCGGAGATTACGGTCAGCAATGTGGTGAAAGCCATTTCCGGACTTGACGGTAAAAAGAAGAAGGTTGTGCAGCAGGTGCAGCACCAGCTAGTTTTCTTCGTGCCACGCGCTGAAGCAAATGAGAAAATTCAACTTTTGGGTTCTAGCAGCGAGATTATCGGAGCGCACGAATAATGAATGGGTCAAAGATTATTGGTGGCGGGGTTGATTTGAGTCACCTGGCTGCTCGCGCGCAACGGCGCAGCGGTGCACAGCAAGAGTTCACAATTAACGGACACCAGGCACGGGCTGCGGTTACCCAGCCTTCAATGAGCGCTGATTCTGTCGGCTCGGCAACGGTGAGCACAGGGGCAGATTATGCGGCTGGTGGTGCTGCAGCTGGTGCAGTGAGCGGTGCAGGATTACCCGCCGCGGGCCCTAATAACCCGGCACAAACTGTTGATATTCCTGCGGTGGTTTTCTCGGTATCTGACGCCACCCTCGACAACGCAGTGCAGCTGTCAGCCGTGGTTCCGGTGGTTCTTCTGTTGACCTCAGCTGAAGCCGAAGCACAGCAGCCGCAGCAGGAAGTCCTGGCGGATTACGTGCGGCAAATGGGTGGCAAAATCGCTTTGGGACTGATTGACGCTGCGGCGAATCCGCAGATTGTTGCAGCTCTGGCTCCCGAAACACTGCCCACAGCGGTGTTACTGCTAGGGCGCCGCCCAGAGCTTTTATATCAGGGTGCACAGAGCGCTGAAACCCTGGCGCAGGTGCTGCCGCAGATCGTTGCGCTGGCGGCACAGCAAGGTGTTGTCGGTGTCGTGAGTGCTCCTGACCTGGTTCTTGGTGAGGGGCTCCCGTCTGCTGCCCCGGAGCCACAGTTAAACCCTGAGCATCAGGCTGCTTTTGATGCTGCGCAGCTGGGCGATTATAAAACCGCAATCGCTGAGTATGAAAAGGTGCTGGCAAAGGCCCCGCGTGATGACGAAGCCAGCGCGGCGCTCGCGCAAGTAAAGCTGCTAGACCGACTCCACGGGAAAACTATGCAGGAGATTCGGGAAGCTGCGGCAGCGGATCCAGAAAACCTTGAAAATCAGATGCTGGTTGCTGACTTAGATATTAGTGGCGGGCACTTTGAAGATGGTTTCCTACGGCTGTTGGAGCTGTTTGAACGCTGTGCGAACGATGACAGGGCTGCTGTGCAAAAACGACTTCTGGAGCTGTTTGAAGTTGTCGGTGTGACCGACCCCACGGTGGTACTGGCACGGCGAAAACTCGCGAATTTGCTGTACTAAAATCCCAAAATTACGGGTTTCGATTTCGATATAGTGTGAATGCTCTGCCCTGCGGTAGTGCATTTCGTTGCCGCAAGGCATTATTTCGCACTGGTCGTGAGCGGGGAACTGGCAAAATTACACTGCAAGTCGTGAATGGAAAGGGAAACAAATTGCGCGCGTACTTCGACCATGCTGCCACCAGTCCGATGCCAGAAGAAGTCTTGGCTGCTTACACCACAGCTTTACGCGCAGTTGGGAATCCAGCCTCGCAGCATGCTGATGGTCAACGGACCCGCGAAATATTGGAGGCGGCGCGCGAAAAGCTTGCGCGGGGGATGGCAGTCACACCTGCGGAAGTGATCTTTACGGCTGGTGGTACCGAAGCGGTAAATCTCGGTATTAAAGGTCTTTATTGGGTGCGTAACAAAGACGCGAAACGGCCGGTGATCCTGGCCGCGATGGCGGAACACAACGCTACTATCGACACCGTGGAGTGGCTCGCTAAAACCCAGGGCGCGGTGGTGCAGTGGTTGCCTGTTGATTCAAGGGGATACCTCAGTCCCGAGGTGCTAGAACAACACATTCTGCAGCACGGCGCTGCTAACATCGCGTTGCTAACGGTGATGTGGGTCAACAACGAAATTGGCACAGTGCAGCCGGTGCCAGAACTGGCAGCCCTGGCAAAACAGCACGGCATTCCTACTCACACCGATGCGGTAGCAGCGCTAGGGCACCTCGATATTCGACACAGTGGGGTGGCTGCTATGAGCCTATCAGCACACAAAATTGGCGGTATTGTGTCCAGCGGTGCGCTGATCTTGGCGCGTGATACCCAGGTAGAGGCTTTGTTGCACGGCGGATCACAGCAGCGTGCGCGCTCGGGATCGCAGGACGCGGCAGCCGCAACCGCCTTTGCAGCCGCTTTTGAGCTTGCTCACACGCAGTGGGATAGTAAAGAAAAACACCTGGCGCAGCTGCAACAGCGACTAATCAGTGAAATCAAAGCGATTGACCCCACTGCGGTGCTGCGCGGTGCGACTCCGGTGGCACCGCAGCAGCTGCAGGCGGGGCAGCGGCCACCACGAGTTTACAATAACGTGCACTTCACCTTCCCTGGGCTGCAAGGGGACAGCCTGTTGTTTCTGCTAGACATGGCGGGGGTTTCGGTATCTACCGGATCGGCCTGCAGTGCTGGTGTGATTCAGGTGTCGCATGTGATGACAGCAATCGGGCTGTCAGAGCAGGAGGCGGCTGGTGCGATTCGTTTCAGCTACCACGACCGTACTACAGAGGCCGAGGTGCAGTTGCTACTGGAAGCTCTGCCCGCGGCCCTGATAGCGGCGCGTAAAGCTGGTTACACAGTAGCGGGATAGCAGCCGCTGCTGCGTAGCTTGCCAGCACTATCAGCTTAACGCGTTAAAATAATCAGTTGTGAAAGTTTTAGCAGCAATGTCAGGCGGTGTAGATAGCGCTGTCGCCGCAGCCCGCGCGGTTGAAGCTGGGCACGAGGTTGTCGGTGTGCACCTGGCTTTGAGCCGAATGCCGGGCACGCTGCGAACTGGCAGCCGTGGTTGCTGCACAGTTGAAGACGCAATGGATGCCAGACGCGTTGCTAACCTGCTCGGTATCCCTTTCTACGTGTGGGATTTTTCAGAGCGCTTCAAGCAGGATGTGGTCGACGATTTCGTGGCTGAGTACGAAGCAGGACGCACTCCGAATCCTTGCCTGCGCTGCAACGAGAAGATTAAGTTTGAGGCTTTGCTAGACAAGGCTATTGCGCTCGGCTTCGATGCCGTGGCGACTGGCCACTATGCGAATCTGGTTAGCACTGCGAACGGCTTAGAACTGCATCGCGCTAGTGCAGAGGCTAAAGATCAGTCTTATGTGCTTGGAGTTTTGACTCAGAAGCAGCTGCGGTACTGTTATTTTCCGCTCGGTGACACTCCCTCGAAAGATTTGGTGCGAGCTGAAGCGGCTGAGCGTGGCATCCAGATAGCAAAGAAGCCTGACAGCTACGATATTTGTTTTATTCCCGACGGTGACACTCGCGGTTGGCTTGATGAGCACACAACCCGCGTGCCGGGGGAGATTGTGGATCAACAGGGCACCGTCGTTGGTACTCATGACGGGGCGCAAGGTTATACGGTGGGGCAGCGTCGCGGGCTTCGGCTCGGGCGCCCCGCGGCAGATGGAAAGCCGCGTTTTGTGCTGTCGATTCGCCCAGTTTCAAATCAGGTTGTGGTGGGGCCGAAAGAGGCGCTGCAGATTGGGCAGCTCGCCGGTGGCAGGATGAGTTTTACAGGCCCCGCAGGCTTTGATATGGCACAGCCGTTTTCTTGCGAGGTGCAAATTCGAGCGCACGGCGACACAGTTCCGGCAACAGCGCAGCTGGTGTCGGTGACAGCTGCAAATCGCACCGAGCACACTCGAAAAGATGCTACTCATGAGCTGGTAGTAACTCCGCAGCAGCCGTTAACCGGGGTAGCCCCGGGACAGAGCGCGGTGCTGTATCAGGGCACGCGCGTGCTGGGGCAGTTCACTATTGATCATGCGGTTTCTGTGACTGCGATGTAGTTTTCAGGGTGGCGGATCCACCACAGCTTTAAATACCGCACAACACTTGTCGACTGTGTGTGACAGTTGTGCGGCTCGCAGGACAGTATTGTGCCTGTCTGGGAGCGGATTCGGCTGCCGCCACGAATAATAAGACAAGGGTCGAGACAACCGGAGCTGCCTCGACCCTGTGGTTCACCCTGCTGACTAGGCTACGTCAGCATCCACCCAGCCTTGAGACTTGGTGACTGCCTTCTTCCAGTTGCGCAGCAAACGGTCGCGCTCGTCGACGCTCATCTGTGGCTCCCAGCGGCGGTCTTCCTGCCAGTTAGCTGAGAGCTCGTCCATGCTTGCCCAGAACCCAGTTGCAAGACCCGCAGCGTACGCGGCGCCCAGCGCGGTGGTTTCCGCAACCACTGGGCGCACTACCGGCACACCGAGCACATCTGCCTGGAACTGCATCAGGGTGTCGTTGGCGATCATGCCGCCATCGACCTTCAGCTCGGTTAAATCTACGCCGGCGTCAGCATTAACCGCGTCGAGTACGTCACGGGTCTGGTAAGCAACTGCTTCCAGCGCCGCGCGAGCGATGTGGTTGCGATTTGAGTAGCGGGTGAGGCCGGTGATTGTGCCGCGTGCCGAAGCATCCCAATAAGGAGCGAACAGGCCGGAGAACGCCGGCACGATGTAGACGCCGCCGTTATCTGCTACCTGACTTGCGAGTTCCTCTACCTCAGGAGCAGCTGAGATAATACCCAGCTGATCGCGCAGCCACTGAATTAAGGATCCGGTAACCGCGATAGAGCCCTCAAGAGCGTAGTGGGTCGGGCCGTCACCGATCTTGTAGCCGACGGTTGTTAGCAGGCCGTTCTTAGAATGCACAATTTCTTCGCCGGTCTGGAAGATCAGGAAGCAGCCGGTGCCGTAGGTATTCTTGCTTTCGCCAGCGGTGAACGCTGCCTGCCCGAAGGTTGCAGCCTGCTGATCTCCCAGAATGCCGGAGATTGGAGTCTCACGCAGTAGTGAGCTGTCTTCGCAATGCCCGTACACTTCTGAGCTAGAGCGAATCTCAGGCATCATAGACAGCGGAACTCCGAAGTCTGCCAGGATGTTCTCATCCCAGGTGAGTGTTTTTAGATCCATGAACAGAGTGCGGCTGGCGTTAGTGACGTCGGTTGCGTGCACACCGCCGTCGGTGCCGCCGGTGAGATTCCACAGCACCCAGCAGTCGGTGGTGCCGAATAACAGGTCGCCTGCTTCAGCCTTTTCTCGGGCGCCCTCGACATTGTCTAGAATCCACTTGATTTTGGTGCCTGAGAAATACGTTGCAAGCGGCAGTCCGACTTTCTCCTTGTAGCGATCAGTGTCGCCCTGAGCGAGTTCGTCAACAATTGCCTGGGTGCGGGTGTCCTGCCACACGATTGCATTGTAAACAGGTTCTCCGGTGGTTTTATCCCACACCACAGAGGTTTCACGCTGATTAGTGATACCAACTGCGGCGATGTCGTGACGGGTGATGTCTGCGCGGCTCAGCGCAATGCCGATAACCTCTTGGGTATTCTGCCAGATTTCGATTGGATCGTGTTCAACCCAACCAGCCTGCGGCATAATTTGCTCGTGTTCTTTCTGACCGACAGAAATAACGTTTCCCGCCTTGTCGAAAACAATAGCGCGGGTCGAAGTTGTGCCCTGGTCGATGGCAATTACGTACTGTGACATGACTTTTCTCTTCTCTGAGTCTTAAGCAAAGGGTATAAGGGGAGTGCCGTCCACTCGCGGAACGGCACTCCCTAAGTGGTTAGGCTGCGAGGCTCAGCAGTGAAGGCGCGAGCAGTGCAGCGAGGGTGCCGCCGATTAGCGGGCCAACAACCGGAACCCATGAGTAACCCCAGTCGCTACCGCCCTTGCCCTTGATTGGGAGGATTGCGTGAGCGATACGTGGTCCGAGGTCACGGGCTGGGTTGATAGCATAGCCGGTTGGGCCGCCCAAGGAAACGCCGATACCTACAACGAGCAGCGCAACTGGCAGCGCAGAAACACCGCCGAGGCCAGCAGGTACGCCTACTTCTGCCACGCCGTAGTCAGCGAAGCCGAAAATCACGAAGACCAGCACGAAGGTTGCGATAATCTCGGTTACCAGGTTCCAAGCGTATGAGCGGTTAGCTGGTCCAGTTGAGAACACCCCGAGCTTGGTAGCCGCATCCGGCTCCATGTCAAAGTGCTCTTTGTAGCTGAGCCAGCACAGTACTGCGCCGATGAACGCACCGAGCATCTGTGCCGCAACTGCCACACCGAACTGTGCTGCGGTAATTTTCCCCGCTACCAGCAAGCCGATTGAAACAGCAGGGTTCAACTGAGCACCTGAGTACGCTGAAACCAGTACGCCTGCGAAAACCGCCAGGCCCCAGCCCCAGGTCACCATCAGGAAGCCTGCGCCGTTACCTTTGGTTCCTTTCAAGGCAACGTTCGCAACTACGCCGCCACCAAGCAGCAGCAGCATTGCGGTGCCAACTACCTCTGAGACGAAGTAGAGTCCAAGGTTAGTGTCCATTGTCAGCAATGACCTTTCTTTTCTAACAGCGGCAAGTGCCGCAAAGGGTGTCTGATGAGTTCATCAGATGTTTCTATTGTTCAGGGTTGCCTACGTTTGCAACTCCTGCCACGCCGGGAACAACCCGATGGTTGTCGTGCAAAATTTTTTCCAGGCGCGAAATCTCTGTTTTTTGTTGTGCTGCATCCCAGTCTAGCGCTGTGCCGATAGCTGCTGCGGTGTCGCTTAGAGTCTCCGAGCTCATCCCTCCCAGGAAAGCAATTGAGGTGCGTCGCAGTAGCAAATCATCAAGGTGTGCAACCTGCTCAGTAGTAGCTAGGTATTGCAGTTCTTGTAGCGAGTAACCCGGTGCGGTGGCGAGTTCATCATCACCTTGCTGTAGGTGTGCTAGCACCGCTGCAGCACGGGTGCCGTAGCGGTGAAACAGTGTTGTGGCTCGATCCACGCCCAGATTGCCGCGATGCTGCTCAATCCAGTTGCGCTGCGCAACCGCGGTGAGTGGATAGTTTTTGCCGCCGCCGATTGCGAGGTCGAGGGTGCTTACCAGGCGCGGTGCCTGCAACTCTTTTAGTGCATCGTTAGTGAGGTGCTCTGCAAGCGCACGGAAGGTTGTCCATTTGCCGCCTACCAGGCTCAACACTGGCACGCTGTCAAGTTCGGCGCGTTCGATTCGGTAGTCGCGGGAGACAAAACCAGGCGCGGTGTCGTCGTGTTTCGGCAACGGACGGATGCCGCTAAAGGTGTAGACAATTTGCTCGCGCTCTAGTTTGATGCTCGGGAATACGTGCCGCACTAGGTCGAAGAAGTAGTCGATTTCGCTATCGGTGCACACAACCGGCTTACTAGGGTCGGCGTTAACGTCGGTGGTGCCGACCAAGACGCGGTTTTTGAACGGGTAAATCAGTACGATGCGGCCGTCAGAGTGCTCGAAGAAAATCTCGTTGCCGCGGGTTGCCGCGTACAGTTCGTCGTTATGAAGCACAATGTGGCTGCCTTTGGTGCCGCCCATGAAGCTGGTTTTTTGGCCCATGGCGTCGTTGGTGAGGTCGGTGCGGGCGCCGGAAACATTGAGCACCACTTTTGCGCGGAAGCTGAACTCTGTGGCGGTGATGTTATCGCGAAGGATCACCGCACCGTCGCTGTACCCAACTGCCTCCACATAGTTGACGGCGCGGGCCCGATCACCGCCTGCCTGCAGTCCGTCTGCTAAGACGTCCAGGGCGATGCGCTCAGGGTCGTGCATTGAAGCGTCATAGTAGGTTGCGGTGTATTTAACGTCGCTGCGCATCTGCGGGAAAGTAGCGAGTGATTTTTTGCGACCTACGAAGCGGTGCCGCGGCACACTGCCGCCGTCCCGTGAGAAGGTATCGTAGACGGTCAGTCCGATTTTGATGAGGCAGGCACCGCGCTCTTTTGGTTTACCTTTGCCGTGTGTCACCAGCATTCGCCACGGTGCTGACAGAATGCCGGAGAAGGTGGAAAAGATTGGCATTGTGGTGCGCAGTGGTTTGACATAGTGCGGCGCGTTTTTGATGAGACGGTTGCGCTCCGTCACTGATTCTTCTACCAGTCGAAATTCGCCGTTTTCCAGATAGCGAATGCCGCCGTGCACCATGTGGCTGGAGGCTGATGAAGCTCCGGAGACGTAGTCGCCGCGCTCCACCAGAGCAACATCGATGCCCTGTAGGGCGAGATCGCGGAAAGTTGCGATGCCGTTGATTCCGCCGCCGATGATGAGCACGTCTGCGGTGGCGCGCTGTTGCAACTGCTGCACTGCGGTGCGGGGCACTGTTTGAGTCATTTGATTTCCTTTTTAGGTATCTCTTGCCGCGCTATCTGCCGGATAGCGTGGATAACAAACTTCTAATACAAACTTTGTCTAATTTTGCACATTTTCGCAACCTTAATGGGCAAACGTGCACTAGTATAATTATTTCCAAGCAGAATTACGCTTAGAAATCATAAAAGTGGGGAAAAATGAATATTGAGCGTGAGAATGTGCGCATTAAGGATGCCATTCGTGCTGCGAAGTTATATTACGAAGCAGCAGAAACCATGGAGTCGATTGCACTGCAGCTGCGAGTCAGCAGATCATCAGTGTCGCGGCTGCTGAGTTTCGCCCGCGAACGCGGTCTGGTTGAGATTCGCATCAACGAGCCGCGTGAGCAGCAGCGGTTATTAGAAGAGAGATTTCTGAAAAAATACGGGGTTAAAGCACATATTGTTGCTGCTCCAAGCGGAGTAACCGAACTAGAGAAATTAGAGATTGTGGCGCAGGCTGCGGCACCAATTATTGCTGCGGCTGTGATCCCGAAACAGATTGTGGGCCTGGCCTGGGGGTCAACTCTCTCTGCAATTACGCGGTTTTTGCCGAATAAAGAGGTTTATGATGTGCAGGTCGTGCAGATGAACGGCGCTGCTAACGTTCGCACCAGCGGCATCAGCTACACTGCGGGGTTGTTGGCGCGTTTTGCGCAGCGCTTTGGCGCGGTTATGAACCAGTTCCCGGTGCCGGCGCTGTTTGATGACCCGCGCACTAAAGAAGCGATGTGGCGCGAAAGCTCTGTGAAGCGTGTTTTGGAGCTGCAGCGTCGGGCTGGGCTGTTTATTTTTGGCTTGGGATCACCCGGTGCCGGGGTTCCTTCACATGTTTTTGCGGATGAATACCTGAACAGTGCTGACCTGGAGCTCATCAAAAAAGAGGCTGTTGTCGGGGACTGTGCAACTACTTTCTTCAGGAAAGACGGTAGTAGTCACGATATTTCTTTGAACGAACGCTCCAGTGGTCCGACTTTTGAGCAGATTAAGGCTATTGCGCACCGGCTTTGCGTGGTCGCCGGGCGTGGGAAACGTGATGCTTTGTTGGGCGCTTTACGGGCTGGTTTGATTACCGAGCTAGTGGTTGATGAGCACTGTGCCAGGGCAGTGCTGGATAAGGCGCAGGCTCAGGCTTAGGGAGGCGAGTGCGACTCTGAGGGGCAGCTTCCTGGGATAGAAACAAGTTAGGCTGTTGGAAAATCCAACAGCCTAACTTTTTCAGGGTGGCTAACGGGACTTGAACCCGCGACCCTCGGCACCACAAGCCGATGCTCTACCAACTGAGCTATAGCCACCATGTTGCTTACCGGGGTAAGTAACTTCTAAAGTATAACCAGAAAGCCAATTGAAAACCAAATGTCTGGCGTGTCTAGGCAGTGCCAACGTTCTCGGGCAGAGGTGCCCGCGGTAGAGCTTTAGGTATCAGCGGCGGGTGCCGAAGCAGTAGCTGGTTCTGACGCACCCGACCCCGTCACCAGCGCTGCGAAGTTCGCGACTGTAGAGCTCTGCTGTTGCCGGGCTGCCGCGGAATCTGGACCCGGTTGCGCGACAAACACGGTGTCGCGGAAGTAAGCTAGCTCGCGAATTGATTCCGCGATGTCGGCCAGCGCCCGGTGACCGCCGTGTTTCACCGGGGCATGCTCATAGCTCGCCGGGAACCAGCGGCGGGCGAGCTCTTTAATGGTGGAAACGTCGATGCTGCGGTAGTGCAACAGGGCATCAAAATCAGGCATATAGTGCGATAGGAAGCGGCGATCCATGCCGATGGTGTTACCCGCAACCAGCGGGCGACTGCTGCCGGAGATGTGTTCCCGTACATATGCGCACAGCTGCCGCTCTGCCTCCGCAACGGTGGCTCCCGCAGCAATTTGCGGCAGCAGCCCGGAGGCAGTGTGCATTTCGGTGACAAAATCATTCATGTTTGCGAGCGCTTCCGTGCCGGGGTTAATGATAATCTCAAAACCCGGATGCACCGGCTGCAAATCAAAATCGGTGATAATTACGGCAACCTCGGTGAGGCCGTGTCGCTGCACGTCGAGCCCCGTCATTTCGCAGTCGATCCACACAATACGAGCGGCTGGATAGTTAGACATGAAGCTCCTTTAAAGCAATAGCGCACAAAACTGACTCAGAGTCTCTAAGCTATATTGTATGGCTATTCTTCCAATTACAATCTGCGGGGAGCCGGTATTGCACGAACCGGCGGCTCCCGTGACCGAGTTTAATGACGAGCTGCGCACCCTGGTGGCTGACATGTTTGAGACCTGTGCTGCGGCTCCCGGCGTGGGGCTTGCAGCACCGCAGGTGGGTGTCGGCAAGCGGATTTTCGTGTGGGATTATGCGGACCAGGATGTCGCGCCTGCAAAGGGCGTGGCGATTAACCCCGAGCTGTGGTTGAGCCCGCTTGAGGTGTCGCCGCTTGATGAGCAAAGCGAAGCAGAGGGCTGCCTGTCTTTCCCGGGTGAGTACTATCCGCTGCGGCGTGCGGCGAAGGCACGGCTGCGGGCACAGGATCTTGACGGCAACTGGTTTGAGTTTGAGGCAAGCGGCTGGTTCGCGCGAATCATGCAACACGAGTTTGATCACCTGCTGGGGTATCTTTATGTGGATCGGCTCGACGATTTCGAATACCGTGAGGCGATGCGGGTAAAGCGTAAAAAGAAGTGGGGTGTGCCGGGGCTGACCTGGCTGCCTGAGGTTCCCGCAGCCGACACTGCCGAGTAACCGTGGCCGCTGCAATATGCGGCGACCGGTAAAGCAAAGCGCGCTGTCTGACCGAGAGGTGAGGCAGCGCGCCCGCATTTTTATGATTATTTATCGCCCGATGGATCCGGCTGACGAATGATTGGGATTGTGCCAGTCTCCGGGCCGATTTCCAGCGCTGCGGTGTGCGTGATTTCAGCCGCGTCAGACTGCTGCATCTGGCGCATTGTGGGTGCCAGCTGGGTGGCATAAGGGTTGCTTTCTGGTGCTAAGAGCCACGCTGCAACCGTTGTTGCGAGCAGCGCTGCAGTAACCCAGAAGCCTAGCTCGAAGCCAGACATATCCACAATCAAACCGATTAAGAGCGGCCCGATTACGCTGCCTAAATCAAGCACCATTGAGTGCATTGAAATCACGCTTGCGCCGTTGCGGTTGCCGATAACGTCAGCCACCGCCGCGTTCTGGGCAGGGTTCAGGAGGGCTGATCCAACCCCCGCAAAAACCATGATGATGAGCACGCCCGCTAGCTCAGACATGAAAGGCAGTGCGGCGTATGCCAGAGTGCTGATACTAAAGCCTAAAAGCACCAGCGGTTTTCTACCGATTTTGTCGTTCCAGCGCCCCGAAGGAATCACTAGCGCGGCGTTGCCCGCGGCATAAGCAGTTAGTGCCCAACCAGGAGCAGCAAGATTGTTAGCACTGATTGCCGCCACAAACAACGGCACTACCGAGATGCGCACACCCCACACCGCCCAACCGGTCGTGAAAGCAGAGTACAGGGCCGCCCAGAAAGTGCGGGAGTGCAGTGCTTCGGAGAGACTGATTGGAGTGTTGTGCTGCTGCACGGGTTGGCCCTGCGCAGTGTTGATTTTCCCTAGCGAAACAGCCACAAAAATCCCGGCGATAACCAGTAGTCCTGTGTATACGAAGAACGGTGCCTGCAGACTGATTGCCGCGACTACTGCGCCGATTGCAGGGCCTATGAGGGCGCCGAGCAGGAAGCTCGCAGCATTGTAGCTGAGAATTTTGCCGCGCATATGCGCGGGTGAGAGCTTGATGACCAGGGTGCTCGCGGCAACCGTGAAAAGCACTGAGCCGATACCGCTGAGAGTGCGGAAAGTCAGCAGCATTGGATAGTTGGTAGCGAAGCCGCAAGCCAGAGTTGTTGCCGCAACAAAAAAGAGGCCTGTGATGTATGACAGGCGCTCATTGGTGCGTTTTACAAACCATCCGGCGAAGGGCGCTGCGATGATTCGCATCAGGGCAAATGCGCTGACGATAGCGCTCGCAGCGGTAATCGAAACCCCGTACGAGGTCGCGAGCTGGGGGATGATAGGGGCCACAATCCCAATGCCTAGCGCGATACAAAACCCGCCCGTAATCAGCGCCCAAATCTCTGTCGGAATCTTGTTACTCTGCATACAACTCCTAAGAGAATCAAGGTTTTCAGCGCCCCCAGCAGGACTCGAACCTGCAACCAACGGATTAGAAGGCCGTTGCTCTATCCTTTGAGCTATGGGGGCGTACAAAGCATAATCTTAGCACCGCGCAGCAACTTGTAAGTTCAGTAGGCTGAGTGCAGCGAGCTAGAGCGGCGTGGAAATTTGCCGCTGTTTGTGTGCAGGCTGTAAACTGGCTGAGTAACTTATCTACACGGAGGCGAAGTGAGCAATCCACATAACGACCCAGGTCACGGCGATTCACCTGCTGCATGGACAGCAGTTGTAATCATGCTGCTAGCTTTTGCTGCAGGCGGTGTGTTCTTCTTCCTTAATATGCCAACCTACGTTTATGTCAGCGCTGGCGTTTTTGTGCTCGGCCCAATTGTCGGGTGGGTTCTTGCGAAGGCCGGATACGGCGTTAAAGGTCCGAAATATACCCCTAAAAAACACTAAATTTTGTTAGGCGACTTATACGCGAGCGCGTTGTCTGAGGCGCGCGCTCGCGAAGAACAAATTGGAATATCTGCTCTTGAAGCGATGATTGCGGAGGGAGCAGCTCCGCTTGATGCCTTAACGGCGCTCAGCCCTACCGAAACTGTGCGGGTGATTGCCGAGGTGAAACGCTCTAGCCCGGCGCAGGGTGATTTGGCACAGATTCCTGATCCGCAGTTGCTGGCACAGCAGTATGAAGCTGGCGGTGCTAGCGCGATTAGTGTGCTCACTGAACAGCAGTACTTTAACGGCAGCCTGCAAGATTTGGCTGCGGTGCGCAAAGCAGTAAGCCTGCCGATTCTGCGAAAAGACTTTATTGCAACCGAGTATCAGCTGCTGGAGTCTCGTGCTTTCGGCGCAGATATCGTACTGCTAATTGTTGCCGGTTTGGAGCAGCCATTGCTGCAGCGGCTATATGATTTTGCCGGGGAACTGGGGCTGACCGCACTGGTTGAGACCCACAGCGCTGAAGAAGTGTCGCGTGCTGTTGATTTGGGTGCGGAGCTGATCGGGGTGAACGCGCGTAATCTCACTACCTTCGAGGTTGATCGCGGGCTGTTTGAGCGGGTTGCCGATCAAATTCCTGCGGGTATTACGCGGGTTGCCGAGTCAGCTGTGGCATCGCTATCGGATGTGGAACGTTACCGAGAAGCGGGTGCTGACGCGGTACTGGTAGGGGCCGCCCTGGTGCAAGATAGCGACCCGGCGCAACTGGTGGCAAGTTTTGCCGCTGTCAGTTAACCTAACTGCTTGCCAGTATTTTGTAATCTTTTACTTCAAGTTGAGTCCATAGACATAGTGTTTGCTGTGCCGGTCAGTGGTATTCTAGATGAAGTACTTAGCCGTTAGTCGGCACCGGTTGTGCGCCGTGATGTTGGTTTTCTAAGCGCAGCAGTTTACGAAATAAGAGGACCCGTATGTTTGTCAGCAGTATTCCCAGCCCCGATGTGTCTTTTTTTGAGATTGGGCCACTGCGAGTGCATTTTTACGCAATCTGCATCATGGTGGGAATTGTTTTTGCCGCGGTTATCAGCGGTCGGCGCTTGACAGCCCGCGGCGGCGAACGCGGTGTTGTGATTGATTTCGTGGTGTGGTCAGTGGTGCTCGGTATCATCGGCGCGCGTCTTTACCATGTGCTGACGCACTGGGCTGATTTCTTCGGTCCAACTGCAACCCAGAACTGGTGGGAAATTTGGAACGGCGGGATCGCTATTTTTGGTGCGCTTGCAGGTGGCGCGCTCGGTGTTTTCTGCGCTTCGCGACTAACTGGGATTCGCTTCTGGTCATTCGCGGACGCGCTGGCTCCGGGCTTGCTTGTGGCACAGGCGTTTGGGCGCCTCGGTAACTGGTTTAATCATGAGCTGTTCGGGGGCCCCACCACGCTGCCGTGGGGGCTGGAAATTTCACCCGATAATCCAGCCGTGCCTGTCGGTTTGCCGGCTGATACTCTGTATCACCCGACCTTCCTCTACGAGATTCTCTGGAACCTCGCCGGTGTTTTCGTGCTGCTGTGGATCGAGCGTAAACTGCGGCCGCGTTGGGGTAAGCTGTTCGCCTGCTACCTCATCTGGTACGGCATCGGCCGCTTCTGGATCGAGGGAATGCGCTTGGACCCGAGCTATAGTGTGTTCGGTTTGCGTACCAATGAGTTGGCGGCGCTGCTGGTAATTGTGCTGGGTATTGTGCTTTGGATTGTGCAGAGCAAACGGCACCCCGGCGTGGAAAAAAATATTTACTTGCCTGGGCGGCAGCGTCCTGGAAAATCAGTGTTGGCAGAGACCGCTGACGCTGAGAAATTCCACCATGTGCTGGTGCGGGAGTCGGCTGCTACGACAGGAAGTGCCAGCCCGGTTGCTTCGGTGCCAGAGGTCACTGAGAAAGCGGCAGCAGCATAGCCCGCAACGCGGTTTTGGGTTGAGCTGAAAACAAAAGGAGTTAAAATATGCGTCACGCGAAGATTGTAGCCACCTGGGGGCCAGCGGTTTCGAGTTATGAGGCGACGCTGCAGCTGCTGCAGGCTGGTGTAAATGTGGCGCGCCTGAACTTTTCACACGGCACCCACGCAGTGCACGAGGGAATCCTACGAAATATTCGCCGAGCCGAGGAACAGGTGGGGCGTCCGATTGCGGTGCTCGCTGACCTGCAGGGGCCGAAGATTCGGCTCACAACTTTTGCTGACGGCCCGCACGAGTTAGCGGAGGGGGATCCGTTCGCGATTACTGTGCGTGATGTTGTGGGAGACCGCACCATCTGCGGTACCACCCATAAGGGTCTGATTGGTGACGTTGCTGTCGGTGACCAGCTATTGATTGATGACGGCAAAGTCGCGCTGCGAGCCGTGGAGGTTACTGCAGACACTGTGCATACCGTGGTGGAAGTGCCGGGGACGGTCTCCAACAATAAGGGGATTAACCTGCCGGGGGTTGCGGTTAATGTGCCCGCACTGTCTGACAAAGACGAAGAAGATTTGCGATTCGCCCTAAAAATCGGGGTTGACTATATTGCGCTGTCATTTGTGCGTGACGCTAAAGACATTACCCGGGTTCACGAGATCATGGCGGAAGAGGGTAAAACTCTGCCGGTGATTGCAAAGATTGAAAAACCGCAGGCTGTGCAGAACCTGGAAGCAATTATTAAGGCTTTTGACGGCATTATGGTTGCGCGCGGTGATCTTGGTGTTGAGCTGCCTTTGGAGCAGGTGCCGCTCGTGCAGACCGAAGCAATTGCGCTGGCGCGCGAAAACGCCAAGCCGGTGATTGTGGCAACCCAGGTATTGGAGTCGATGATCGAAAATCCGCGGCCAACCAGGGCGGAAGCATCTGACTGTGCTAACGCGATTTTGGATGGTGCTGACGCGGTGATGCTGTCGGGTGAAACCAGCGTCGGCGCGTACCCGATCACTGCGGTGGAGACTATGGCTCGTATCATTAAAGCCACGGAGCAGCACGCGCTGGAGCGTATTGATCCACTGAAGAAAAAGCCACACACCCAGGGTGGTGCTTTGACTCTGGCGGCGAATGAGGTGGCGCAGTTCGTGGGTGCGAAGTTCGTGTGCGTGTTTACTGAATCGGGTGACACTGTGCGGCGGATGAGTCGTTTGCGGGCGCCGCTGCCAATTTTTGGTTTCACACCGAGCCAAGAGATTCGACGTCGTATGGAACTAACCTGGGGAGCGCGCAGTTATTTGGCGCCACGAGTTGATTCTTCAGATGAGCTGTTTGTACAGGTTGATGACTATCTCTTGGAGCACTATCGAAAAGCAGAGGTTGGTGACCTTGCACTGGTGATTTGCGGCACCCCTCCGGGGATTACAGGAACTACCAACACTCTGCGGATTCACCGCATGGGGGAATCTACTGGGCGGTTAGCGGATGCGAAGCCGCGCAAGCACCTGCTGCAGCAGCACGACACCGCGTAGCAGCGTGTGGATGTGCATAACTAAGCGTTATGCGGTATGCTTAAAAAGCTGCTACAGCAGCGCGCCGGCTTGGTGGAATTGGTAGACACACTGCACTCAAAATGCAGCGCCGAAAGGTGTGAGAGTTCGAGTCTCTCAGCCGGCACAGAATATTCAATACTTTTATACTAAATTCGAGATTTATAAGGTATTCTGAAATCGTGAATGAAGAAGTAACTACTCAAAAGCGCGTAGTCGTTGCCGAAGACGAGTCTCTGATTCGTCTCGACATTGTGGAGACTCTGAAAGATCACGGGTACGACGTTGTTGGCGAAGCCGGTGACGGTGAGGAAGCTGTGCGTCTTGTTGAAGAGCTGAAGCCTGACGTCGTTGTGATGGATGTCAAGATGCCGAAGCTTGACGGCATCTCTGCTGCTGAAAAAATTAATAAGCAGCACATTGCTCCGGTGGTGTTGTTGACCGCGTTCAGTCAGCGGGAGCTGGTCGAGCGTGCCGCAGAGGCAGGGGCGTTAGCATATGTCGTGAAGCCTTTCACCCCGGATGATTTACTGCCCGCGATGGAAATTGCGATGAGCCGCTTCCAGCAGATAGTTTCGCTTGAGAGCGAAGTTGCTGATTTGGCTGAGCGTTTCGAGACTCGCAAACTGGTGGATCGGGCAAAGGGTATTCTCAATGACAAGATGGGCCTGACCGAACCAGAGGCTTTCCGCTGGATTCAAAAAGCGTCAATGGATCGCCGCCTCACCATGCAGGACGTCGCGAAAACCATCATCGACCAGCTCGGTCCGAAAAAAGACAACAGTCGTTACGAAAATAACTAGTTACTGTACTGCTGGCTGTTCGTTACTACAGCTGTGCTGCGGTTTTGTGGCTGCGCAGTGCCAGTTACAAGGTTTACAAATACCAGAGCGACCCACCATCGGCGGGTCGCTCTGGTATTTGTGTGCGGTGTTCTCGTAGCTGCTTAACTGTTTGCGGCAGCCGGCAATTTTTTGTAGAAGTTAGTTATGCGCACCGTAGAGCAGCGTTTGCCGTCGCTATCGCGGGTGATAACAATCTCGTGCACCGCTAAGGAACGCCCAACATGCACCGGAGTGCACACTCCGGTGACAGTTCCAGAGGTTGGGCTTGCGGTGTGGGTGGCATTAATGTCTACTCCTACACCTACATAACCGCTCGGCGCAAGAAAATTCGCGTGCATTGATCCGAGGGTCTCTGCTAACACCACGTAAGCGCCGCCGTGCAGCAGTCCAATTGGCTGGGTGTTGCCAGCAACTGGCATCTGTGCGACGGCTTTCTCCTTGGTGAATTCCAGTGGCGTAATTCCCATTTTATCCGCGAGGGCGCCGAAACCGCGCTGTTTTACATACTCCATCCCACACTCTGGTTTTTCAAAGCTGAGGCTGCGTGGATCCACCGCAGCACTGTTTGTTTCTGCCATTGCATCTCCTTAGTTGCTCTGGTGATATTGTACCGGGCATGGCGCAGCGACTGTTGCCCTATTGCTGTTGTGCCGCACTCCGGCTGGTGTGTTTCAGGTATTGTGACTGGCTCGTGACGTGCTTGCGGCTCGCTGCTCCCTGACAAAACCCAGTGGCAGGCGCTAGGCTGAGAGAGTGTCTGATAACAAACTCATGATTATTGACGGCCACTCACTGGCGTTCCGCGCATTCTACGGCACCCCTGTTGATCGTTTTATGACTGCTAACGGGCAGCACACCAACGCAATTTACGGTTTCATCTCGATGCTGTTGCGGATGCTTGAGGATCACAAACCCTCCAGTTTGGCAATTACCTTTGACGTTTCTAGACACTCTTTCCGCACTGAAGAATACCCGGAATACAAGGGTACCCGTGGTGCAACGCCACCAGAATTTAAAGGCCAGGTGCCGCTGCTGCAGGAAACGCTGCAGGCGATGGGCATTACGGTGCTGCAAAAAGCTGGTTTTGAGGCTGATGATTTGATTGCAACGCTGACCTCGCGGGCGGTTGCGGCCGGCGATAAAGTACTGGTGGTTAGCGGGGACCGGGACACGATTCAGCTGGTCACAGATGATGTGACACTGCTGTATCCAGCGAGCCAGGGGGTGCGGGAGATGAAGGCGTATGATCCCGCGGCAGTTTATGAAAAATACGGTGTTGCGCCGGAGCAGTACCGTATTATTGCGGCGCTGGTGGGTGAAACCAGCGACAACCTCCCGGGAATTCCGAAAGTTGGTCCGAAAACCGCGACTAAGTGGGTACAGCAGTACGGCACTTTTGCTGAAATTATGGCGCACCAGGACGACATTAAGGGTGTGGTTGGTCAGAACCTGCGAGACAATGCGCACCTTGCTGAGCGCAATTATCGCCTCAATAAGCTGCTGCAGGATGTGGATATTGATGTGGATCTCGCCGCCCTGCGCCTGGCTCAGCCGAATATGGAGGAGATGCTCGCCGCGTTTGAGCGGCTTGAGTTTCGCACCCTGAAAGCGCGGGTTATTAAGTTCTTCGCGGCTGACCAGGGCGTTGCAGCGGGGGCGGGCAGCGAGGCAGGAGCGAGCAGCACCGCCGGGGCGGGAAATGCAGTCGCTGCGGCCGGCGGCGAGGCTGTTGTTGCAAACACTGTGACCGGAGTTTCACAGATTGCAGCGGCCGCTGGGGGCACGGGTGAGATTCAGGCGCGGTATCTGCGCCCAACAGAGGTGATGCCGTGGGTTGAGAGTGTCGCTAATCCAGCGGTGGTGCTGGTGCAGCACCTGGATGATACCGCGGAGATCTTGGTTTATCTAGCCAGCGAATCCGAAACTGTCGCGTTTAGCTGGAAGTTAGGGTCGCAGGATTTTTTGAAGTTTAAAAATTGGCTTGCGAGCGCAAAGCCGAAACAGCTCTGGTCGCAGGCGGGTATGGTGCACGACGAGATTAAAATCGGCGGTGTCAGCGTTGATTTCAAACTGCTGGCGCAGCTAAAGCGCCCAGATCTTGATAACAGCACTTTCTTGAAGGCAATTGCAAACGTTACGGATATTAAACCTGCGCCGTTTGCGGGCGCGGAGCGAGCTAATGCGCTGCGCCTTGGTGCGCAGCAGGTGCTTGAGCAGCTGACCGATGCAGAACGGAAGCTGTACACAGAAACTGAGATGCCTTTGGCGCCAGTGTTGGCACAAATGCATCAGCGTGGAGTGGCGATTGACACCGCGGTGCTTGAGCAGCAGGCGGCGCAGCTGGGGGCGGAAATTGTGGTGCTTGAGCAGCGCGCAGCCGAGCTGATTGGGCGTGAAGTTTCGTTGACCTCTACGCAACAGCTGCAAACCGTGCTGTTTGAAGATTTACAGATGCCAAAAACTCGCAAGATTAAAAGTGGGTATTCCACCGATGCGGCGGCAATTGAGGAACTGCAAATGCAGGCTCCGCACGAGTTCTTGGATGTGTTAGCGACGCACCGTGAGCAGAATAAACTGAAACAAATTATTCAAACACTGCTGGATGAAGTGCAGGAGGATGGGCGGATCCACACCCGCCTGCTGCAGCTTGGGGCGGTTACGGGACGTTTATCTTCCGATCGCCCGAACCTGCAGAACATTCCGATTCGTACGACTGCTGGGGCGGAGATTCGGCGTGCGTTTACGCACGGACCCGAGTACGAAGGGATTTTTACCGCGGACTATTCGCAGATTGAGATGCGGGTGATGGCGCACCTCAGCGGTGATGATGAACTGATTGAGGCGTTTAACGACGGTGAGGATCTGCATCGCTCCGTCGGCGCGCGTGTGTTTGGGGTTGCTCCTGCTGAGGTCACCTCGGAGATGCGCAGCCGGGTGAAAGCGATGAGTTACGGTCTGGCTTATGGGCTGGGGGCTTTTGGCTTGGCAAAGCAGCTGGGGATCTCGCAAGCCGAAGCGAAGCAGCTGATGGGTGATTATTTTGTACGGTTTGGGGCGATTCGTGATTATCTGCGCGACGTTGTTGAAAATGCCCGGGAACTAGGATACACCGAGACCATGTTTGGGCGGCGGCGGCCGTTCCCAGGGTTGAAATCACCGAACCGTATTCTGCAGAAAAATGCGGAGCGTGCCGCGCAAAACGCGCCTATTCAGGGAACTGCGGCTGATATTATCAAGCGTGCCATGGTTGCGATTGAGGCGCGGATGAAGAAAGAGAAGTTGCGCAGCCGAATGATTCTGCAGATTCATGACGAACTGATGTTTGAATGCGCTGCCGGGGAGCGGATGGCCCTGGAATTGTTAGTGCGTGAGGAAATGGCGAACGCTGCGCAGCTGCGTGTGCCGCTTGAAGTATCAGTGGGATTCGGAGCAAACTGGCAGGAAGCCGGGCACTGACGGCGCGGTAGTATTGCGGCTCTTAGGGAAAACAGCTACACTTTAATAGTCACTATTCTGTGATGAACTATGTCCATTTTGGCTAGAAGATTTTCTAGCCCCGATTTAAATCCATTCTGGAGACCACTTACATGACAAGCAAAGCGACCAAGGCAACCCAGGTAGCCGTAGACGACATCGGCTCAAAAGAAGACTTCCTTGCCGCGGTCGAAAAGACCCTGAAGTTCTTCAATGACGGTGACATGATTGAGGGCACCGTAGTGAAGATTGACCACGACGAGGTTCTGCTCGACGTTGGTTACAAAACCGAGGGTGTTATTCCCTCACGCGAGCTTTCAATCAAGCACGATGTAAATCCGGGCGAGGTTGTTGAAGTTGGCGATACTGTTGAAGCTCTCGTGCTGCAGAAAGAAGACAAAGAGGGTCGCCTGATTCTGTCTAAGAAGCGCGCACAGTACGAGCGTGCCTGGGGCGATGTTGAGACTGTTAAAGAGAACGACGGCATCGTTACCGGTACTGTTATTGAGGTCGTAAAGGGCGGCCTGATTGTTGACATCGGACTGCGCGGCTTCCTCCCAGCGTCGCTTATCGAGCTGCGCCGCGTGCGCGATCTGACACCTTACCTGGGGCAGGAAATCGAGGCAAAGATTCTTGAACTTGACAAGAACCGCAACAACGTAGTTCTGTCACGCCGCGCAATGCTGGAGGAAACCCAGTCTGCAAGCCGTTCTTCATTCCTGCAGGAGTTGAAGCCAGGCCAGGTACGCAAGGGTGTAATCTCATCTATCGTAAACTTCGGTGCCTTTGTTGATCTCGGCGGCGTTGACGGTCTCGTGCACGTTTCAGAACTCAGCTGGAAGCACATCGAACACGCTTCAGAGGTTGTTGAGGTTGGCCAGGAAGTAACCGTTGAGGTGCTTTCTGTAGAGATGGATCGTGAGCGCGTTTCACTGTCTCTCAAGGCAACCCAGGAAGACCCATGGCAGGTATTTGCTCGTACTCACGCCATCAACCAGATTACCCCTGGTAAAGTTACCAAGCTCGTACCTTTCGGTGCTTTCGTGCGCGTTGCAGACGGCATCGAGGGTCTGGTACACATCTCTGAGCTGTCAGCTGCGCACGTAGATTTGGCAGAGCAGGTTGTGTCTGTAAATCAGGAAGTATTCGTTAAGATCATTGACATCGACCTTGAGCGTCGTCGCATCTCACTCAGCCTGAAGCAGGCAAACGAGGGTGTAGATCCGGAAGGCACCGAGTTTGATCCAGCTGCTTACGGGATGATCACCGAGTACGACGAGAACGGCGAGTACAAGTACCCAGAAGGCTTCGACCCGGAAACCCAGGAATGGAAAGAGGGCTTCGAGGCACAGCGTGAGGCTTGGGAACAGGAATACGCTGCTGCGCAGGCACGCTGGGAAGCTCACAAAGCACAGGTTGCTGCTGCACAGGCGCTAGAAGCTGCTGCACCAGCTCCAGCTGAAGAGACCCCTGCAAACTTCTCAAGCGAGGCTACCTCAGCAGGTACCCTGGCTGACGACGAAGCGCTGGCTGCTCTGAAGGAGCACCTGGAGGGCAACTAACAGTCCTAGCTAACACAGCTTAAATTTGGTGCGGTTCTGCGATAGGGCCGCACCAAATTTTGTGTTGGCGCAAAACAGTGCGTAAATTCCTGCAAAATATAGATATGAAGGTAATTGCATTAACCGGCGGAATCGGCGCAGGTAAATCTACAGTCGCGAAAATGTTTGCGGAGCTTGGAGCCGCGACAATAGACGCGGATCAGCTCGCGAAAACCGCCGTCACCGCGGGTAGTCCAGCACTGCAACAAATAGCGGCGAGTTTTGGGTCGGAGGTGCTAACCCCGGATGGGGAGCTAAACCGCAGCCGGCTCGGAGAAATCGTGTTTGCTGATCCACAATCCCGCAAAAAACTAGAGGCAATAGTGCACCCTGAAGTGCAGCGGCTGTTTCAAAAACAGCGTAAAGAGCTGCTCGCGCAACCAGATGCGACGCGCCCGGCCGTGTTAATCTACGAAATTCCGTTGCTGGTGGAGAGCGCCGCCGCGGCACAGTATGACGGAGTTGTGGTGGTCACAGCAGCGCTAGAAACCCGGCTGCAACGCCTCACCGAGCAGCGCGGGATGACGCACCAAGCAGCGCAGCAGCGTATTACCGCGCAGGTCAGTGATACTGCGCGAATCGCGGTTGCAGACTGGGTTATCACCACCGACGAGTCACTTGCAGACACGCTGCGGCAGGTTACCTCCGTGTGGCAAGAGCTGCTTGCGTAGCTGCCAGCAGAGCCGCGGCAGACAGAAGCTGCTCACTGCTCTAACTGTTGCCTTAGGGTGGCTGTAACGCAGGCTACAGCAGGTGAGAGATCCAATCCAAAGCGATCTGCGCGTAGCAGGCGATAATCGCGTAGCTAATCAGGGTCAGTGGCAGCGCCCATGCCCCGAAGAAAATAGCGGCTTTAGAATTTTTGTCATTACCAAGATATCCGTGCCGCAAAGCATAGCCCAGAGTGAACCAGAACAACGGGATAGTAACGAGCCATACCACCATGCACCACGGGCACAGAGTTCCAATGTAGAAAACTGATTGAATACTGAGCCAGAAAACAAAAGCGATGCCGAAGGTGAGTCCGGCTAAATAAAGCGCCCAAAACACGCGATTAAATTTTGCTCCGGAGAGAATCGCCGCTCCCACAACCAGCGGCGCAACAAAAGCACCGAGGCCTAAGAATGTGTTAGAGAACCCGAAAACTGAACCCTGCCAGCTCTCCATGTTCGGGCCGCAAGTGACCAGCAGGCTGAAGTCACAGTTCGGCACATATTCAGGGTTTTTGAGCTTTTTGACGTATTCTGTTGCGAGCTCCCAAGAGCCTATCCACCCCACAATTGCGAAAATTATCGTGGAAATAGCGAAAAGGCGATGCCGATTTTGTGAGGTGCTGGCTGTCATGTTTTTATCATAGTCGCTTTGGCTGAACGCCCGAATTAAATTTTGCGGAGCAGGTGATGTCTGCATAAGCAATAAAAAACAGATTTCTTGTGTCATAATTATTTACAGGTTTGTGTTACAAACTGCAAGATTTTGACTGCGGGAGCAGCAGTCGGCTCGGCGAGTTAGTTTCAAAAGGGCAAAGCTCAGGAAACAGCGCCGAGAACGGAAAATCCCTGTGGTGACAGGCGAAGGAGTGCACCCAAGTGGTGAAGAAAAATAAACAAGAAATTGAGCAGACAACGGCGCTTGCGGCGGATGTAGCAGCAGTGCCAGAAGAAACTGTAGCTGGCGTTGCAGCCGAAAGTTCTGCTGCGGTTAAGCCGGTGACCGACAGTTTTGGGCAGCCCCTGGTGCTGCCGCTGGAGGAAATGGATTCAGCAGCGCGTTTTGCCGCAACTAAGCGGCTGCTTTTCGTGGCACCAGATGTGCCGCCGGTGCCCCCGCGCCCGCGCCGCAACAACGATTTACGGCGCTTTGACGAGCTTTTTGAGCGCTCTTTGAAGCAGGAGCGAGATGCGGAGCGACGCAGCAGCCGTGACAGTAAAGAATACGACAACATTGCGGAACGTGACGAGCGTGCCGCAGAGCAGCCGCGCGCCGCGCGCGGTAAAACGCAAGACAAAAACAACGCTGCTGCAGAGCCCCAAAAAGTCAAGGGCTCTACGCGGCTAGAGGCTAAAAAGCAGCGCCGCCGCGACAGTCGGGAAACTACTCGACGCCGCTCAGTGGTGACTGAGTCTGAGTTCCTGGCACGTCGGGAGGCTGTGGATCGCGTAATGGTGGTCAGCACCAAGAGTGACCGCGTGCAAATCGGTGTGCTCGAAGACAAAGTGCTGGTGGAGCACTATGTGGCGCGATCTACTGAAGCGTCTCTGATTGGGAATGTGTATCTCGGCAAAGTGCAGAATGTGCTGCCTAGTATGGAGGCAGCGTTCGTGGATATCGGACACGGCCGCAACGCGGTGCTGTACTCCGGTGAAGTTGATTGGTCAGACTACACTGGCAGCAATAGCTCTCGCAAAATCGAGAAGGTGCTGAGCCCTGGGGACACGGTTTTGGTGCAGGTTACCAAAGATCCGGTGGGGCAGAAGGGGGCCCGGCTGACCAGCCAGATTTCACTGCCGGGTCGCTTCCTGGTGTATGTGCCTGGAGGCGCCATGAACGGCATCAGTCGAAAATTGCCTGACACTGAGCGGGCACGGTTGAAGAAGATTTTGAAGCAGAACGTGCCGGACGGCGCGGGTGTGATTGTGCGCACTGCAGCTGAGGGCGCTTCTGAGCAGCAACTGGCCTGGGACGTTGAACACCTCACGAAACTGTGGGAGAGCATTTCTGCGCGAGCTAATAAAGGCAACGGGCCAGCGTTGCTGCATGCAGAACCTGACATGCTGATTAAAATTGTGCGCGACGTCTTTAACGAAGATTTCCAGGAGATGATTGTTGAGGGTGAGGAAACCTACCAAACAATCGTCAACTACCTGCAGCAAGTGGCTCCGGATCTGCTAGAGCGGATCAAGCCGTACGAGGGCGAACGCGAAGTGTTTGATAAGTATCGCGTCACCGAGCAGATTCAGAAGGCTTTGGAGCGCAAAGTATGGCTGCCTTCCGGTGGCTCGCTGGTGATTGACCGCACCGAGGCGATGACGGTTATCGATGTTAACACCGGTAAATTTGTTGGATCTGGCGGCAACCTCGAAGAAACCGTGACCAAAAACAACCTTGAAGCCGCGGAAGAAATTGTGCGTCAGCTGCGGCTGCGTGACTCCGGCGGTATCATCGTAATCGACTTTATCGATATGGTCTTGGAGTCAAACCGTGATCTGGTGCTGCGGCGCCTGATTGAGTGCCTGGGGCGTGACCGCACCAAGCATCAAGTTGCCGAGGTTACCTCGCTTGGCTTGGTGCAGATGACCCGGAAGAAGCTCGGGCTGGGGCTGCTGGAATCATTTAGTGAAAACTGTGACACCTGTGATGGTCGTGGCGTGGTGGTGCAGCAAGAGCCTGTCACCAACCGGAAACCGGAGCCGCAGCAGAAGCGTCGCCGCAAGCAGCAGCAGGAAAAACAGCAGCAGCGGCCGCTCGCGATTACCGACGACGCCAAAAACATGATTGCGCAAGTTGCTGCCTCCACTGTGAGTACCGCTGATAGCAGCGGTGACAACGCAGCAGCGAGTGGCGCAGTGACCGGCGGCGCAGACAGCAGCGGTGACTCTGGTGCTGGCACAGCGGAATTGCGCAGCTCTGGCGCGGCATCACAAGAAGTTGCCACAGTAGCAGTTGCGGAGCAAAAAACTAGCGCTAAAACCCGGAAAACAGTGGGGCGGAAAACCGCATCCAGCACAGTCGCCACAGACACTGCAGCTGATTTCACTGCGGATGCTGTTGGCGCTGCCGTAGAGCAGGCCGGAGTTGGTGAGGTGGCGGCCCCCTCCGCTGTAGACCCAGGAACTGTGGAATCGAGTAGCGTAACTAACGTCGCCGCGGTAGCCGGCGCACCTACCACGGAGACAGTCAGTACTAGTACTGCGGGCGGGTCGCGTCGTGTCAGCACTAAGATGGAAAATTCCGCTGCGCGGCAGGCTGATGACGCTGTTGCGGCGGTGAAGGCAGCGCAGCAGAAGCAGGCTGCTGGCGGAGCTCAGGCGGTTGAGAGCGCTGGTGTAGGCGCGGTAACGCCTGCGGGCCGAGAGGTAAGTGGCGGTGGTGATGATCCACAGCAGGAATTAGCGGCAGCAGTACGTAGTGCTGCAAAAACTCGCCGGCGGATTGTTGCACCGCAGCAGGGGGATGGCGCCGTGCAGCCGCAGGAGGCGCTGGATTTGCTCACGGCGGCGTTAGATTCTAAGGCAGCGCAGGTGCATCCGTCGGAGCCGAAACGGTCTCGTGACGGTGGCGCCGAAGAGCTGATGAAGAAGCACGGTGACCAGGCCGATAAACTAGCTGGGCTGTTTGACGTGCTGGGAGCGCTCCCGGAGCCACCCGCACCGGGGAAGGGGCGCGGGCGTGCTGAGAAGGAGGAGCGGTTAAAACAGCGTACTACCGGATCGCGTCGGGTGCGTCGTGAGCAGCAGTAGCTGTAACGCGCGGGTTATGGCCGGTAAAAGAATAAGACACACGCAGCTAAGCATTTGACCCCGGCCCTATAAATCCAGTAAACTCATCTATTGGTTCTGTCTTTTGGCGGATTAGAAAGTTTGAGTAGGTGCGCAGCGCCGCTCTAAGAGGGATTTGTTTACGGTTTCCGTAAACTTCAGAGTAAGAAAAGAGAGTCAATTGGTTTACGCAGTTGTGCGCGCCGGTGGCCGTCAGGAAAAGGTTGAGGTTGGCTCAACCATCATCGTTAACCGTGTAGCAGGCGACGAAAACGGCAAAGTTGAGCTGCCAGCAGTGCTTCTGGTTGATGGTGACAACGTAACCACCGATGCTGCGAAGCTCGCTAAGGTTAAGGTTACCGCTGAGGTGCTGGAAGATCTGCGCGGCCCTAAAATTGTAATCCAGCGTTACAAGAACAAGACCGGTTACAAGGCTCGTCAGGGTCACCGTCAGGATCTCACCCGGCTGAAGATCACTGGCATTAAATAAGACTTTTCAGGGTTTAAGGAGAGTATAAAATGGCATCCAAGAAGGGCGTAGGCTCCAGCAAGAACGGTCGCGATTCAAACCCACAGTACCTGGGTGTGAAGCGTTTCGGCGGCCAGCAGGTTAACGCAGGTGAAATTCTGGTTCGTCAGCACGGCACCAAGTTCCACCCAGGCGCTAACGTAGGTCGCGGCGGCGACGATACCCTGTTCGCACTCGCAGCTGGTGCTGTGGAGTTCGGCACTCGTCGTGGCCGGAAGATTGTTAACGTAGTTCCTGCGTAACAAACACAAATTTTTTGCAAAGGGCGAGCATAATTGCTCGCCCTTTGCTGTACTAGCAGCGAAAATTAGGTTAGGGTAACAGACATGGTAGCTTTTGTAGACCGGGTGCAGGTTTATTTGACAGGCGGTAACGGTGGTAACGGGTGCGTGTCTGTAAAGCGCGAGAAGTTTAAACCGCTCGCCGGTCCTGACGGCGGTAACGGCGGTAACGGCGGCGACATTATCCTGCTCGCAGACTCCGGCGTGACAACCCTGCTGGAATACCATCGTCGGCCGCACCGCAGCGCCACAAACGGCGCATATGGCGCAGGCGACTGGCGTAACGGTGCGCACGGGGAGTCACAGACTCTCACCGTGCCGGTGGGCACTGTTGTGAAGGATCAGAACGGCGGGGTGCTCGCCGACCTGACTCAAAACGGCGACAAGTATGTTGCTGCGCGCGGCGGTGTCGGTGGTCTGGGAAACTCTGCGCTGGCTAGCACTAAGCGCAAAGCACCCGGGTTTGCGCTGCTCGGTATTGAGGGCGAGAGCGTCACGCTCACCCTGGAGTTGAAAAGCATCGCTGATGTTGCACTGGTGGGATACCCCTCAGCTGGTAAATCCAGTTTGATTGCCGCAATGAGTGCTGCGAAACCCAAAATCGCAGACTATCCGTTCACAACTCTGCACCCGAATCTCGGTGTGGTGGAGCAGGGCGAGCATCGTTTCACGATAGCGGATGTGCCTGGTCTAATAGAAGGAGCCAGCGACGGCAAAGGCCTGGGGCTGGATTTCCTGCGTCATGTGGAGCGCTGTGCGGTGCTGTTACACGTGCTAGATTGCGCGGCGCCGGAGGTGACGCGCGATCCACTGAGCGACCTTGACGTAATTCTGCAAGAGCTTGAAAAGTATCCGGTTCCTGAGGGGCAGGTGCCGCTGTTGCAGCGTCCGCAGCTGGTGGCGCTGAATAAGGTGGATCTGCCCGACGCCCGTGAGCTCGCCGAGTTCGTAAAGCAAGATCTAGAAGACCGGGGATACCGGGTGTTCTTAATCTCCACCGTGACTCGCGAGGGGCTGAAAGAGCTCGGCTATGCGCTGGGTGAAATTGTTGATAACGCACTGCAGGAGCGCCTGGCTGTGGAGGCTGAAACCGCCAAGCAGCGGATTATCCTGCGGCCGGAGCCGAAGGGACGGCAGGCCGGGTTTACGATTCGGGTTGAGGGCGGCACTGACGGAGCGCTGTACCGGATCCTTGGCGAAAAACCAGAGCGCTGGGTGAAACAGACCGATTTCACCAACGACGAGGCTATCGGGTATCTTGCGGATCGTCTCAACAAGCTTGGCATTGAAGAGGGGCTGGTGAAGGCCGGAGCTGTGGCGGGCTCTGCCGTGGTAATCGGAGAGGGTAAAGGTGTGGTTTTCGACTGGGAGCCAACCTTGACCAGCGCGGCAGAGGTGCAGATTGGCGCTCGCGGCACAGATAATCGCATCGACCAATCACATCGCCGCACTACTAAAGAACGGCGTGAGCAATACTACGAGTGGATGGATGCGAAGGCGGCGGCTCGAGAGCAGCTTGAAAAGGAGCGCGGCTCAGGAATGTGGGGCGACGCTGAATGAGCTTAAAAACCTTGCGGCACACTGGCCGAATCGTGGTGAAAGTTGGCTCATCATCGGTGAGCGGCGAAAATAGCGCCCAGATTCAAACTCTGGTGGATGCACTTGCAGCGCTGCGCGGTGATGGCTGTGAAGTGATTTTGGTGTCTTCTGGTGCGATTGCAACCGGAGTGCCGCTGCTGGGGCTGGAAACCCGGCCCACAGATTTGGCAACACAGCAGGCGGCGGCTGCGGTCGGGCAGAACATGCTGATTAACAACTATCAGGAAGCGCTGTCGCGTCACGGCCTGATTGCCGGGCAGATTCTTTTGACACCCGGTGATTTTGAGGAAGAAGAGAGCCGCTTTAACGCCAAAAACGCGCTGCACCGCCTGTTGCAGCTGGGCGTTTTGCCGATTGTGAACGAAAACGACACAGTGGCTACGCGCGAAATCCGTTTTGGCGACAATGATCGCTTGGCGGCACTGGTTGCGCGCCTGATTGGGGCCGATCAGCTGGTGCTATTGAGCGACGTTGACGCGCTTTACACCGCTCCACCGCATGAACCCGGAGCTGAACGCATCACATTTGTGCCTTTCGGTGACGATTTAGATCAGGTGCGGATCGGCGAAGCTAAATCCGGCTGGGGTACCGGCGGCGCGCTTACCAAGGTTGCAGCCGCCCGGATGGCTGCTAACTCCGGCTGCGAGGTAGTGCTCACTAACACCAAGTTGCTGCCGGCGTTGGTCGCGGGGGAGCAGCACGGCACCTGGTTTGCAGCGCGCCCCTGGAATTCTTGACCGTGCGACTGGCGGTTTCAGCTTGCCAAAGACTGCGGTGTCATAACGACTTCAGTCCACGGTGTAATATCACAGAGCCAGCGGGATTTGCCTGACGGTGTTAGCGGTGTCAGGCTAACACAGTCTGCCGCGGCAGACTAACATAGTAATATGGCACAACCAGCTGAGCTGACAGAATTGTTTCAAAGCGCTAAGCGCGCAGCTAAAACCATTGCGCAAGCCGGAACCCCGGTGAAAGATGCGGCGCTGGAGCAAATTGCTGCACTGTTAGTTGAGAGTGCCCCGCAAATTGCCGCCGCTAACGAGCTAGATATGCAGCGTGGTCGGGATGCGGGGATGGCTCCCGGCTTGCTTGACAGGTTACTGCTAGATGAACCCCGGGTGCGGGCGCTGGCTGCGCAGGTGCGCGAGGTTATCGCGCTTACTGATCCGGTAGGGCAGGTGGTGCGCGGATCCACCCTCCCTAATGGTTTGCTGCTGCAACAGGTGCGGGTGCCGTTCGGCGTGATTGGCGCTATTTATGAGGCACGCCCGAACGTCACTGTGGATATTGCGGCGCTGGCGTTGAAGAGCGGTAACGCAGTGGTGTTGCGCGGTGGTAGTGCGGCACAGCGCACGAACGAGCAGCTGGTTGCGGTTTTGCAGGAGGCGCTGCAGCGAGTTGGGCTTGACGGCGCTGCGGTGCAGACCGTGGATGCTTTTGGGCGTGACGGCGCTGCGGCGATGATGACCGCGCGCGGCTATCTGGATGTTTTGATTCCGCGCGGCAGCGCTGGTCTGATTGCGACAGTGATTAAGGAAGCCACAGTGCCGGTGATTGAAACCGGGGCGGGTGTCGTGCACATTTACGTCGATGCGGCCGCCGAGCTGACACAGGCGCTGGAGATTATCGAAAATGCAAAGGTGCAGCGGCCGGGAGTGTGTAATGCGGTTGATACCGTGTTGCTGCACCAGGAGGTTGCAGCTGATTTTGTGCCGCTATTGGTGGATCGGCTCACCCCGCAGGGGGTGACTCTGTTGGGAGACGCGGCAAGTTGCCAGCTTGACGAGCGCATCTCGGAGGCGACTGACGAAACCTGGGGCACGGAGCATCTGGCTTTGCGGTTGGGGTTGCGGATTGTATCTGATTTAGATGCTGCGCTGCAGCACATTGAGGTTTATTCAACCGGACACACGGAGGCGGTGCTGTCGCAAAACGTAGCCGTTGTTGAGCGCTTTTTGCGGGAAGTAGATGCGGCCAGCGTGATTGCGAACGCTTCAACCCGTTTCACTGATGGCGGCGCTTTTGGGTTTGGTGCCGAAGTTGGGATTTCAACACAGAAGTTGCATGCGCGCGGGCCGATGGCGTTGCCCGAGATGACCAGCACAAAGTGGATTACGCGTGGAAGTGGGCAAATTCGCTCGTAACACGGTAAGATTAATTGACACAGAAAGATGGGAATTATGTTTAATAGCGTATTCGTGACTGAGGGTGCACACGTCGTTAATGAGCTCGTAGCTCCTGCGCCTGTTTTTGGTGCAATTGCTTTTGTTGCTTTCACCGCACTGGCGATTGTTACTTTCAGCTTCCGCGATGTTGCTAATCGCCACTCTGAAAAAGCTGCAGCTTATAAAGAGAAGTTTGGCGGTCAGGCGCCACATCACCGGTGAGTTCTAAACCTCGTCGTATCGGCGTTATGGGTGGGACTTTTGACCCCATCCATCACGGGCATTTGGTGGCCGCAAGTGAGGTCGCCGACAGCTTTGATCTCGACGAGGTTATTTTTGTGCCCACCGGGCAACCGTGGCAGAAGTCGGGGGTTAGCGACGCGGAGCATCGCTACCTGATGACGGTTGTTGCCACAGCAAGCAATCCGCGTTTTACTGTCAGTCGCGTAGATATTGATCGTGCGGGGCCAACATACACCGTTGATACCCTGCGAGATTTACGGGCTCAGTATCCTAACGATGAGCTTTTCTTTATCACCGGCGCTGACGCTATAGGGCAGATTATGAGCTGGAAAGATATCGATAAGGTGTGGGATTTGGCACATTTTATTGGTGTTTCCAGGCCCGGTCATGAGCTGTCATTAAGCGGTTTGTCGGAAAATAATGTTAGTTTATTAGAAGTCCCGGCTCTGGCTATCTCCTCAACGGATTGTCGGAGGCGTGTCGCGCGAGGTTTCCCGGTGTGGTACCTCGTCCCTGACGGTGTGGTGCAGTACATTGCTAAACACCGGCTGTATTTGACCAACTAAGGTACCTAAAGATGAACGAGAACACTCCAGAACGGCAGCTGACCCGGCGTGAGCTGCGTGAGCTTGCAGCGCAGCAGGCAGCGCAGACAACTGGTGAGTACACAGATACCGCAACCACGGGGTTTGCGGTGCACGCAGAACCGGGCTACACCGCTGAGCAGCTGCGGATTGTTGAAGAATTAACTGCCGCAGTGCAGGTTTCACGGGTTACCGCTGCTGGCACCGAACTGTCGCGGCGCGAATACCGTGCGGCACGGGAAGCAGAGTATCAGCGTTTGCTGGCTGAGTGGGAAGCTGAGAATGGCCCACTAGCTGCATACGGGGTGCCAGTAGCTGCTGATGCTGATGCAACAGCAGCTTTTGAGCCGGTTGCGGCTGTTGCGGTCACACCTGCCGCGGCTGAAGATGAAGATACCGCAACGGGCGCAGCTGAAGCTGCGGCAGAGGTAGCGCCCACACCGCAACCTGCAGTGGAAGAGAACACCGCAGTAGGTGCAGCAGGTTCGGGGACAGACGTACAGCTGGAAGCGCCAACTGCGCTGGCGGAGGACGCCGCAGTAGAAGCTGAACCGGTTGTGGAACCAGTAGCTGTAGGGCACGATGGTGGTGCCACTACGATAGAAGGCGCTGACAGCGGCGCTGCTGTGGAAGAGATCGCGCTGGAAACAGATGAGGTCGCGCTGGAAGCAGATGATGTGGCGCCGGAAGCTAACGCCTTTGATGCAGAACTGCCTGCGACCCAGGCTTTCAGTGTTGCAGAGCTTGCGGAAGCCGCAGGCGCAGCGGAGGCTAGTGAAGCCGCGGCTAGTGCAGAGTCAAACACCAAGAAACGGCTTTGGCCATGGGGTAAAAAGGATAAAGAGCAGCAGCCGGAAACCGCTGCCGCAGATGCAGCTGCTGCGGAAGAAGAAGCCGATATTGCTGCCGCTGTTGTTGCTGATGTTACCGGTGCCGATAGTATTGCTGAAACTGCGGAAACCGCGGAAGCGCCGGAAACTGGTGGGGCAGTACTAGTTGACCAGGCAGCTGATGTCACAGAGGAGGCGGCAGAAGAAAACGCTGGATCTGTTAATGAGCCAGAGCTGCTGGAAGCAGAACTGGTAGCTGACCCAGAACCTGAGGTGACTGTTTTCACAACCGAGAACGAAGTTATCGTTCCGGCTGTCGAGGAAGCACAGGTAGCTGCGGAAGCGGAAATTGTTGCCGGTGATGCCGCGGCTGACGATGCGGATGCGGATAGTGCCACTGCGACGCCGGAGTCGGTGGAGTACTCATTCCCAGATATCGCACCGCTAGACGAAGAAGTATCAGTTTTTGATGCCGGCAGCAACAGAGAAATGTCTGCAACCACCGGTTTTGATGCTCTAATTAACCGTGCAGTTGAGGAGGAAACCTCAGCTTCCGTGACCAGCGGCACCGCCGCCCTGATTCTGCCGACGCTGCCAGAAGAAGCAGTTTTGAAGGCAGCGCTTGACGAGGAAAGCGGTGTGTTCGTGTCTGGTTCTATCCAGTTACCGCAATCAGTTGGGGAGACCGGTGGGCATCACAGCCTGCACGGCAGCGATGCCGGGGAAAAAGAAGTGCTGGATGAAATTTTTGAAACCAGTTCACACACTCAGCCAGTTTCGGCCCTGCGTGCGGTTTCGTCGCAGCACGCGCAGGTGACACAGATGCTTGCCGAAACCAAAAAAGACGACAGCAAAGCACCACTGGTGTTTATGATTACGGGCGGAGCTCTGGTGGTTGCTGCGGGAGCTGTTGTGGTTGCTGCCCTGAACGGAATGTTTGGTTAAATAAATGGTAGAAA
The DNA here is from genome assembly GCF_014197205.1 of Canibacter oris. Classification (GTDB taxonomy): domain Bacteria; phylum Actinomycetota; class Actinomycetes; order Actinomycetales; family Microbacteriaceae; genus Canibacter; species Canibacter oris. Next base: position 93,383 of record NZ_JACIFD010000001.1, read on the forward strand.
AATTAACTGCTGCGCAGCAGCTGGAAATCGCGTTGCAGGCGGGTCAGAAAGTTGATGCGCTAGATCCCGTGGCGCTCGAGGTTTCAGAGGTTTTCGGCTACGCGGATGTGTTCCTGATTGTTGGCGGCACCGTTGAACGCAACGTACAAGCAATCGCGCGCGAAATCGAAGATGCATTGAACCTCTCGGGTGTGAAAACCCTGCGTCGTGAAGGGCGAGAAACCGGCAGGTGGATCCTGCTTGATTTCGGTGACCTTATCGTGCATGTTTTCCACCAGGAAGAGCGCGAGTTCTATAGCCTCGAGCGGCTGTGGGATGACGGCAGAAAAATTGACGTGTCACAGTATTTAGCTGGCTAAAACACGATGCAAGCAAGGAACACGCTCGCTTTGCGTGTTCCTTGCTTTTTATGTATACTAAAAAAGTTGTCGGTCGAGTATTCGGCCGATTTCAGGGCCTGTAGCGCAGTTGGTAGCGCACCTGCATGGCATGCAGGGGGTCACGGGTTCGATTCCCGTCAGGTCCACAAACTGTGAAGTCCCAGGGTGAATTTATTCATGCGCCTTGGGACTTTTGCTTTGCAGAGTAGTATCATCCCGTGGAGACAGTGTATTCAGCGAAGGGGAGTAGCATGAATGATACTTACGCGGCTGAGGCTGCGAAGCGCGACCTGAAAACCGCCGTGCTAGATACAGCTGTTGCTGTCGCAGTGGCTTGATGGCAGCTGCGGTTTAGTGGCTCGGTTACGCAGTGAGGTTCATGGCAGCGGTGGCAGCGTGCCTAGCGAAGAAAAGAATCAAGCAGGAAGGCTGAAGATGCAAAAGCTCTCTCTAGACGTATGTGTTATCGGGTTCGGAAAAGCCGGTAAAACCATTGCTGCGAAACGCGCTGCAGCAGGCGATAAAGTTGCGCTGGTGGAGGCGGATCCGCAGATGTATGGCGGCACCTGCATTAATATCGGGTGCGTCCCGACAAAATTTTTGCTCACACAAGCCGCAGCCGGACAGCCCTACAAGGATGCACAGCAAGCGCGCAATAATTTCATCGCAAAGCTCAACAGCGCCAACCAAGCAATGGTGGAAGGCAAAGGGGTATTGCTGGTTACCGGAATCGCCAGCTTTAGCGGCCCCAAAACTATCGTTGTGGGCGACCAGCTGGAGCTTACCGCCGACACCATCATCATTAACACCGGGGCCGTGAGCACGGTCACGGCGGCGGGACGGATCCACGATTCCACATCTATTCAGCAGTTGACAAGTGCACCGGAGTCGCTGGCGATTGTTGGTGCCGGGCCGATTGGGCTGGAGTTCGCGACGATGTTTAAGCGCTTTGGCACCCGGGTCAAAGTTTATAACGGGGCGCCAGAGTTTTTGGGTCAGTATGACTCAGACATTGCGCAGGCGGTGCGGGAACATTTGACGCAGCAGGGCATTGAAATTGTGGATCAGCGAGTGGAAGCTCCGGAGCAGCTGCAAGAAGAGTTAGTGCTGATGGCGGTGGGGCGCCGTCCAGCCGTGGCAGGGCTGCAGCTGGAGGCTGCCGGAATTGCCTACACCGAGCGCGGAATCACCGTCACCGAGCACTGCGAAACTAATATTCCGGGAGTGTACGCGGTTGGTGACGTGACCGGGGCGCCGCAGTTTACATACGCGTCATACGATGATCACCGCATTGTGATGGCACATCGATGGGGCAAGCAGGAGCGCAGCCGGAAAGGGCGAGTGTTGCCGAGCACAGTGTTTATTGATCCACCCCTAGCAACCGTGGGCTCAACCGCCAAGGAAGCAGCCGCAACGCGGGAAATTGTGGTGCGACAGGCGAATATTGCTGACCTCGCAATCGTGCCGCGGCCGAAGATTCTGGGGCAGACAGCGGGGGTTGCGAAATTTGTGGTTGATGCCGCAAGCGATGAGATCCTCGGAGCTACACTGTTTTGCGTGGACGCGCAAGAGCTGATCAATATGGTGGCGCTGGCGATGCGACACGGCATTACCGCGCAGCAGCTGGGAGCGGGAATTTACACGCATCCCGCAACCGCCGAGCTGTTTAACGCGGTGCTGGAGTAGTCGCGTGTTTCTGGTGTGGAGTGCAGTTGAGCTGTGCTGAAAGCGCAAAAGCATCGAGGGACATGATAATTTAAGGGGCATTTGTGGATCGCGCCAGCCGGTTGTGGCTTGAGCAATGATTACGGCTGAGTAACAAATAGCTTAATCTTAGTGTCATAAGTTTACGTTGTGTAAAAGTTCCGGCTAAAGTGGTCACAACTGGTTAGATTTTTAACTCACAGCAATCTGTGGGTTGTGTCAAAATCAAACCAGACGACACAGTACCAAGGAGTCGATTTTGAACAAAAATACCAAATTTACAGGTGCGCTTGCGCTGGCTGCTGGTTCAGCACTGTTGCTATCAGCATGTGCACCAGGCGGCCCAACCACCGAAAACAAGGCTGATGCAAGCAAGACCAGCGGTCAGCAGTACACCGTGCAGCCAACCAACACCGGTTACGCTGATCTCGGTGACGTGACCACCGCTGAGGGTGAGATCCGCTGGGGTAGCGGTGATAACTTCACCTCATACAACTACCTCAACGCTGACAACTACTCTACATACAACGGTTATGTATATGAGCGGATGTCAAACGGCTTTAACTACCGTGGCACCGATGGTGTAATCTACCCGAACGAAGAGTTCGGTAAGTACGAGAAGATCTCTGAGTCACCACTCAAGGTTAAGTACACCATCAACGAGAAGGCTGTATGGTCTGACGGTGAGCCAATCACTGCTGGCGACTTCATCTTCAAGTGGGCTACTGAAAACCCAGAGACCAAGGATGCCGAGGGCAACACTGTATTTGATCCAGTATCGCTCGACTTCGGTACCCAGGTGCCTGGCGGTGTTGAGGCTGAGTCATTCAGCTCTAAAGAGTTCGTGGTGACCTACCCAGAACCATACGCAGACTGGGAGATTCTGGTTAGCGGTATCCTGCCAGCACACGTTGTAGCGAAGCAGGTTGGCATGACTAAGGACGAGCTGCTGACCGCTGCACAAAACAAAGACGGCGAAGCTTTGAAGAAGGCTGCTGAATTCTGGAACACCGGCTGGAACGTAACCACCAAGCTGGGTGACCCAGAGCTGTACCCATCATACGGTCAGTACAAGCTGGTAGCTTTCTCACCAGGCCAGTCAATTACTCTGGAAGCTAATGAAAACTACTGGGGTACTCCAGCAGCTACCAAGACCCTGACTGTCCGTATCGCTGATCCGTCAACTCACGCACAGGCGCTGCAGAACCGTGACCTGAACGCGATTCAGCCACAGGCTACCGTTGACACTCTGAACCAGCTGCAGGGCATGGGTGACTCAGTTGTGATTCACCAGTTCCCAACCATGACCTACGAACACCTGGATTACAACTTTGGTGGTGGCGTATTTGCTGCTAGCCCAGAGCTGCGTGAGGCATTTGCATACTGCGTGCCACGTCAGCAGATTGTAGACAACCTGATTAAGCCAATCAACCCAGAAGCTGCTGTGCTTAACGCGCGCGAGTTCTTCAACTTCCAGCCTGAGTACAAGGACGTTGTAGATTACAGCTACGACGGCCGCTACGATGAGGTAAACATCGAAAAGGCTAAAGAACTGATTGCAAAATCAGGCGTTGCTAACCCAACCGTACGTCTTGGCTACAACAAGCCAAACCCACGTCGTACCGATACCGTTGCTCTGATTAAGGAATCATGTGACCAGGCTGGCTTCAACATTGTTGACCAGGGTTCGGATACCTTCTTCGCTCCTGACGGTGACCTGAGCTCAGGTAACTACGATGTGGCACTGTTCGCTTGGGCAGGTTCAGGTCAGATTGCAAGTGGTGAGAACATCACTGGTTCAAAGGGCCAGCAGAACTACGGCCAGTTCAAGAGCGACGCTGTTGACGCGGCATGGAAGACCGTTACCGGAACTGTTGATCCAAAACAGCAGCTGGAAGGTCGCAAAGAGGTAGAGAAGCTGCTGTGGGAGAACCTGTTCAACATCCCACTGTACACTCACCCAGGTATCGCAGCTAACAACTCAGATTTGGCTAACGTACGTGCGAACTCAACCCAGTCTGATCTGGTTTGGAACCTCCACCAGTGGGTATTCATTAAGGATAAAGCAGAGTAAATCTGTCCTTTAATTGAGCAAAAAATTGTTGGGCTCAGGGGGTTTTGTTCCCTGAGCCCTTCATTTTGTATTAGAGTTTATGTATGTTGCTACAGCAGTAGTTGCAACTACATAGAAAGTTAAACTTCCATGTTGAAATATATTTTGCGCAGATTAGGCAGCTCCGTGCTGGTAATGTTTGGCGCCTCAATACTAATGTTTGTGCTGGTGATTAATGCCGGCGACCCGCTTGCTGATCTTCGTGAGAATACTTCAGCAAACCGCGATTACCTGATGCAGCAGCGCATCGAAACCATGGGCCTTGATTTGCCATGGTATGAGCGCTACCTGAACTGGCTCGGCGGTGTTTCAAAGTGCTTTATTGGTCAGTGTGACTTCGGAATGAACCGTTCTGGCCAGAGCGTTAATGAAACCCTGCTGCTTGCCGCTTCAGCGACGCTGCGTTTGGTGATTATCGCGACGCTGCTGGCAATCGTGATCGGTATCGCAGTTGGTATCGTGACCGCGATTCGTCAGTACTCTGGTCTTGACTATGCAGTAACCCTGCTGACCTTCCTATTCTTCTCATTGCCTGTGTTCTGGGCGGCAGTGCTGCTGAAAGAATACATGGCGATTGGGTTTAACAACTGGATTGCAAACCCCGAATACAGTCCGCTAGCAGTGACGATAGTGGCAATTCTGGGCGCTCTGGTTGTGCAGGCAGCAATGGCCGGCGACCTTAAGCGTCGTCTGCTTACCGCAGGTGTCACCGCCGCCTTCATCATCATCAGCATGATGGTTATGAATTTCATGAACTTTGCACAGCACCCACAGCTGGGCCCTGCGGGTGTTCTCGCTATCGGTGTTGCGGTCGCGGTTATTGCAACCGTGCTGATGGCTGGTCTGCAAAACCGCAAGGTGCTGCTGAGTGGTCTGATTACCGCGGCGATTGGTTTCGTAGCCTACTACGCAACCTTCTGGCTGCTGGATGATCCAAACTGGTTCATTTTGTTCCTGCTGGCGCTGCTAGCGGTCGGTATCGGAATCGCTGTCGGTAACATCGTCGGCGGCTACTCTCGTCGAGTTGCAGCAACCGTGGGCGGAATCACCGCGTTTATGATGGGTCTCGCGATCCTCGCCGACAAGGTATTCTTGTACTGGCCGGTCTATCTCAACCGAGTGAGTCGCCCGATTGGCACAATCGGTTCTGAGACCCCGAACTTCAGCGGCTCCTTCTGGGAAGTCTTCATTGATAAAGGCACTCAGCTGCTGCTGCCAACCATCCTGCTGACTCTGGTATCTATCGCGAGCTATTCACGCTACACTCGTGGATCAATGCTTGAAGTATCGCGCCAGGACTATATCCGCACTGCACGTGCAAAGGGGTTGAACGAGCGTCAGGTTATTCTGAAGCACGCTTTCCGTAACTCACTGATTCCAATCACCACCATTATGGCTTTTGACTTTGCGGGTCTGATCGGTGGTGCGGTTATCACTGAGAAGGTATTTGGCTGGAAAGGCATGGGTGACCTCTTCAAGGTTGGCCTGGAACAGGTAGACCCAGCACCGGTTATGGCGTTCTTCGTGGTAACTGGCTTCACAGCAATTTTGTTCAATCTGCTGGCAGACATCCTGTATGCCGTGCTTGACCCAAGGATTCGAGTGTGAGCATCATGAATAACCAGAATCTTAAACCACAGACAAACAGCATCGACATCAACAACCTTGCTGAGGTTGAAGACGCGAAACTACGCCAGCAAACTGGCAAATCTTACAGCCAGGGCCAGCTGGTATGGCGCCGTTTCCGGAGCCACACCGGCGCCGTAATCTCAGGCATCGTGCTGCTGGTAGTTATCCTGCTGGCTTTTACCTCAATCGGTGTGGGTAACATCCCTGGCTGGTGGAATAAGTCATACACTGCCACTGGTGCTGTTATCAACGGCGGTGTGCCTGACATTTCAGTTGGTCATCCAATGGGTCAGGACCACCTTGGCCGTGACTACTTCGCGATGGTAATGCGCGGCACCCAGCAATCACTAGTGATTGCTTTCGTGGTGGGCCTTATCTCAACCTTCATCGGTGCTATCATCGGAGCCATCGCGGGCTACTTCCGTGGTTGGGTCGACTCTGTGCTGATGCGTATGACTGACCTGGTGATCGTGATTCCACTGCTCGCACTGGCTGCGGTGCTCGGTAAACTGTCCTCTGTGTTTAGCGAGGGTGGCATTCTGCCGCTGGCAATTGTGCTCGGCCTCGTTACCTGGACCTCGCTAGCCCGTTTGGTGCGTGGTGAAGTGCTTTCACTGCGGGAGAAAGAGTTCGTGGCTGCTGCGGTCTCAATGGGCGCAAAACCAGCACGTGTAATCTTCAAGCACCTGCTGCCAAACACCATCGGCGTTATTGTGGTGAACGCAACCTTTGCGATTTCAGCTGCGATTTTGCTGGAGACCTCACTGTCATACCTCGGATTCGGTGTGAAAGCGCCTGACACCTCACTGGGTCTGCTCATCAGCCAGAACGAGAACGCCTTCACCACTCGGCCATGGCTGTTCTGGTGGCCAGGTCTGATGATCCTTGCAATCACCCTGTCCGTTAACTTCATCGGTGACGGTCTGCGTGACGCATTCGATCCACGCCAATCTGGAAAAATTAAATCCCGTCGTGCTGCGCTGCTCGGATTCTTCGGGCGTAAAGAGGCACTGGAGGCTGTCGCCCCGAGCAAGGTAGCTGCTGCCAAAGCCGCCGCTGCTCAGGACGCAAAAAGCGTAGAAGGAGACACTGATGGCCGCTAGAAAGAAAGATCTGCCGACAATCACCACCTCAACCAACGTGGTGTATCGTCACGACAGCCGCGACGGCAAGCCAATTCTGTCCTTCCAGGACGTGAAGGTGAGCTTTGACACCGAGTTCGGCCAGGTTGACGCTGTAAAGGGCGTGAGCTTCGATGTGAAGCCGGGCGAGGTAGTGGCGCTGGTGGGTGAATCTGGTTCTGGTAAATCAGTGACCAGCTCCACCGCTATGGGTCTGCTGCCGAAAAACGCGCACATCACCGGTAAAGTGCTGCTCGGCGACGACGACGTGCTGCAGATGTCAGCTGGGCAGCTGCGCCGCCTGCGTGGCCGCCGTGTCGCAATGGTGTTCCAGGAGCCGATGACCGCACTGAACCCAGTGCTCACCGTTGGTGACCAGCTGATGGAATCACTCAACGTGCACAACATCGCCTTCGGTAACGAGGCGAAACGGCGCGCGGTTGAGCTGCTGGAAATGGTTGGTATTCCGGATGCGGTAAACCGTCTGAAGCAGTACCCGCACCAGTTCTCTGGCGGGCAACGGCAGCGTATCGTGATTGCGATGGCGCTCAGCTGCTCCCCAGAGGTGATTATCGCTGACGAGCCAACCACCGCGCTTGACGTAACCGTGCAGGCCGAAATTCTGGAGCTGCTGCGCAGCCTCAAGGACAAGCTGAACACCGGTATTCTGCTGATTACCCACAACATGGGTGTGGTTGCGGATATGGCGGATCGGGTTTGCGTGATGCTGCGCGGCGAGCTGGTAGAAACCGGTGACGTGCGCCAGGTGATGCAAAACCCGCAGCACCCTTACACCCAGCGCCTGCTGTCAGCGGTGCCGCGTCTGGGTGAAACCCTGACCGTGGCAGAGCCAAACCCAGTAACCGGAGCGGTAGCTGCCAACACCAAATACGCTGTGGAAGCAAACAGCATTTCTATTGCCTACGAACACCGCGGCAAGAAGAAAGTTGTTGTGCACGATGTGTCGTTCAACGTGGCACCGGGTGAAATTCTTGGTCTCGTGGGTGAATCAGGCTCTGGTAAATCAACCATCGCCAAGAGCGTGCTCGGTCTGCTACCAATCACGCAGGGCAGCATGAAGCTGTACGGGCGCGAGCTCACCAGCCTCAGCAAAGCTGAAACTCGCGCGATGCGCAAGCAAATCGGAGTGGTCTTCCAAGATCCGGCAGCGTCACTTGATCCACGATTCCCAATCGGTGACATTATCACCGAGCCAATGGTGATTCACGGGGTTGGCGACAAAAACAGCCGCATTGAGCGCGCCTACGAGCTGCTCGACGCAGTGAAGCTGCCACGCTCTGTTGTGAACCGCTACCCACACGAGCTCTCCGGTGGTCAGCGGCAGCGTGTTTCAATCGCGCGTGCTCTGACGCTCGACCCAGACGTGCTTATTGCTGACGAGCCAACCAGTGCGTTGGACGTGTCAGTGCAGGCAGCCGTGTTGGATATGTTCGCCGAACTGCAGAGCCGTTACGAGTTTGCCTGCCTGTTCGTTTCGCACGATCTGGCAGTCGTTGATATGCTCGCCCACAAAGTGCTCGTCTTGAAAGACGGTCGCGAGGTAGAGCAGGGTAGCACCCGCGAAGTGCTGCATAACCCACAGGCAGACTACACCCGCCGCTTGCTGGCTGCAGCGCCAGTGCCAGACCCAGACGAGCAGCGCTCTAAACGCGAAGAGCGCAATCGTATTCTGGGCGTAAGCGGGTTGTCAATCTAAAAACACTAAGGGTGTCGGAAACAAAGTTTTCGACACCCTTAGCAGTGACACTAAACTTCACACTTTGCCAACTACCACAGAAGGAGAGAAATGGCGCAGGTTGCAGGCCTCCCAGAGGCCCTGAAAATCGATCGTGAGCACACCGCAGTAGACGCGATTGCAAACAAATACTATGAAAGGCTGCTGGAGCTGGATCCAGCTGCAGCAACCGTGGCCGGCCGTGCCGGGCGCGAAACCGAGTACGCTGATTACAGCCCAGCCGGTGAAGAGCTCTACTATCAGGCTGCGCGCGATGCGCTAGCAGAACTGAGAGAGGTAGCACCGGCCGATGAGGTGGACGTGGTCACCATTGACGTCATGCAGGAACGTCTCGGCCTGCTGCTGGAGCAGCGGGAAGCTGGCCTCGGCAGCTGGGAGCTGAACCCGCTAGCCACAATCCCACACGAAATCCGCATGACCTTCGACCTGATGCCACGCGACACCGCCGCAGAACACGCGCACATCGTGGGTCGTATGGCAAATGTGGCAGCAGCCATCGACGGGCACATCGAAACCCTGCAAGACTACGCCAACAAAGGCAGCGTTGCTGCAAAACGCCAGCTCAAACTGGTAGTTGAGCAGTTTGCCGACTACGGTAAAGACGAGGGCTTCTTCGACCAGCTCGCAGCCGACGCCATCGCAGCCGATGCCGGCCTCACCGCCAGCGCACAGGAGGCAGCAGCCTCAGCCAAGGCAGCGTACACTAAACTCAGCAACTTCATCGCAGAAACCCTGCTGCCACTTGCTCCTGTCGAAGATGGTGTGGGCGTCGAGCGCTACCAGCTGCACTCCCGCTCATTCCTCGGCACCACCGTGGATCTCGCAGAGACCTACCAGTGGGGTGTTGAAGAGCTGGCACGCATCATCGCAGAGCAGGAAGAAGTAGCTGTCGGCATCAAGCCGGGCGCGAGCATCGCCGAAGCAAAAGAGGTGCTTAACAACGACCCAGCCCGCAAACTGCACGGCACAGACGCGCTGCGCGCTTGGATGCAGGATCTCAGCGACAAGGCAGTTGCCGCGCTGGCAGGGGAACACTTCGCAATCGAAGGCCCAATGACCAAGCTGGAATGCATGATTGCACCAACCCAAGACGGTGGTATCTACTACACCGGTCCGTCGAGCGACTTCAAGCGTCCGGGCCGGATGTGGTGGTCAGTACCGCCAGGGGAGACTGAGTTTACCACCTGGGCAGAAACCTCAACCGTATACCACGAGGGTGTGCCAGGACACCACCTGCAGATCGCAACCGCAACCGCGATGGCAGAATCCCTCAACAGCTACCGTGCCGAGGGAGTTTGGGTCTCCGGTCACGGCGAAGGCTGGGCGCTTTACGCAGAGCGGCTGATGGAAGAATTCGGTTTCCTGAGCGATTTGGGTGACCGCATGGGCATGCTTGACGCGCAGCGGATGCGCGCCGCCCGTGTGGTCTTCGACATCGGTGTGCACTGCGGTTTTGAGATTCCGGCAGAGTGGGCTGAGAAGATTGGTCACAGCGGCGTATGGACCGCCGAAGCAGGCTACGAGTTCCTGAAGCAGAACCTCGATACTTCACCGGGGCAGCTGGACTTCGAATTCCACCGCTACCTCGGCTGGCCAGGACAGGCGCCAAGCTACAAGATCGGGCAGCGTGTCTGGGAACAGCTGCGGGAAGAAGCCCTGGCAAACGGCATGAGCCTGAAAGAGTTCCACACCGAGGCGCTGAAGCTTGGCACCATGGGTCTGGACAGCCTCCGCAAGGCACTTGCTAAATAGTAAGGCGTTGGCTATCTAAGCAAAGGCTGGCGACACAGCGAGCCTCTTGCTAGCAGCAAAGCTCTGAAAATAGGCAGACAGCAGCTGCGTAACCCTTTAAAGCGGTGCGGTGGATCATTCCGCCGCACCGCTTTGCTATGCCAGTCACAGGCGAAAAACAGCGTTCAGGATTCTCACAGTCGGCACCAATAAAGTAAGAAACTTGTGTGCCGCTACAGGCGGCATCGGAAGCCCAGATGAAGGAGCTACTTTGGCATCGGCCGCCGCCCAAGACACCACTAAACGCTTAGATATGCTCGACGTGCTGCGCGGTTTCGCGCTGTGCGGGATTCTGTTCGTGAATATGCCACCAACCTTTAATGCTGAGTGGCCACAGTATGCCGCTGGTCACATGACGGTGCACCTGTTTTATGACCTGTTTATCCAGCAGCGTTTCTTCCCGCTGTTTAGCTTGCTTTTCGGCATCGGTTTCGCGCTCTTGTGGTTTAAAATTGAGCACCGGCGCCGTCGGCCACGGCTGATTTTGTTGCGCCGTTTCGCTTTGCTCCTGCTGCTGGGAATCCTGCATCAGCTGCTGCAGCCCGGCGAAGCTCTGCTGCCTTACGCCATCTGTGCACTGTTGCTGCTCTTGCCGTTGACCTTCTTGCCGCGACGTTGGTTCGGGTATGTCACCCTGATTGGCGGCGCCGTGCTGACGATGCTGTCGCTGTGGTACACCGGGGGCGGTATCACCCTGATACCGGGAATTTTCTTGCTCGGAGCGACGCTGGGCACGCCACGGAGCGGCAAAGCGGCTATGAAGGCAGCACCGTCGCAGGCGAGTGCCGGAACAGAGTTGCCGCTGATCGTCGCACTGGAAAGATTCGCCTGGTGGCAACCCGCGGCAGCCGGCTTCGGAATCATCGCTGGCAGCCTATGCGTGTGGCTAGCCTTCACAAACGAAAACTACTATCGCAGCGAAACGTTCATGGCAGCAACCGGACTGCTGCTCATGCTCACCTACGCCTGTAGCATCGTAACCCTGGCGCACAGTAGCATCGGGCCGGTGATTCGACAAATATTTCGCCCGCTCGGAAAAATTGCGCTCACCAATTACCTCGGCGCCACAGTGCTAATGACAGCAATCAAGCTAGTCACGGCGCAAGCAGGGTGGGTTTGGGACAGCGGCCAGAAAATGTGGCTGACAATGACAGCGCTGTGTTTTGCGATACTGCTTTTACAGTGGATCGGCAGCGTCCTGTGGCTCACCAAATTCAAGCAAGGCCCACTCGAACAGCTGTGGCGGCGAGTTAGCTACTGGGGAGACAGGTAAAACTCTGGGGAGACAAGTAAAACTCTGGGGAGACAGCGCAGCGGCGGGCTTGGCGGAGATAATTTTGGAACTCCGCCAAGCCCGCCGCTGCGCGTACGCTAAATACCCTCGCGGGCGTTGCTTTCGTCTGTGAGCTGTGCCAGGACCTCTGCAACCCGCGGGCTGCTCACTGTGGTGGTTGCCGGATCCTGCGCCGCCAAATCGTCGAGCACCGCCCGCACGTACTCCACGTCTTTATCGCCGCGGCCAGAGAGATTCACCAGAATGCAGAGTGGTTGCTCGCCCGGCTCCACAGGGGGAGCCGCAGCGGCAAGTTTTAAAGCATACGCTAGAGCGTGCGACGACTCCAGTGCCGGAATGATACCCTCGTAACGGCACAGCAGTCGGAACGCCTGCAGTGCCTCCGCGTCAGTCACCGCAACATACTCTGCTCGCCCGGTCTCCAACAGATAAGCGTGCTCCGGGCCGATCCCTGGATAGTCTAGCCCGGCAGACACCGAGTGCGAGGTGAGCACCTCATCATTGTCATCAAGCATCACGTAAGAGCGTGAACCGTGCAGCACCGCGGGCCGCCCAGTGCACAGCGGTGCGCCGTGGCGCCCGGTCTCAAGGCCCTCGCCGCCAGGCTCAACACCAATCAAACGCACCTCAGGGTCGTCAAGATAGTTCGCAAAAGCGCCGATTGCGTTGGATCCACCACCAACAGCAGCCACAACCACATCAGGGAGACGGCCCGTGCGCTCTAGCATCTGCGGCTTAGACTCCCGCGAAATCACCGCCTGGAACTCTTTCACCAGCTTCGGGAAAGGGTGCGGACCAGCCGCTGTGCCCAGCAGATAGTGGGTGTCAGCAAGGTTTTCAGCCCAGTCAGTGAGCGCGACATTAATCGCGTCAGACAGCCCGTTGCCGGCATCAGCCTGCACCGGAACCACCTCAGCGCCCATCAACCGCATCCGATAAACATTCGGCTGCTGCCGGGCAACATCCTTAGCACCCATGTAAATCGTGCACTTCATGCCCATCAACGCCGCCACCATCGCGGTCGCGGTGCCGTGCTGGCCCGCGCCGGTCTCCGCAATCAAACGTTTTTTGCCGAGCCGCTTCGCGAGCAGCGCCTGCGCAATAGTCTGATTGCCTTTATGAGCGCCGCCGTGCACCAAATCTTCCCGTTTCAGGAAAATCCGGGCGTTACCCTTGCCCTCAAGCGGCAAATTCGCACACTCCGTAATTGGAGTCGGACGACCCAGAAAGTTCTGATACAGTGACTCCAACTCCGCCTGGAAAGTTGGATCCTCCAGCGCCTCAACATAGGCTTTTTCAAGCTCATCCAGCGCCGGCAGGAAAAGCTCCGGAACATATTGACCGCCAAAATCCCCAAAGTAGGCGTCAATCAGAGTTTTGCGGGTGTTTTGTGCGGCAGTCATTATTTGTCCTTCCCGAAGATTGTGTGCGGCGTAGCTGGCCTACAGCACGCGCTCCGCCACAAAAGCGCGCTGTGGCGCGACATAGCTGTTTTGAGACTCAATCAGCTGCAACTCCCGCTGCCCAGAATCGAGGGTGTTTTGCAGCAGCTCAAAAATACTCGCGGTGGTGAGTTCCAGCGCCTCTCGCAGCGACTTGCCGCTCACAAAGTGCGATGCAAACAGCGCCGCGGTCACATCACCAGAGCCATTCGCCTTAAACGGCAGACGCGGGGTGCGGATCAGCCAGCCTTCGTCACCCGAAACTGCCAGCATCTCAATCTCGTCATCGCCAATCTCAGGCCGCTCCACACTGGTTACCAAAACTGTCTGTGGCCCAATCTGCTGCGCCTGCTTTACCGCTTCAAGCGTTGAAGCTAAGTCGCTCGGAGAAGTGCCGGTTAAAAAGCCCAGCTCAAACTGGTTCGGAGTGATAATGTCAGCGTGCTGCACTACCCGGTCGCGGATCAGCTCCTGCACCTCGGGAGCCACAAAGCAGCCAGACTTGGCATTACCGAGCACCGGGTCACAGGAGTAAACCGCAGCCGGGTTACGCTCTTTGGTCTTCGCGACCGCGTCGAGAATCGCATCGCCGATCGATGATCCACCCTGATAACCAGAAAGGATCAGCTCACAGTCTGCAAGCCCGCCACGCTCGTCAATACCGGTCACGATTTCGCGCACATCATCGCCGCTCATCAGCGGGCCACGCCACGCACCATAGCCGGTGTGGTTAGAGAAACACACGGTGTAAACAGGCATAACCTCGTGCCCTAGTCGCTGCAGCGGGAAAACCGCTGCGGAGTTACCGACATGACCGTAAGAAACAGATGATTGAATAGATAAAATGCGCATAAACTAATTTTGACACACTCCCGCACGAGAGCGCACTGCCGCGCGGTAACACAGCCACCGCGCCCGCAATGCTTACGATAGGCTAACAGGTATGACAGCGGCTGCGAACTTTACGGGAGGAGCTGGGCGTTACGCTCCCAGCCCCTCCGGGAACCTGCACCTCGGCAACCTCCGCACCGCGTTAGTCGCGTGGCTGGCAGCACGCAGCACCGGCCGTCGCTTCGTGCTGCGCGTCGACGACCTTGACCGTGCCCGTGACGCTGGATATGCCGCTGCCCAGCTGCAGCAGCTCGCAAGCCTCGGGCTGACCCACGACGGTGAAATCGTATACCAAAGCGACCGCACCGCGCACTACGCTGCAGCACTAGCAGAACTCACCGCAGCCAATCTCACCTACGAGTGCGTGTGCAGCCGCAAAGACATTCTCGCTGCACCCACCGCGCCGCACGCACCGCCAGGCGCCTACCCGGGCACCTGCCGCAACCTTGACCCGGCACAAAAAGCTGCGGCGCTCGCAGCCATCGCACCTAGACAGCCGGCAATCAGGCTGCGCACCCCGGTCACTGCAGGCACTTTCACCGACCAGATTCTGGGCGAGCAAAGCGCGGACATCGACGATTTCGTGCTGCGCCGCGGCGACGGTACCTACGCCTACAACCTCGCAACCGTGGTAGACGACGCCGCAGCCGGAGTCGACCAGATTGTGCGCGGCGCTGACCTCGCCAGCTCCACCCCCCGGCAAATACTGCTCGGGCAACTTTTGGGGCTGCCGCAGCCCAGCTACGCCCACGTGCCGCTGGTGCTAAACCCGGCAGGTGCCCGCCTGGCAAAGCGTGACGGCGCGGTAACCCTGGTTGATTTAGCTGCCCAAGGCATCACCCCGGAGCAGGTGCTGCAGGTGCTAGCGCAATCCTTAAACCTCGCGCACCCGGGCGAAACAGTGACCGCGGCAGACCTGGTGCCGCGTTTTAGCCTACAACAGTTACCGCAGCAGGCATGGGTGGTGGATCCACCTGCCCTCTTTAAAACCGCAGCCTAGACCGTGGCAGTGGTGCGCGCACGCACCAAAAGATAGCTGCCGAGCCCCAGAAAACCCATCACCGCAGCAAACAGGAGCGGTGCCCGAAACCCTAAGCCGGCAGCGATAACCGCGCCTGCTCCGGCAGCTCCCAAAGCGTTTGCGGCGTTGAACGCGGCGTGCACCAGAGCTCCTCCCAAAACCGGAGCCTTCGCAGCGATATCCATCAGCCACAGCTGAGCCGGCGGCACCAGCATGCTGGAGGCCGCACTGCACACGAAAATCCCGAGGAAAAGCAGCGGTGCCAGATGCGCAATCAGTGCGGTCCCTGTTAACGCCGCGGTGAAGGTGAGTAGCGCAAGGCGTAGCGCTGCCTGTGGATTACGGTCAGCTAGTTTTCCGCCGAGCAAGGTGCCGCAAGTCATGCCGCAACCGGCGGTTGCCAGCGCCCACGGCACCAGGCCAAGCGGCAGCACAGCAAGCTCGGTGACCACCGGAGAAATATAAGAGTACAGAGCGAAATATCCCGCCATGCCGAGCGCCACCACGGCTACCGCCGCCCACAACATGCCGCTCTTAAAAGCTGCCAGCTGGGTGCGAAGAGTCATTGCGGTGGCTGGTTGCAGGCGCGGCACCGTGATCAAAATGGCCAGCAGTGCGACCGCGAAAACTCCGGCAATCACCAGGTAAGCGGTGCGCCACCCCGTCTGTTGGCCGAGCGCCGTAAACAGTGGCACCCCCAGCAGATTACACACCGTTAAACCCAACAACACATAGGCGACACCGGCTCCGCGTTTTGCCGGCCCTAGCAACTGTCCGGCAACCAGCGGAGCCACCCCAAAATAGGCACCGTGCGGCAGCGCCGCCAGAAAACGACTCACAACCGCCACCTCGAAGCTCGGCGCAACCGCGGTGAAAACTGTGCCGAGCGCAAAAATTCCGGCAAACAGGAGCAGCGATGCCTTATAGCTGAGACGAGTCGAGAGTGCAATCATTAGGGGAGCGCCGCACACCACGCCAACCGCGTAGGCGGTTACAAACCAGCTCGCAGTGCCCAGCGCAGCGTCACGATCTGCTTGATAGGCTGCGGCGAGCAGGTCCTGGGTCATCTCAGGCAGCAGACCCATCGCCACGAACTCGGTGGCACCGATCCCAAACCCGCCCAGGGCAAGCGAAATAACCGCGGCGGTGACCGCGAGGCTGCGATGTTTCATACTGGCTTTCAGGCTAGTTAGTGGTTGCTTCTGGCGGAGTCACCGGCAGCGGTTCCGGGCGTTTCGGATCAAGATTATCGCCGCTTGAGACCCCGCGAATGCGGCGCACAACCCACGGCACCAAATACTCGCGAGCCCACACAATATCGTCTTTGCGAGCCTCCCGCCACGACTTTTCCGGCACCTCTTGCGGTTGCAGCGGCACCAGCTGATGTGGCACATTCAGGGTATCCAAAACCGCGAGCGCCACCGTGTGATGGCCCAGCGGATTCAGATGCAGGCGATCATCAGCCCAGTAGCGTAAATCCTGAGTTTCCTTCAAACCCCAGCAGTTCACCACATAAGCATCGTAGTTATCGGCAATCACGCGCTGATTCATAGAGTAGACAGCCGCCTTACTGCGCACCGACTTGAAAACCGTCGCGTCAGCCACATCGAAGGCGCTAAACAGCACAATCGTGGCGCCAATCTCGCTGAAGCGGCGCACAATCTGCTCCATTTTTGCGGTCACCTCGTCGGGGTCGCTCTTGGGGCGCAGCACATCGTTACCGCCGGCCGAAATAAACACGATATCCGGTTTCAGCTCCAGCGCTTTATCGACCTGCTCCTCCATAATCTGCGAGATAACTTTCCCGCGCACAGCCAGATTGGCGTAAGCAAAATCAGGGTTTAAAAGCGCAAACTGCTCCGCCACCCGATCAGCCCAGCCCCGCAAACCACCGGGCACACTCGGCTCCGGATCACCGAGACCCTCCGCAAAAGAATCGCCGATAACCACCATTCGGTGCCACGGCAGCTGGCGCCCCACGTTAGCGGCAGCAGCCTCCCGGGCGCGGGCCGCCTGCACAGTGATGGCACCGGTGCTGGCGGCGCGATCCACCATCCGTAAAATCTTATTTTTAAAATCGCTGCTATTCTTGGCCATAGTGCCCCCGCTCATCAGCTGTTTGCTCAGGTTGCCAGTTTATCCTAGTTCTCTATGACCGAATCTGCTAATCCGCTACACGTGCCCGGCAGTTACGCTGCAGAGCACCTGTCGCCAGCCTTCCCAGAGCGTGCAGCCTGGGGCACCGCTGGCAGTTTGCGGGCGTGGCAGGAAGAGGCAATTAACAAGTACCTCGAAACTAATCCGCGTGACTTTTTAGCCGCCGCAACCCCGGGCGCGGGCAAAACCACCTTCGCGCTGCGCCTCGCCGCAATTCTGCGTGGCTCGAAAGTAGTAACACAGGTGATTGTGGTGGCACCCACGGAGCATCTAAAAACCCAGTGGGCAGATGCCGCGGCGAAAGTGGGCATTAAACTCAATCCGCGCTACGCTAATGCGGAGGGGCTCAACTACGGCTCCGGATATCATGGAATCGTGGTGACATACGCGCAGGTTGCTCTCAAACCGGTGCAGCACAAGCTGGTGTGTCAACGCGCTGACACCCTGGTGATTTTTGACGAGGTGCATCACGGCGGCGACGCCCTGAGCTGGGGTGACGGCATTAGAGAAGCATACAGCACCGCCACCAGGAGGCTGTCGCTCAGCGGAACCCCTTTCCGCTCCGACGACGCGCAGATCCCATTCGTGCAGTATGCGCCGCAACCGAACGGCACCAAACTCTCAATCACCGACTATGACTACGGTTACGGTCGTGCGCTGCAAGACGGAGTGGTGCGGCCAGTGGTGTTTATGGTTTACGCCGGGAAAATGCAGTGGCAAACCTCCGCGGGTGAAACCATGGAGGCCAGGCTCGGCGAGGGTAACACCAAAGACATTACCGCGCAGGCGTGGCGGACGGCGCTAGATCCCGCGGGCGACTGGATGCCCGCTGTGCTGCGCTCCGCTAACACGCGGTTGACCGAGGTGCGTCAGCATGTGCCAGATGCTGGCGGGCTCGTGATTGCAACCGACCACTCTGCGGCGAAAGCCTACGCAGCGATGCTGGAGCAGATAACCGGCGAAAAACCCGCAGTGATTCTGTCTGATGATCCCGGCGCCTCAGAACGCATCGAAACTTTTAGCGGCAACGGTAAAGAGCGATGGATGGTGGCGGTGCGGATGGTGTCAGAGGGTGTCGATGTGCCGCGGCTCGCAGTCGGGGTTTACGCCACCAGCAGCTCCACGCCATTGTTTTTTGCGCAGGCGATTGGGCGTTTCGTGCGCAGCCGCCGCCGCGGTGAACTGGCAACCGTGTTTCTGCCGAATGTGCCGAACCTCTTGGGACTCGCTGCCGACCTTGAAAAACAGCGCAACCACGTGCTTGATTTGGCGCGCGGCGCGGAAGAACTGCTGGACGCTGAACAGCAGCTGCTAGACGCCGCAAATCAAGAAGATCAAGCCTCACAGGCTCTGCTGAGCGAGTACTCCTACAAGGCGCTCGCGAGCGAGGCAAACTTTGATCGCGCGGTGTTTGACGGTGCAGAATTTGGTGGCTACGCCGCGGTTGAGAGTCTGGAGGAGCTTGACTTCTTGGGGCTGCCGGGATTGCTTGACGCGAGCGAGGTGCGTAACGTGCTGCTGCAGCGGCAGGCGCGGCAGGCGCGGCACGCGGCGGCGCGGCAGGGGATTACCGAGCACGCACCGGAGGTTGCTGAGGCTCCTGAGGCGCTGCACCGGACGCTCACCGAGCAGCGGCGGCTGCTGAACAAACTCGTCGGGATTTACGCCCGTATCACCGGCGATCCGCACGGCGCAATTCACGCGGAGCTGCGTCGCGTGTGCGGTGGTCCGCAGGTTTCCAAGGCTTCGGTGACGCAGCTGCAGGCGCGTATCGATTTACTTAAGCGCCGCATTCACTGAGATTTTCGGGGTGCGGATCAGCCACCCCGCGCGCCGCTCAGCCACTTTTAGTACCCTTAAAGATGTGGAGCAAACACCAGAATTTTTGGCTGCTAAGGAGCGCGTAGCACAGCTGACACAGCAGCTTGACAGTGCTCGCACTGCCTATTACACAGATGGTTCTAGCGAGCTAGCCGACGCGCAGTACGATGATCTACTCGCGGAACTTGCTGCGCTGGAACGCAGCTGGCCAGAGCTTGCCGGGCAGGATAGCCCGACCCGCGCGGTCGGGGCGCCGGTCGCCAGCGGCTTCGCCCCGCACCAGCATCTGCAGCGAATGTACTCGCTTGATAACGTCTTCAGTGAGGAAGAACTTGCCGGGTGGCTGGAGAAAACAGCAGCCGCTGTAGGGCAGCCGGTAACCTGGTTGACGGAGCTGAAAATTGACGGCCTGGCGATCAGTTTGACGTATCAAAACGGCGAACTGGTGACGGCTGCGACCCGTGGCGACGGTGTTGTGGGCGAGGATATCACCGCTAACGCAAAACTGATTCCGGCCATTCCGCAGCGGCTTGACGGGCTCGACGTGCCGCAAACAGTAGAGGTGCGCGGCGAGGTCTTTTACGAAACCGCAGCTTTTGCAAAGATTCAAGCGCGGCAACGTGAATTACAGGCAGAGTATGAAGCAAACTGGCAGCCCGGTCGTGGAGCGCAACAGCGCCCGCCGGTAAAATATCCGGAGTTTGCTAACGCCCGCAATACCGCTGCCGGCGCTATCCGGCAGCTTTCCCGCGGCAAAAACGAGCAAGAGCTGCTGTTGATGCGCGAACGGCTGGGGCAGCTTTCGCTCTACCTGCACGGCATCGGTGCTTGGGATGGCGGTGAGCTGCGGTCACAGGCAGAAACATATCGGCTTTTGGCTGGGTGGGGGCTCCCGGTGTCGCCGCACAACAAACTGTGTGAGAAGTCTGCTGAGGTGTTGGAGTTTATCGCGAGTTATGCGGCTCGCCGGCACAGTATCGAGCATGAGATTGATGGCGTTGTGGTGAAAGTTGACGCTTTGCAGCAGCAGCGGTACCTTGGAGCCACCAGTCGGGCGCCACGGTGGGCAACAGCTTTCAAATACCCTCCGGAAGAGGTGCACACCAAACTGTTGGATATCCGTTGCGGAGTGGGACGCACTGGGCGTGTTACGCCGTATGCGGTGATGGAGCCGGTGCACGTTGCGGGATCCACCGTCCGCAGTGCTACTCTGCACAATCAGGACGTGGTGCGCGCTAAGGGTGTGCGGCTTGGTGACATCGTTGTGCTGCGCAAAGCAGGCGATGTGATTCCGGAGATTTTGGGTGCGGTTGAGAGTGCACGCACCGGCGCCGAGCGTATCTGGGAGATGCCAAAAAACTGTCCGAAGTGTGACACTCCGCTGGTGCAGATGAAAGATGGAGATGTGGATCTGCGGTGCCCGAATGCCCGCGGGTGTCCGGCGCAGCTGGCCGGGCGTATTGAATATCTGGGCAGCCGCAAAGTGCTTGATATTGAAGCTCTCGGGGAAGTTGCTGCTCGCGCTTTGGCAGAGCCGTATGCGGCGGACAATCCTAGCCAGCGGGCAGAACCGCCGCTGCGAAGTGAAGCTGAGCTGTTTGATTTGCGGCTGGAAGATCTGGTGCCGTTGGCAGCCTATAAGCTCGATTCGGACAGTGGACAGCCGTACGAGCCGAAAGACCCCGAGACTGGAATGGTGCGGCCAGAGGCAGAGCTGCGGGAGCTATTAACTGCACCGTTTCAACGGTTGGAGAAGCGTTACCCGCCGGGCGCTGAGGAGCTGACTCCGGCTGAGCGGCGGCGCGCTAAAATCACCAAGAATCACGTTGTTGCGGTGCCTTCTAAAACCGCGGAAAAACTTTTAGAGCAGCTGGAAAAAGCTAAAACCAGCGAATTGTGGCGGCTTTTAGCGGCGCTTAGTATTCGCCATGTGGGGCCCGTTGTGGCGCGCGATTTGGCGGCCTGGTTTGGTTCCTTTGAAGCGCTGTTTAATGCCAGCGCTGAAGAGTTGGCCGCTGTGCCCGGAATCGCTGCAGAAACCGCGCAGGCGATTATTAATTGGTATCAGCAGCAAGAAAACCGTGACATTATCACCCGGTGGGAAGCCGCAGGAGTGCGACTTTACACCCCGGGGCACCCCGGCCCGGGTGCCGCTGCAGCGGCAGAGGGGCCACTAACCGGGCTCACCGTGGTGGCAACCGGCTCACTTGAGGGTTACAGTCGGGAAGAAGCGAAAGCAGTGATTCTTGCCGCCGGCGGGAAAGCTGCCGGCAGTGTCTCGAAGAACACCGACTATGTCGCCGCCGGGCCGGGCGCCGGCTCGAAGCTTGCGAAAGCAGAGGAGCTCGGGATTCCGGTGCTTGACGCGGCGCAGTTTAAGGTTTTGGTGACGATGGGGCCGGCGGCGTTAGAGCTGTGACGCCCGCGGTCAGTGAAATGCTGTGGCCGGGCCGGGCCGCACCGTCGTTAGGTCGCGCGGTTGCAAGGTAGCGCCACAACCCTAATTTTTCGGGTGATAAAAATATTTGCAGTGTAAACTAGATTAGTTATTTCTAATCCCTGAAAGACAGTGAGAAAAATGGCAGAAAACGCCGGAATTACGAGGGAAACTGTCGAGCACCTCGCGGGGCTTGCGCGCATCACCCTCTCCGAAGAAGAAACAACCACTCTAACTGCGCAACTCGGGCAGATTCTGGGCGCAATCGCGAAGGTTAGCGAGGTTGCCGGAGCAGATGTTCCAGCAACCAGCCACCCGGTGCCGCTACGCAATGTGTCTCGCCCTGATGAGGTGCGCGATGTTTTGACACAGGAGCAGGCACTGCAAAACGCTCCTGCGCATGCCGCAGGGAAATTCCAGGTCACCGCGATTCTCGGGGAGGAACAGTAAAGATGGATTACACAGCTTTAACTGCCGCTGAAATTTCTGCCGGGCTGCAGGCAGGGGAGTTTACCTCCGAAGCCGTGACGCAGGCGTTTTTGGAGCGAATCGCGGCAACCAACGAGGAGCTTAACTCCTTCCTGCACGTAAACGCCGCAGCGCTTGACGCCGCCCGTGACATCGATAAGCGCCGTGCCGCAGGTGAACAGCTGCCGCCGCTTGCGGGGGTGCCGCTAGCAGTGAAAGACGTGCTGGTGACAACCGATATGCCGTCAACCTCCGGCTCAAAAATTCTTGAGGGGTATATGTCGCCGTTTGACGCAACCGTGGTTGCTAAAGCGCGCGAAGCCGGCATGATTTTGCTCGGCAAAACCAACATGGATGAGTTCGCGATGGGCTCGGCTAACGAGACCTCAGCTTACGGTCCGGTGAAGAACCCTTGGAACCTCAAAAAGGTGCCGGGTGGTTCGGGTGGTGGATCCGCCGCCGCAGTCGCTGCATTGCAGGCACCTCTGGCACTCGGCAGCGACACCGGGGGATCAATCCGGCAGCCTGGCGCTTTAACCGGCACCGTTGGCGTTAAACCAACTTATGGTGGGGTGAGCCGCTACGGTGCGATTGCGATGGCTTCTTCGCTCGACCAGATTGGGCCGTGTGCGCGCACCGTGCTTGATGCCGGACTGCTGCACGACGTTATCTGTGGCTACGACTGGCATGATTCAACCTCGCTGCAGACGCAGTGGCCGTCAATGGCTGCTGCGGCGCGTGAGGGAGCGGATCCTGCAACCCTGCGCGGCGTCAAAATTGGTGTGGTGAAAGAGCTGCTGAGCGAAGCCACTCAGCCTGGCGTGCGCGAGCAGTTTGAAGCTGCGCTGGAGCTGGCGCGGCAGGCCGGTGCGGAAATCGTTGAGGTTTCAGCGCCGCACTTCGAATACTCAGTAGCTGCTTACTACCTGATTATGCCGGCAGAGGTTTCTAGCAACCTGGCGCGCTATGACTCGGTGCGCTTCGGGCTGCGGGTAGAGCCAGAAAACGGCGGCACCGTCGACGAGGTGATGGGCGCGACCCGCGCCGCTGGCTTTGGGGACGAGGTAAAGCGCCGTATTATTTTGGGCACCTACGCGCTGTCTGCGGGTTACTATGATGCCTACTACGGTTCCGCGCAAAAGGTGCGAACCCTGGTGCAGCAAGACTTCAACGCGATGTTTGAGCAGGTTGATGTGGTGGTCGCGCCGACCTCTAACACTACCGCTTGGGATCTGGGCGAGCGCGTCAGTGATCCAATGCTCAACTACCTCAACGACGCCACCACTATTCCGGCAAACCTGGCGGGGCTTCCAGGGCTCAGCCTGCCGGTGGGTCTGGCAGCAGAAGATTCGCTGCCGGTGGGCCTGCAGTTGATGGCGCCACAGTGCGAGGATGCGCGGCTTTACCGCGTCGGTGCGGCTCTAGAAAGTTTGATTACAGCGCGCGACGGGAAACCGTTTGCGGCACAGATGCCAAGCGATTTTGGCGCGGAAGCGGGTGCATAAAATGGCAAAAATTAAGCTGATGGACTATGACAAAGCGCTGGAGTTGTTTGAGCCGGTAATCGGGCTTGAGGTGCATGTCGAGCTGAACACCAAGACTAAGATGTTTTCAGCTGCTCCAAACTTCTTTGGTGGGGAGCCTAACACCAACGTCACCCCGGTTTGCTTGGGGTTGCCGGGCACGCTGCCGGTTGTGAACGAGCAGGCAGTGCGCTACTCAATCTCTCTGGGGTTGGCGCTGGGATGCCAAATCGCTGAGATTAGCGGCTTTGCACGCAAGAACTACTTCTACCCAGACATGGCGAAGGACTACCAGATTTCGCAGTACGATGATCCGATCGCGTATGACGGCTCAGTTGAAATCGAACTGGCGAGCGGGCGCGTTGTGCACGTGCCGATTGAGCGCGCGCACATGGAAGAAGACGCCGGCAAGCTAACCCACGAGGGTGGCGCAACCGGGCGTATTCAGGGCGCAACCCACTCACTGGTTGATTACAACCGCGGCGGTGTGCCGCTGGTGGAGATTGTGACGCGGCCGATTGTTGGCGGCGAAGCGGATACCC
Source organism: Canibacter oris (assembly GCF_014197205.1). Lineage (GTDB taxonomy): Bacteria > Actinomycetota > Actinomycetes > Actinomycetales > Microbacteriaceae > Canibacter > Canibacter oris. The sequence continues at coordinate 117,473 of NZ_JACIFD010000001.1, forward strand.
CAGAGATCGCAGCAGAGTATGTTGCAACAATTCGCGAGATTGTGAAATCTTTGGGGATTTCAGATGCGCGCATGGAACGCGGCAATATTCGCTGTGATGCAAACGTTTCGCTGCGGCCACGCGGCACCGAAAAATTCGGAATCCGCACCGAGACTAAAAACGTGAACTCACTGCGTTCGATTGAGCGTGCGGTGCGGTTTGAGATTCAGCGGCAGGCACAGATTCTCGCTGATGGCGGGGAAATTCTGCAGGAGACGCGGCACTGGCACGAGGACACAGGGGAGACCAGCCCGGGCCGACCAAAGAGCGATGCTGATGATTACCGCTACTTCCCGGAGCCTGATTTGGCGCCGCTGGCGCCATCTCCGGAATTAGTTGCTGAGCTGCGCGCCGCGTTGCCAGAGCACCCAACTGTGCGCCGCCGCCGACTGCGGGAGCAGTGGGCGTTTAGTGAACTAGAGTTCCGTGATGTGCTGAACGCGGGGCTAATGGACGCGGTTGAAGCCACTGTCGCAGCCGGTGTTACGCCGCAGACCGCGCGGAAGTGGTGGACCGGCGAGATTGCGCGTATCGCTAACGAGCAGGGCGCAGCTGCCGCTGATCTCATCACCCCGGCACAGCTGGCTGAGGTTGTGGAGCTGGTTGATGCCGGAACTCTCAACGACAAGCTCGCGCGCCAGGTTATCGGTGCGATTATTGCGGGTGAGGGCAGCGCTGCAGAAATTGTGGCACAGCGTGGTCTGGCGATCGTGTCTGATGAGGGAGCGCTAACGGCGGCCGTTGACGAGGCACTTGCGGCGCAGCCTGACGTGCTGCAGAAGATTCGTGACGGTAAGGTGCAGGCTGCCGGCGCGATTATTGGCGCGGTGATGAAAGCGATGCAGGGGCAGGCTGATGCTGCTCGGGTGCGGGAGCTAGTGCTGGAGCGCGCTGCGCAGTAGTTCACTGCTCGAATCTGGCGCAGGTAAGCAGCGGCTGCAGATAAACAGGTGATGGGTTTCTGGATAGCAGAGCCCATCACCTGTTTTGCGCGGTGTCGCGAGTGGTTGAGCGCTGTGGCGCTCGCTATTTTCAGGCAAGAAACAGCATAATTAGAACTTGCGTTCGATAGTTTTGTTCGATAAAATTGTGTTATGAAGCAGCGCGTGATTATGCACATCGACATGGATTGTTTCTTCGTGTCGGTAGAACGGTTGTATGACGCACGGCTAATAGGCCGCCCGGTAGCCGTTACCACTGACAACCGTCGTAGTGTGGTGTCGAGTGCGAGTTACGAGGCAAGAAAATACGGTGTTCGCAGCGCGATGCCGACTGTGCGGGCAAAGCAGCAGTGCGCCGAGCTTTTAATAGTGGAGCCGCACATGGAACGCTACCAGGCGGTTTCACGGCGAGTTTTTGAGATTTTTGAGCGTTTTACACCGCTGGTTGAAAGACTCGGTATCGACGAGGGTTTTCTTGATGTCACGGGCAGCCTTAAACTTTTTGGAGAGCCCCGCCACATAGCAGAGCAAATCAGAAGCACTGTGTGGCAAGAGCTCGGGGTGCCGTGTTCGGTCGGTATCGGGCCAAATAAATTTATCGCTAAAATCGCCTCGGTTAAAGCTAAACCTGACGGTGTTTACGAGGTCCCAGCAGCCGTAGCTCTGCATTTTTTGCATCAGCTCCCAGTTACTGAAGTGTATGGGGTGGGCCCTAAAACCGTGCAAAAACTTAACGCACGAGCAATTCACACCGTAGCTGACCTGTATCAGACCCCGCACAGCTCTCTGGTGCGGCTGGTGGGTAAAGCCATGGGTGATAAGCTCTATCAGCTAGCGCGCGGCGTAGACGAGCGGGAGATAGAAATCAGCAGAGACCCTAAAAGTATCAGCAACGAAAGCACCTTTGAGTACGACACTAACGACCCAGCCGAGATTACCGCCGCAATTTCCTTTCTGTCGCAGAAAGTGGCGCGCAGACTGCGTAAAGCTGGGATGCAAGCCGGCAGCATCGGGGTAAACGTCAGATGGCAAGATTTCACCTCCGGAGGCACGCATCTGAGTCTGGCGCAACCTACCAACTCTACCCAGGTGATTTACAACACTGCGATGCAGCTGGTAACGCAGTTCCTGACAGAGGGCCGAAAAGTGAGACTTTTAGGAGTGAGCACCGGAAAACTGGTTAAAGAAAACACCGCAGCGTTACCCCTGTGGGAAGAAGACAACCAGCGCTGGCACAGCATCGACGTTGTAGCTGACCAAATAGCAGAAAAATACGGCTCCGTGCCAATCACAACGGCGCGGCTTTTAGAATCAACGCAGCAGCAAGCAGAGGAAAACCAAAACAGCTTCGGCAACCGCGGACATGCGGGAGGGTTTCGTATCATCGACTGAATTTACTCGCGGTTAAAGCTAAAGAAAGCTGCGGCACATGCTGCGGCACAGGCAGCTAGTCCTCGCTGAGGAAAACCACCGCGGTCGATAACCCGTCAACAAAAATAGTGAGCCAGTCAAGCACCGCCGCGTGATCTGCAGCTAACTCGCCAGCCTCCGCAGCCCGTAGCGGCGACATTCCAGTCTCCGAAATCACCCGTGATGCAACAGACAAACGCACCAAATTTGTGATGCGCGCCCATCTAGCTGCGCCCACCGCATCAAACTCCAGCGTGTAAGGGTGAGTCTTCGCAATCAACTGCTGCAGCTGCTTTTTAACCCGCTCATCAGCCTCAAAATCAGGGTTATCTAAATCTACCTCGCCAGCGTTCTCCTGAATCTCCCGCAGCGTCTGTTCTAACTCCAGATTCTCAGCCAGATCCGCAGCATCCTCCGACCAGTTCTCGTAAAGCTCAGCCTCGTCAAAGGGGGAGTCCGTATCAGTGCTATCCTGCTGCAGCTCATCCTGCAAAAACAAAAAAGCATCGCTGCGTAGCTGCTGCACATCAGCCGCTAGCTGCTCATCAGAATAAAGCATCCCGTTGAGCTCCCCGATAATCATCGCAAGATCCGCCCGATGCTGCAGTAAGAGACCCCGCTCCTGTGTCATCCGCATAAACTTCGCATACTCCGGGTCAGCGGCAGCATCTGGGAAAAGCATCGCCAGGGCCGGATCTGCGGGCGCAGTCTCCGAGCCACCCAGATCCAACCCCGCAAATAGCGGATCCGCATCAGCTGAAATCTGCTGCAAATACTGCTCTAGCATCAAATCCAGCTGTGAAAACAGATTGCTCATAGAGCGCGCCTCGATACGGCGCAGCCGCATCACACAAAGTTCATGATGTAAAGCTAATTCCATGTCGACCCGCTCGCCTCAAGAGGAGCCATCTTCGCTTGCAAACCGTAGCTGTGCAAAGTTGTGACAAGCCGTTGGCAGTCATCCTCGAAACCCGCAAAAACTGTGGCATCACCGAGTCCAGAAATTTTTTCCACCGTGCTTTCAGCGTCGGGAACCGCAAGATGCAGCTCATGCACCAAAACCATGGTGACATACGACGCAAGATTGACGTCGTCATCAAAAATTGTGACCCGCCAGTAGCCGTTTTCGTGTGTCTCAGTCACCGCAGCCTCACAACCTGGTTATTTGGCCGCGCGATGTGCGCGGAACTTCTTGAACAACCACCACATCAGAAGCGCTGCAATGAGCGCCAAAATTACATACTTGAAATAGTCAATAAAACCGCTAACCTCTTGCCAGCGATCCCCGAGCAGATAGCCAGCAGAGACAAAAATTGTGTTCCAAATCAGGCTCCCAGCAGTGGTCAGCAGCGAAAACCGCAGCAGATTCATGCGTTCAACACCGGCAGGAATCGAAATCAAGGAGCGAAAAATCGGCAGCATCCGTCCAAAGAAAACCGCCTTATAGCCATGCTTATTAAACCAGGCAACCGTTTTCTCAACGTCGCTGCCGCTTACCAGCGGCAGCTTGTTAGCCAGCGCCACCATCCGGTCATGCCCCAGCTTCGCGCCAATCCAATAGAGGAACAAAGCGCCCACTAGTGAGCCCGCAGTCGCCCACAAAATAGCTTCAAACGGGCTGAACTTCGCTTCCGGCATTGCCGCAGTGAAACCAGCCAGCGGCAGCAGCACCTCGCTCGGAATCGGCGGGAAAAGATTTTCCACAGCAATTCCGATTGCGACGCCGGGTGCGCCGATGACATTCATGAGGTTGATAATCCAGGTCACGATAGGATCAAGCCAGCTGCCCTCGCCAGCACCGGTGAGCGCGGAAAAAATTGTGCTGTGGAACGTCATCTTCTTTAGCCTCGTCTAATTCAACCGTGCAAGGGCCTGCACCAGCGGCTCAGAAATCACGGTGGTGATAGTTTCAGGGGCGGCAACCAAAGCGGCAATGCGCGCTCCGATTTCTGCAGTGGTCAGCCCCATGCGCGGGCCAGCCAAAGCCGGCAGCTCGGCTAAAACCTGCGCAGTGGCAGCCTCAATCGCTGCGGCGGCTGATCCCTCACCCAAATGCCCCAGCAGCAGTGACAGCGCCAAAATCGCGCCAGCCGGATTCGCTACCTGCTGCCCGGCAATGTCAGGGGCGGAACCGTGAATCGCCTCAAACATGCTCGGAGCCGAACCGTCAAGATTGAGATTAGCGCTGGTTGATACGCCCATACCGCCCTGAATCACCGCCCCCAAATCAGTGACGATATCACCGAAAAGATTGTCTGTCACAACCACGTCAAAACGCTCAGGGCACACCGGCAGATGGAAGCACATAGCGTCAACGTGCACATAATCGACAGTCACCTCGGGGTAGTCTTGACCCACCTCTGCGACAACCTTCGACCACAGCTTACCGGCGGCGACCAGCACGTTAGTTTTGTGGCACAGCGTCAGCTTCTTACGGCGCTGCATCGCCAGCTTAAACGCGTACTCTACCACCCGGCGCACCGCCGCGTAAGTGTTCACAGACTCCTGCACCGCAACCTCAAGCGGCGTGTCAGCGTGCACAGTGAGACCCTCTGCAACATATGCGCCCTCAGTGTTTTCGCGCACGAAAACGATGTCGCACTGCTCTGGCTGCAACCCGGCAATTGGTGTCGGCACCCCTGGGTACAGGCGCACTGGACGCACATTAGCTGCCTGCGTAAAACGCTTGCGCATCTCTAAAATAATCCCGCGCTCGAGAATTCCGGGAGTTACCCGCGGGTCACCCATTGCGCCGAACAAAATCGCGTCAAACTCGGCCAGCTCAGCCGCCGCCTCCTGTAAAAGCTCCCCGGTCGCGAGATAGTGATCGGCTCCCATCGGAAAATACTGTCGCGCCGTACTGAAACCAAACCGTTGCTCGGCTGCATCCAGTACCGCAACCGCGGCCGCAATGACCTCGGGGCCGATACCGTCACCCGGCATAATCGCAATTTTATGAGCTGTCATAGTGCTTCCTTGAGGGTAGGCGCAGAGCTGCGACGTTAGTTAGAGCTGTTTTCGGCAATAAAGGTGCGGAAAGTTTCAAGCGGCTGCGCGCCGGTAATCGGGGTTTGGCCAATAGCAAAGAACGGCACACTGTTCACCCCGAGCTGCTGTGCCAGAGCGGTTTCTTCCACAACTTTTTGTTGCAGCTGTGGATCAGCCAAGCGCTCCTGGAACTTTTGTATGTCAGGAACCCCCGCGGTCTTCGCGAAAGCCACTAGCTCTTGCTCGCTCAGCTCCGGGTGACCATTGGTTGGGGCCTTGTCGAAAACTGCCTCCACAAACTCTTTAAACTTGCCCTGCTCTGCAGCTGCGTGTGCTGCCACTGCGCCCCGGCGGGAACCCTCATCGAAGAATGAAACCACGCGCACCTCGATGCGCATCTTACCGGTTGCAATGTATTCCTTGTGCAGGGTAGGCAGCGTTTCGCGAGTGAACTTGGCGCAGTAAGGGCAGCCCATGTCGATCCACTCCCGCATAACCAGCGGTGCATCAGCTTTGCCGATGGTCATGCTCTCCGGGTGGTTTGCGAGTACGTCATCGAGGCTCTGAGCACCCGCAACCTGTTGCGCAGCCTGCTTTTCGGCAGCGGTTTTGGAGTCAGACGTAGCAGCATCTGAGCTTGCCTCAGCGCTGTGCTGCGCGGTAGCAACAGCTTCGGAATCAGATTTGCTAGCTCCAGCACGCTGCCCGAGCATGAACGCTAAGACTGCCCCCAGTGCGACGATAACTGCCACCAGGACGTAGATAATCTTGATAAATTTCCGTTTAGTCTGTTCCGCTGTTTTCACAACAATAGCCTAGCGGAAAAGCCTTGCACAAAGATGTGTAAGCGGTAAGAAAATATCAGCAATCCCGGGAAATTCGCTGCTGCCGAAGGTAAACCAGAGTAAACTTGAGTGTCTAAACTTAATTATTCGATACGAGGAGTTCTGAGTGGCCGACGGGTTTGCACTTTTCACTGACCGGAACGTTGTCGCGATGCGCGTTAACGGTGAGTTGCGGGATTTAGCGCACACGGTGACAGACACCGACACGGTTGAGCCAGTCACAATCGACTCTCCTGACGGGTTGAATATTTTGCGCCACTCCGCGGCGCACGTGCTGGCGCAGGCGGTGCAGGCGATTAACCCGGAGGCAAAACTGGGCATTGGCCCACCAATCACCGACGGTTTTTACTACGATTTTGATCCTGCGGTGCCGTTTACCCCGGAAGATTTGAAGCAGATTAGTAAAGAAATGCAGCGCATCATTAAACAGGGGCAGCGCTTCGTGCGTCGCGTTGTGACTGAGGATGAAGCGCGGCAAGAACTGGCTGCGGAACCGTACAAGCTCGAACTGATTGGGCTAAAGGGCGCGGGTGACGACAACGAGAGTGTTGAGGTTGGTGGCGCGGAGCTCACCATTTATGACAATGTGGATCCTAAAACCGGCGAGGTTTGCTGGAAAGATTTGTGCCGCGGGCCGCACCTGCCCAACACCCGCATGATTGGTAACGGGTGGGCCTTGCTGCGCAGTGCCGGAGCTTACTGGCGCGGCAGCGAGAAAAACCCGATGCTGCAGCGTATTTATGGCACCGCGTGGCCGAGCAAAGAGGAGCTGCGCGACTATCAGACCCGGCTGGAAGAGGCGGCCAAGCGTGATCACCGCAAACTCGGGGTGGAGCTTGATCTGTTTAGCTTCCCAGATGAGATTGGTTCCGGCCTCGCGGTTTTCCACCCGAAGGGCGGCAAGATCCGCAATGAAATGGAAAATTATCTGCGCGAACAGCTGTTAGCAGCTGACTACGAGCTGGTAAACACTCCGCACATCACCAAGGGACAACTGTTTGAAACCAGTCAGCACCTGAACTGGTACAAAGACGGGATGTTTCCGGCGATGCACCTCGACGAGGTATGTGATGCTGCCGGTAACGTAGTGAAGCCGGGGCAAGATTACTACCTGAAGCCAATGAACTGCCCGTTCCACAACCTGATTTTCCGGGCGCGAGCGCGCAGCTACCGCGAACTGCCGCTGCGCCTTGCCGAATTCGGCACTGTTTACCGTTACGAAAAGAGCGGCACCCTTGCCGGTTTGACTCGGGTGCGCGGTTTGACCCAGGATGACGCGCATATTTATGTCACCGAGGAGCAGGTGGCAGATGAGATTAAGCGGCAGCTGGATTTCGTGTTTGAAACTCTGCGTGGCTACGGCCTCACCGACTTCTACCTGGAGCTGTCAACCCGCGATCCAGAAAAATCAGTGGGCAGCGATGAGCAGTGGCACACCGCCGAAACGATGCTCGCGAAGATCGCTGAGGAATCTGGGCTGGAATTGGTGGCGGATCCGGGCGGCGCCGCGTTTTACGGGCCAAAAATTTCGGTGCAGGCGCGTGACGCCATCGGCCGCACCTGGCAGTTGAGCACCGTGCAGCTCGACTTTAACCAGCCAGAGCTGTTCGAGCTGGAATACGCCGCAGCTGACGGCACCCGCAAGCGGCCAATTATGATTCACCGCGCTCTGCTCGGTTCGATTGAGCGCTTCTTTGCGATTTTGCTGGAGCACTATGCTGGTGCATTCCCAGTGTGGTTGGCTCCGGTGCAGGTTGTCGGGATTCCGGTGGCTGACGAGTTTGCTCCTTATCTCGGCGAGGTTATCGCCGAGCTGAAGCGGCGCGGGGTGCGTGCTGAGCTCGATGACAGCGATGATCGGATGCCGAAGAAGATTCGCACCCACACCAAGGCCAAGGTTCCGTTCCAGCTGATTGCCGGTGCTGACGATCGGCAAGCCGGTGCGGTAAGCTTCCGCTTCCGCGACGGCAGCCAGCTGAACGGGGTGCCAGTCGAGCAGGCCGTGAATCGCATTATGCAAGCGATTGCCGACCACGAGCAGGTAAACACCGCCTGGGAAAAAATCTAGTGACACAGCAGCAGGGCGGCTTTGCCGCTGGGCAAACATGGCAAACTCAGGCGGCGCAGGAGTTTGCTGCGGCCCCAGCTGACGGTTTCAGTCGGCTGTGGGTGCCACACCGCATGGTGTATGTCGCTGATACCACCCAGCCGCAGCAGCATGATTGCCCGTTCTGTGCTGCTCCCGCAGGAGACGATGCGACCGGGTTGATTGTGGCGCGTGGTGAGCACGCCTATGTGCTGCTGAATCTGTTCCCCTACAACGGTGGCCACCTGCTGGTTTGCCCGTACCGGCATATTCCGCTTTACAGCGATGCAACCGCGGCTGAAACCGCGGAAATTGCGGCGCTGACGCAGACTGCAATGCGGGTGCTGGAGCAGGTCTCCGGGTGTCACGGTTTTAACATCGGGATGAACCAGGGCGAGGTTGCGGGCGCTGGAATCGCTGCTCATCTGCACCAGCATGTGGTGCCGAGGTGGCGCGGAGACGCGAATTTTCTGCCGATCATCGGGCAGACTAAAGCACTGCCGGAGCTGCTGGCTGACACTCGCCAAAAGCTGGCCGCGGCCTGGCCGCACGCTGCTGGCAGCGATCCGCAATAAACGCAAACAGCTATCAGCGATCCGCAGTAAAATAGAACGTAATTTTAATTTAGTGAGAAGAGGTTATTGTGGCAGGTCACTCCAAGTGGGCTACAACTAAACACAAGAAAGCAGCGCTTGACGCGAAGCGAGCAAAGGCTTTCGCGAAGCTGACCAAGAACATTGAGGTTGCCGCGCGTGTGGGCGGCCCAGACTTGGAAGGCAACCCGGCGCTGGAGTTGGCGGTGCACAAGGCGAAGAAGCAGTCTGTGCCGAATGACAACATCGAGCGCGCGATTAAGCGCGGCGCCGGCCTCACCGGTGACACCGTAGACTACGAAACCATCATGTACGAAGGCTACGGCCCGAACGGTGTGGCGCTTTTGATTGAGTGTCTCACTGACAACCGCAATCGCGCAGCAACCGAGGTGCGTGTTGCGGTAACCCGTAATGGTGGCAATATGGCAGATCCTGGCAGCGTGTCTTACAACTTCGCGCGCAAGGGTGTTATCACCGTGCCGCAGGAGGGCACCAGCGAAGACGACGTGATGATGGCGGTGTTGGAGGCCGGGGTAGAGGAGCTCACTCCAACCCCGAACGGCGAGGCATTCGAGGTGCTGACTGATCCAAGCAGCCTTGACGATGCCCGCAAAGCTTTGACCGCCGCCGGCATCGAATACGATTCTGCCGAGGTAGAGTTTGTGGCTGACCTGAAGGTTGAGGTTGATGCCGAAACCGCACGGAAGGTTTTCAAGCTGATTGATGCACTGGAAGACAGTGACGATGTGCAGAACGTGTACTCAAACTTTGATATCAGCCCGGCTGTGCAGGCGGAGCTTGAGGCAGACGACTAAAGTGAAAATTTGTGGTGAAGCGGCGCAACCGTGGTGGCTGCGCCGCTTCCTGCTATCACCTGCGGTATTGTGGCAGCTTAAAGCGTACAGTTAGCAGTAACCAACACAGAGGGGGCAGCGAATGACACACGTGCTGGGAATCGACCCGGGGCTCACCCGGCTCGGCATGGGCATTGTGGAGCTGCTGCCGGGGCGGAAGCTAGAGTTCGTGCACGTTGAGGTGCTCACCAGTGCGCCTGACACCCCGTTAGAACGGCGGTTGCTGCACTTGGGCAGCGCAATCGAAAGGATTCTCGCCGGCTCTGAAAAGCCCGCCGCGATTGCGTTGGAACGGGTTTTTGCGCAGTCGAATCTGCCGTCGGTTATGGGGGTCGCACAAATCTCCGGAATTGTGCTGTATCACGCCGCGAAATACGGGGTGCCAATCACGATGTACACTCCTAACGAGGTGAAAAGCCAGGTTACCGGCTATGGTGCAGCCGATAAAACCCAGGTGACACAAATGGTGACTAAAATTCTGCGGCTGGCGCAGCCCCCGAAACCAGCAGATGCCGCGGACGCCTTGGCATTGGCGATTACGCACGCGTGGCAGCTGTCGCGCGGCAAAGCAGCTGCGGCACCGACCCTGCAGCAAGCGGTTGCGAAACAGTTGCGAGGCAGGGCGCAGCAGCAACCAACCGCTGCACAGCTGGCGTGGCAGGCTGCCGAGGCGAAAAACGGCAGACGCCGTCAGAATGGTCGCCGCTAACTCGCTGAAGGTGTGGGATTCGGGCCCTCAGGATCAATCAAAGGCAGCTGATCAAGCGCAATTGTGTGGGTGCGGATCGCGGCAACCGTCTCTTCCACTTCCCGCTGCTTACGCCGGCGTTTACGGTCAAACGCTCGCTGCTCCGGCAAGCTCCACCCAAAGCGCATTGCAAGCAAGCGCAGCACCGCGGTCAGCACCACGCACACCAGTCCGGTGATGGTGACATCGACACCAAAGTGAATCAGCGTCACGGTAATCCCGGAGCCGACTATAGCGGCCACGGCGTAGAGCGATCCAACATGCATCACCGCAATCGGCATATTCAGTAACACGTCACGAATCATGCCGCCGCCAACTGCAGCGGTCACCCCGATTAGCATCGCGGGCAGCTCTGGTAGCCCGAAAGACAGTGCCTTGGTGGTGCCGAGCGCGGTGAAAGCGCCCAGGGTGAGGGCATCTAAAATGTTGATGACCGGGTCAGCTCTGACAAACAGTTTCTGCAGCAACATTCCCACGGTTCCGGCAATTAAACAGGTCAAAAGATAAATGTTGGTGGTGAGTGTCGCCGGAGTGATGTTGAGCAGCACATCACGGATAAAACTGCCGCCAATGCCCACAACGATTGCGATTACCGCGACCCCCAATAAATCTAGGCGTCGAAAGCCGGCGGCGTACATCGCGCCCTGGATACTGCCGAGGGCAACAGCTGCGAGATCCAGTGCGAGGGGAATAGCGAAAGTTTCAGTCACCCCACAATTTTGCCAGGGTTTTTCTGGCAAACAGATAGGAGGCGCGCCGCGGCACAATCACAATGCGTTACGCTGTGCATATGGCAATTTTTCGGGACCGTGCTGTGGTGCTGCGCACACATAAATTGGGGGAGGCGGATCGCATCATTACGCTGCTCACCCAACAGCATGGGCTGCGTCGCGCGGTGGCGCGCGGCGTTAGAAAAACAGCCAGCAGATTTGGTGGCAGGTTGGAGCCGTTTTCCCTCGTCGACGTGCAGTGTTATGAGGGTCGTAGTCTGGACAATGTGAGTCAGGTGGAAACCGGCAAGCTCTACGGGGTCACGCTGTCACAGGATTACGAAGCTTACATGGCAGCTAGCGCAATTTGTGAAACTGCGGTGCAACTCACAGAAAATGAGCAGCACCACAGCCCGGCACACTTTCGTCTGGTAGCGGGAGCGCTCGGGGCTTTAGCCGCGCAACAAGCACCGCCTCCTTTGCTGCTCGCAAGTTATTTGTTGCGTGCGCTGGCAGTGGCGGGATGGGCCGCGCAGTTTCACACCTGTGTGGAGTGCGGCGCAGAGATTTTATGCACCGCTACTCCCGCTGACGCCGCTGATGCCCCCACCGGTGCAGACGCTGGCGTAGCTGCCTCCGCTGGCGGCGCGGTTTTTAGTTTTGAACTCGGCGGTGTGCTGTGCACAAGCTGCGCACAGGGGGAGCTGCAGCAGCAGCAGCAGGAATCTCTGGCAACGCACACCGTGCCACAACCGGATACACCCCCAGCTGCTACTGCGCTGGGTGAGGCTCCCTTCATGAGCGCTGCGGCTTTGCAGCTATTGCAAGCACTGCAACAGGGCGCCTGGGAACAGGCACGAGCCGCAGCTCCGGCGGTGCAGCGCAGTGTGTCGCAAACCGTCGAAAAATACGCGCAGTGGCATCTGGAGCGCCGGCTGCGCTCGCTGCTTGGATAAGCATAGTTAGCTACAATTGTGCTCGGAAAAAGGGCGCTAAGTTATGGTGTGCGATATTGCGACGAGATTCAGGAGCAGCCCGCCTCGATTCAGTAAAATAGAAAGGTTACAGAAAAGAGGGGCACATGGCCGACAGAAAAACCACGCTGCTGCCGGTGGATTGGACAGGGCACACGCCGCCGGCTGAGCTCACCGCCGTTCCAGCGCACGTCGCCATTGTGATGGACGGCAACGGACGCTGGGCAAACAGCCGCGGCCTCACCCGCATCGAGGGGCATAAAGCCGGCGAAAAAGCACTGCTCGACGTGGTTGCCGGAGCCATTCAGGCGGGGGTTAAACACCTCACCGTGTATGCCTTCTCAACCGAAAACTGGCGCCGCTCACCAGAAGAAGTACGCTTCCTGATGGGCTTTAACCGCGACGTGCTGCGCGGCAGACGCGACCAGCTACACGCCTGGAACGTCAGAATGCGCTGGGCTGGCCGTAAACCACGACTCTGGCGCTCCGTGCTGAAAGAACTGCAAACCGCCGAAACGCTCACCAAACACAACACCGGCCTGACACTCACAATGTGCATTAACTACGGCGGTCGCGGCGAGCTCGTCGACGCGGTGCAGCAGATTGCCGCGGCGGCGCAGGCAGGGCGGCTTGATCCACACCGCATCACCGAAAAAACCATTGGCAAATACCTTTACGTTCCGGAGCTGCCGGATGTCGACCTCTTTCTGCGCACATCCGGAGAAATGCGCACCAGTAACTTTTTGATGTGGCAGTCTGTATACGCCGAACTGATGTTTGTCGACACCCCGTGGCCAGACTTTAACCGCGAACAGCTGTGGCAGGCGCTCGCAGCTTTCGGTGGCAGACAACGACGATTTGGGGGCGCGGTGGATCAGCCCGCCCAGCTGCCGTCCCCTCCGGCACCACAGAATTAACCGCAACCGAAGGAAAACATGAATCAAACCGTGCCTCCGAAACCGCTCCGCATTGGTTCACTGGAATTTGATATTCCGGTTGAGCTGGCGCCGATGGCAGGAATCACCAACACCGCTTACCGGCGGCTGTGCCGCGAATACGGTGACGGAGTGTTTGTGAGTGAGATGATTACCAGCCGCGCGCTGGTGGAGCGCACCCCCGCAACACTGCGGTTGATTCAGTTTCACGAGTCTGAGACACCGCGGTCAATGCAGCTTTACGGCGTTGATCCGAAGACCATTGCAGACGCGGTGCGGATGGTGGTGGCGGAGGATCTCGCCGACCATATCGACCTGAACTTCGGCTGCCCGGTGCCGAAGGTGACGCGTAAGGGTGGCGGCTCGGCGCTGCCGTGGAAGCAAGATTTGTTTGCCGCGATCGTGCAGGCTGCGGTGCGTGCTGCGGGTGATGTGCCGCTGACGATTAAAATGCGCAAGGGCGTCGACAGCGACCACCTGACTTTCCAGGACGCCGGAAAAATGGCTGCCGATGCGGGTGTCAGCGCGATTGCTTTGCACGGTCGCACCGCAGCTGATCACTACTCTGGCAAGGCCGACTGGGATGCGATTGCACAGCTGGTGCAGCTGGTTAGGGAGCGCAACCCGGAAATTCCGGTGCTCGGCAACGGCGATATTTGGTGTGCCCAGGACGCCATCGACATGGTGGAGCACACCGACTGCGACGGCGTAGTGGTGGGTCGAGGCTGTCTCGGGCGGCCCTGGCTATTTGGTGATTTAGAGGCGGTGTTCCGTGCGCGCCGGGGTGAAATCACCTGGGAAGAGGCACGGCAGCGCACGGCTGCGCCAGCACTCGGTGAGGTGATGGCTGCGGTGCGGCGGCACACCGAGCTGCTGATTGATTTTTTTGGCGGAGACGAGCGTCACGCTTGCCGTGATATTCGCAAGCACATGGCCTGGTATTTTAAGGGCTACGGCGTGGGCGGCGATGTGCGCCGGGCGCTTGCCGGGGTTGAGTCGCTAGAGCACATGGCAGAAATTTTCGGCACGATGGATCCGCAAATGCAGTATCCGGGAGAGGGTGCTGAAGGCCCGCGCGGGCGTGCCGGGCGGCCGAAGCGTCCGCACTTGCCGGAGGGGTGGCTGGATTCGCGCACCTGTGACAGCGCCAGCTTCAGTGCGCTGCTGGAGGCGGAAACCGACGAAGCTTCAACCAGCGGCGGGTAGACACAGATGAGCATAGTGAACTACGCTGCGGCGGATTTTGAACGCTTTGTGCCTGAGCAACATAGCTCGGGGCGCAGCGATTTTGCGCGCGACCGGGCCCGCTTGATTCATAGCTCTGCGTGGCGCAGGTTGGCGGCAAAAACACAGGTTTTAAGCCCCACCGCCGGGATTGACTTTGCCCGCAACCGGCTCACTCACTCGCTGGAGGTGGCGCAGATTGGCCGCGAGCTGGCGCACGCCTTCGGGGTTAGCGCTGACCTGGTTGATACTGCATGTATGGCACACGATTTGGGGCATCCGCCGTTTGGGCACAACGGTGAGGTGGCTTTGAATGAGTGGATCGATGGCAGCGGCGGTTTCGAGGGCAATGCGCAAACGTTGCGGCTTTTGACCCGGTTAGAGGCTAAACACTTTGATGCTGCTGGGCAGAGCGTAGGGCTGAATTTGACCCGTGCTGCGCTTGATGCAAGCTGCAAGTATCCGTGGCCTAGGCAGGACGCTGACGGCGGCGAGGTGCGTAAAAAATTCGGGTATTTCGATGAGGACGCGCCGGTGTTTGAATGGCTGCGGCAGGGTGCGGTGCCGGGGCAGAAATGTTTTGAGGCGCAGCTGATGGATTTGTCTGACGACATCGCCTATTCGGTGCATGATTTTGAAGACGCAATCGTCAGCGAGTTTCTTGACCCGCAGCTTTTAAGCTGGCGTTCCGGGCACGATGTGCTGCTGCAGGAGGTCGCGGCGTGGGCCGGTGGGAAATTTACGGTTGCGGAGCTCGGGGATGCTTTTGAGCGGCTTGCTGGGCTGCCGACCTGGGTAGCGCAGTGGAGCGGCACGCGGCAGGATGCGGCGAAGCTGAAGAACTTCACCAGCGATCTGATTGGGCGTTTTGCCGGCGCCGCGATTACCAGCACCCGGGAAAGCTACACGGCAGACAGTTTCGCGCGTTACGGTGCGCAGGTTGTGGTGCCGCGCGAGATCCGCGCCGAAATTGCGGTGCTGAAGGGCATCGTCGCCGCCTATGTGATGACCATCGGCAAACGCAAACCGACCTACCGCCGGCAGCGGGAGCTGTTGCAGGAGCTGCTGGAGAAGCTGTGGCAGGAGCCGGAGCATTTAGAGCCGCAGTTTGCCGCTGATTTTGCAGCTGCCGCTGACGACGCTGCGCGGCGGCGGGTGATTGTGGATCAGGTTGCCTGCCTCACCGATCAGGCAGCTATCAGCTGGTATCAGCAACTGTGCCAGGTGCCTTTGGTCTAGTAAGATTTTGACTATGGCAGGACGCATCTCAGAGGCGGATATTGCTGCGGTAAAGGCGCGCAGCAACATTGTCGATGTGATTTCTGACCATGTCACCCTGAAACGCGCCGGGGTTGATTCTTTTAAGGGGCTGTGTCCGTTTCACGATGAGCGCACCCCGAGTTTCACGGTTAGCGTCGGGATGGAGCGCTATCACTGCTTCGGCTGCCAAGAATCTGGTGATGTGATTGCCTTTCTGATGAATCTGCAGCATCTGAGCTTTGTGGAGGCTGTGGAATTTTTGGCGGATCGCGCCGGCTACCAGCTCACCTACGAGCAGAGCGCGGCTGAGCCGCAGGGTCCCTCCAAAACCCGCCTTTACGCGGCGCATCAGGCAGCAAAAGAGTTTTATCAGGCACAGCTTTTTAGTCCTGCCGGCACGGTGGCGCGGGAGTTTTTGCACGGTCGTGGTTTTGATGAGGCGGCGTTGCGGTTCTTCGAGGTCGGGTATGCACCTGATAGCTGGGATGCGCTCACGAAGCACCTGACACAGCAGGGTTTTACCGCCGCGGAGCTGCTCGCCGGAGGTCTGGTGTCGCAGGGTAGCCGCGGGGTTTATGACCGCTTCCGAGGGCGCCCAGTGTGGCCGATTAAAGAAACTACCGGGCAAACTGTGGGTTTCGGGGCGCGCAAAATTTTTGAGACTGATCAGGGGCCGAAATATTTAAACAGCCCGGAGAGCCCGATTTACCATAAATCACGGGTGCTTTACGGCATCGATCTGGCCAAAAAAGCGATGGCCCGAGATAAAAAAGCCGTGATTGTGGAGGGTTACACCGATGTTATGGCGTGCCATTTAGCGGGGGTTCCTTACGCGATTGCTACCTGCGGCACCGCTTTTGGGCCAGATCACATCGCGGTGCTGCGGCGGGTGCTCGGAGATGACGCCGGCGCCGAGGTGATTTTCACCTTCGACCCGGATTCTGCGGGGCAGGCGGCAGCGCTGAAAGCGTACGGGCAGGAGAGCAAATTTAATGCCCAAACCTATGTTGCCAATAATCCTTCCGGGTTGGATCCGAGTGATTTGCGACAGCATCAGGGCGATTCCGCGGTTGCGGTGATGTTTGAAGATAAAACACCGCTTTTTGAGTTTGCGCTGCAGCACGCGATTAACGGCTACGACCTCAACTCTGTCGCTGGCAGGCACCAGGCGATTAACAACGCCTTGCCGATTATTTTGCGGATCCGCGATCGCAGTCTGCAACCGGCCTATTTGCGCGAGTTAGCGCGCATGGTGGGTGTCGATATGGCGGTTGTGAAACAGCAGTTACAGCAGCAACTGCGTGCCGGAGGTTCCGGGGGTGCCGCAGTGGCGGTGCGCGGCGGTGCGCCGCAGCCCGCAGCGCACTACACCCTGGCGAGCCTGCCGCGTGACGAGGATACGCGGCGTGAACGCGACGCTTTGATGGCGATGCTGCAGCGTCCGCAGGATATCGGTGCAGAGCTGCTACGCGAAGCTACCGGTGCTTGGGTTGGTAACTCGGCGTTGCAGCAGGTGCAGCAAGCAATTGCTCGGGCTTTGGCGCAGCAGCAGGCAGTAGCAGGCGCTGCGCTGCAGCCGTGGGTGGAGCAGGTTGCTGCCGTCGCGCTGCCGGAGGTGCAGGTGCTGGTGCGGGAGCTGGCGCTGCAGCCGCTGCCAGAGAAATCTAGTGAAAGGCTCGGGCACTACGCGAAACAGATTGTGATTTCGCTGCTGGTACACGACCTGAACAAAGTGCGGCAGGAATTATTGCTGCGGCTGCAGCGTTTACCCGATAGTGAGATGGAGCAGTCAAGAATCATTCAGCAGCACCTGGTGCAGGTTGACAGCGCCAAAAGGCAGTTACAGGCGGAGATAGGTTAGTTTATGAGTGTGCAAGTTTCAGACCTGACCCTGGCTTATCCGCCGCATGGCGGTGTGCCCGGTTTTGAGGCTTTAAGCGGGGTTACTTTTAGTGTCGCACCGGGTGAAACGCTGGCTGTTTTGGGTGAATCTGGCGCCGGAAAAAGCACCCTTTTAGCGGCGCTGAGCGGGCGCGGCCTGTTAGCTCCGAAGGGGGAGCGGTTGCAGCTAAGCGGTGGCGACGCAACAGTTTTGGGGCGTTCGTTAGCTGGGTTGCGACGCAAAGCTATTGCGGAACTAGCCGCAGAGATTGGCTATATTTCGCAGCAGGCGGGCGCGAGTTTGCCGGGGGAGATGCGGGTTGCTGATATTGTGGCCGCGGGCCCGCGCCGTCGCAACAAAAAAGTTGCCACCGATGCGCTGGCGCGGCTGATCACCACAATGTTTGAAATTGTCGACTTGCCGTTGGAAATGCTCGGTAACTATCCGAGCGAACTGTCTAAAGGGCAGCGGCAGCGGGTTGCGATTATCTCAGAGCTCACCGCCGCACCGCGGCTGTTGATTGCTGACGAGGTCACCAACGGAGTTGATACTAACACACGCCCTAAAATCACCGAACTGCTCAGGTGGTATCGGGAGCAAACCCGCGCCACCATGCTGCTGGTGAGTCACGATATTAGTTTGCTAGAGCAGCTGGCAGACACCGCGTTGGTGTTGCGTGCCGGGCAGGTGGTTGGGTTTGACAGTCTCAACAGTGTGTTCCGTAACGTGAAACACCCATATGTTGCGCAGCTCGCTGACGCTTTGCGCCGTACCGCATACGATGAGGCTGCGGCCCGTCACAAAGAATAATGCGGGGTGGTGAATCCAGCTGCGCCGTGATCCACCACCCAGCAAGGCAGTTACAGTTACCAGGTGTTACTTCGCGTCACGCTTATTATTTACCAGATAAGCTGCGACTAGCAGCAGCACCGCCCAGCCTCCCAGCACTGCGGCATCGAACCACAGCGGCTGGCTATTTTCAAGCACGTGGAAGCCGATTTCGCGGGTGTTACCGACCGCATGGTTGGTGATGTCGTTGATGCGGTTTAACGGTGACAGCAGGGAGAGGAAGCCGAACACCTCGGCGTTGAAAGCCACCACCAAGGAAATGAGGGTCTCAATCACCATCAGCAGCGCCAGCGGGATTGCGATTGCCGCAACTTTGCTGCCGGTGATAACGCCGATGCAAGCCGCCATCAGACTGTAAATGCACACCGTTAGCGCGATTTGCAGCATGAAGTGGGATTCTTCGTTTACGAAGCTGGCGTGTGGGAAGAGCGCCACCAGGAGAATCGAAATTGCGATGCTCACCAGCAGGCACAGTGCCAAGAACAGGTATGACAGGGCCAGGCGGGCGGTGAACCAGCTGCTGCGGTGATGCTGCGTCAAGAAGGCCTGCGCCTGCATTTTGGTGGAAACCTCGCCGGCGACGGTGGCGCCGAGCATGGTGATTGCGATGAGGATGAAGATGCTACCGCCGTTGGCAAAATCTGCCCAGTTGACGGTCACGGTGTCAGCGGTGTTCTCGCGCATCAGCAGGCTGACCAGTAGATACAGCCCTGTCACACCAGCGATGGTGCCGAGCAGTAAAATCCCGTACACGTAGCTGCTGCGCAGTGAGGTGAATTTCTTGAGTTCTGATTTAAAAGCTTTCATTGTAATACCTTGTCTACTGCCTTAGTTGTGAGTCCCGCGGGTAATGCTTGCCGCCTGGGTTTTGTATTCTTGCGCGGTTGCGGTTGCGGCGAGGAAGCGCTCTTCCAGGTTTGCCTGCTGGGTGTAGAGCTTGGTGATCGCAATGCGGTTTTCGAGGGCAATTGCGGCGATTTGGGCGCGCAGCTCTGCCTCGTTCACGGTGCCGCTGACAGTGATCGCAAGCTCTGGGCGGTGTGGATCAGCGGTCGCGGAAATGCCCCGCTGCTGCAGCGCTTGTTGCAGCGCCGCAAGGGAGGCGGTTTCGGCGTGCACGGAGGTGCCGTCAGCCAGGAAGTCAGCCAGCGTGTATGAGCCGATCAGCTCGCCCTTGCCGATAACCACCAGACGGTCAGCGGTCTGCTGCATTTCACCGAGCAGGTGTGAAGACACCAGCACTGCTTTGCCGGCGGCCGCAAACTCGCGGATGGTGTGCCGCATCCAGCTCACGCCTTCCGGGTCTAGCCCGTTTACAGGCTCGTCGAGAATCAGGTGCTGCGGGTCTCCGAGCAGCGCCGCAGCGAGCATTAGCCGCTGCTTCATGCCGAGGGAGTAGCCGCCGGCGCGCTGCTTGATTGCGCTTTCTAGACCCACCATCTCGATGCACTCCCAGACTCGCTTATCGCCGATGCCAGCGCCGTAGGCGAGTGCCTGCAGGTGTGACAGGCCGCTGCGTCCCGGATGGAACCAGGTCGCGTCGAGCATCGCACCAGCGACAGCCGGCTTGTTTGCGAAATCTTTGAAGCTGCCGGTGGATCCGTCAGTGTTGGTGAAGGTCACAGTGCCCGCAGAGGCTTTATCGAGATCCAGCATGGCGCGCATCGTGGTTGATTTACCTGCGCCGTTAGGGCCGAGGAAGCCGGTTACTGTGCCGTCAGGAACCTCGAAGCTGAGGTTTGAGATAGCTTTTTTCTTACCGTAGTATTTGCTGAGATTTTCAACTTTGATCATGCTTCAATTCTCGCGGCTACGCGGGTATGAGCGCCATCGTGACAGAGTATGAAAAACCAGCTCATGCTGTGGTATGAGCCTATTTGCCGGTGAGCAGCTCCTGCGGTGAGACAATTCCCGCGCCGAGCGCAAACAGCACCGCGTGCACCCTGTCGCGCGAGCAGGTTTTGTGCAGAATATTGCCGATGTGGGTTTTCACAGTCGGCAGTGAAATAAACAGCTCCGTGGCGATTTCGTTGTTGGTGTAACCCTTCGCGATGAGAATCAGAATTTCAGTTTCTCGCTGCGTTAGGGTAGCTGCCAGCTCCACCAATCCCGGCAGCGGGGTTAGCTGTCCTGCGGAGCTGTGAGGCTGCTGCGGGTTTTCGCGCAGCGCTGTAATCAGGGTGGCGGTTGCCTGGGGGCTGATAATCGCTGAACTGTCACTGACCGTGCGCACCGCGGTGAGTAGATCCTCCGGCTGCGTATCCTTTAGTAAAAACCCGCTGGCGCCAGCCTGCAACGCACCGAGCACGTAGTTTTCGCTATCGAAGGTGGTGAGAATAATGACCCGCGGTGTTTTGCCGTCGGGATACTGTGCAGTGTCTGCGGTGAGCTGACCGGTTGCCGTGATACCGTCGCAGTCGGGCATTTGCACGTCCATCAAAATTACGTCAACCGGCTGCTGCTGCGCCAGCTCGATAGCTTCGTTGCCGTTGCCCGCTTGCCACGCTACGGTGATGTCGTCTTGCGACTCTAGCACCATCGCAAAACCGGCACGCACCAGCTGTTGATCGTCAACAAGCGCAACTCTAATCAAACTGCTCATAGCTATTATTTTGGCAGGGGGATCCGCAAATCAACGTGGAAACCGCCCGGGAAAGTCAGCGATTCGCCCCAGTAGCACTCGCCGCCGTACAGCAGCACTCGCTCTTTAATACCGGTAAGACCCCGGCCGGCGCCCGGAATTTTGGGTCGCTCGTGGCTGTTGCCGCGAGAATCTGCGGTGATGTGGATCTGTCTCGCCCGATCCTTCGCAGTGCCATAGTCAATCACCAGCCGCGCAATTCCCGGAGACGAGTGTTTTAACGCATTAGTGATGAGCTCCTGCACGATACGGTAAACCGTGAGATCGAGCGCCTCATTAAGCTCCGGCACCTCACCCAGAATCTGAGTTTCGAGCTTCAGCTCCAGGGAGCCCGCCTCTTTAAACAGCTGCTGCAGATTGTGCACCCCGGGGTTGGTGGCGGTTTCGCGCTCCTCCTGGGGGCTGCGCAAAACTGACAGCAGCTGGCGCATTTGAGAGAGCGATTCGCGGCTGATTTCGGAAATGGTGGTGAGGGCCTGCACCGCCTGCTCCGGTGATTTTTTGGCGGCGAAACGGCCGCCGTCAGCCTGCGCGATAACCACAGTCAGCGAGTGGGCGATAATGTCGTGCATTTCGCGCGCGATACGGTTGCGTTCGGTGACCGCCGCGAGCTCCGCTTTGGCTTTCAGATCACTGACCTCTTGGTTGCGCTGGAAAATTGTGCGGCCGAACTGCCAAAACAGCTGAATCAGAGCCGCGATAAACAGCAGCATCACCGCAATCGCGGCAACTCCGACGAGCATTTCTCGCTCCGACAGCGGTGGCAGCTGCATTCCCGTAAGGTGGCGGAGATAGAGATCACCGGCGATGTGGTAGGCGATTGTGAAAAGGGTGCCGGCGTAGATTAAGAACAGCCAGCGCAGGCGTTTGCGCGGCACTTCAGCGGCGATGAAACGGGTTTCGTAACACACCACAACAATCCCCAGAAACACCGGGAAAGTGAGTGACAGTGAGATGATGAAAAGCCCCGCTGCTACCACTCGAATGCCCGGCAGCAGTCGCACCCGCTGCAGCAGCAGCCCAACGTAAGTGATGACGGTGCCGGTTATCAGCGTGAAGCCCATCAGTGGGTAAAAGTTGCGGTACGGGTTGAGCTCCTGGGCGTCACTCATAATTACCGCGCTGAGGTTAAAGCTCATCAGAAAAGGCAGCGCTACCGCCCAGATAATTGCACTCCACCACAGCCGGCGGTTACGATACCAGGGCTGCGGCGGGGCGGTGGGGAGTGCGGTGTTCATGTCTTTTAGCCTACTTGGTGTGGGGCCCGCTTCGGGTCGTGCTGCGGCATGAATTTGTGGAGTTTGCCCTGGAACCGGTAATGCTGTATATTTATTAAGTCCGCGGGTGTAGCTTAATGGTAAAGCCTTGGTCTTCCAAACCAATGACGCGAGTTCGATTCTCGTCACCCGCTCCAAATTAAACCCCGGTTGGAATAATCCGCCGGGGTTTTTCGTTGCACTGGGTATGCTCACAACCAAGTATCAGAGCACGTTCATCGGTCGTGATTAGTAAGTGCTTACTTGCTTGTATGCCCAAAAAATAGGGCGTAGTGTGAGGGTTAATAGCTTTTAGAAAGGAGCTCATCATGGAGCAGCAAACACTTAGCCACGGTATTTCAGCAGAAACCGCAACCGGAGTTTCACTTTTCCTCACCCCGGTGGTGCGTAACCTGATTGCGCTCGCGGTGAACGCCAAGCAGGCGCACTGGCACCTGCGCGGCATGAACTTCATCGCGCTGCACGAGTTTTTGGATCAGTTGCACGATCACGCAAACGACGGCGCTGACGAGGCCGCAGAGCGAATCATCGCCCTTGGCCTGCCGGTTGACGCGCGGCTAGAAACGGTCGCCGCGAAAGCCACCAACCCGACCCTGACCGCAGGCTTCCAGCAGGCAGAAGACGTGCTGCGCGAGATGCTTGCGCAGCTTGACGCCACTCGCGTGGTGCTGCAGCAGGCAATCGACGGCCTCGGTGAGATTGACGCCCCAAGCCAGGATGTCGCCATCGCCCTGACCCAGCAGCTCGATAAAGACCGCTGGTTCCTGAGCGCACACCTGGGCGCCTAAACACGGGTGCTGTAGCGCAGCTGGATGCCAAAAACCAGGAGGTCTAAGACTTCTGGGTGCTGCGACTTAGGCTGCGATTAGCGGTTTGCGGGGTGTGGATCGGGTAGCGCGATCCACACCCCGCAGCAGCTGCTCAGAAAACCAGGTGCGACACACCGTAATCGGCGATTTGCAAACTTTTTGAAAATGGTTGTATAGTTTAAGAGTTGCCAGAAAGCACATTCCCCTGTAGCTCAGTTGGCAGAGCGAGCGGCTGTTAACCGCTAGGTCACTGGTTCGAGCCCAGTCGGGGGAGCGCTAAACTCCGAAATCTGTTTCCGAGTTTATTTCCGCAAGGAAGGCCGTGTTGTAGAAACACACTGCACAGCAATAATAAGGTAAACTTGGTAGGGTTGTGCGAGTGCTGAAAATCAGCAGGCGCAAGCACTGTTCCTAGTCGGTTCGCCGACATTTTTCGGGATGTAGCTCAGCTTGGCTAGAGCGTCCGGTTTGGGTCCGGAAGGCCGCAGGTTCGAATCCTGTCATCCCGACTGGAACGGTGTGAGCACCGCGCATTAATAATAACTAATCAACACGAGAGGTCCACCTTGGCGACTAACAAAGCAGAAAAGCTTACTCCGACTCGCGCTAAGCTGACAGTCAACCTCACAGAGGAAGACCTGAAGCCATTCTTGAAAGACGCGTATCAGGCAATCGCAGAGCAGGTTGCAATTCCTGGCTTCCGTAAGGGTAAAGTTCCTGCCCCAATCATCGACCAGCGCGTTGGCCGCGAGGCAGTTATCCAGGAAGCAGTAAACAAGTCACTCGATCACTTCTTCCAGGCAGCTCTCGAAGAGTCAGGCGAGCGCCCAATGGGTCGCCCAACCGCTGACGTTGAGAAATGGCTTGACGCTAACGATCCAAAGAGCGAACTGGTGCTGGTGTTCGAGGTTGAGGTGCGCCCAGAGTTTAAGCTGCCGAAGTACGAAAAGTACGAGCTTGAGGTGGCTGACGCAGAGGTGGCTGACGACGCAGCCGAGACTGAGCTCAACAAGCTGCGCGAGCGTTTCGGCAAGCTGGTTACCGTAGAGCGCGCTGCTAAGAAAGACGACTACGTCGCAATCGACCTGGTGGCTCGTATCGACGGCAACGAGGTTGATCGGGCAGAGGGCGTGTCATACCAGGTTGGCGCTGGCAACATGCTCGCCGGCATGGATGAAGCGCTGGAGACCCTGACCGCTGGCGAAACCACCACCTTCACCTCACAGCTGCTCGGCGGTGAATATGAGGGCCAGGATGCCGAGGTAGAGGTTACCGTAACCGCTGTGCAGGAGCGCGAGCTGGCAGAGGCAAACGACGAGTTCGCACAGCTGGCAAGCGAGTTCGAGACTCTTGCAGAGCTGGAGGCAGACATCGCAAAGCACGTGCAGCAGAAGGCTGTTTTCGAGCAGGGTGCAGAGGCACGTGACCTGTTTATCGAGAAGCTGATCGCTGACGCGAAGATCCCGGTTTCTGAAGAGCTGGTTGCTGAAGAGGTGGATCGGCACCTCGAGCAGGAAGGCCGCCAGGACGATGCTGAGCACCGCGCTGAGGTGACCGAGCAGGCTGGCAAGCAGCTGCAGCTGCAGTTGCTGCTGGACGCAATCATCGAGGCTGAGAACGTAGAGCCTACCCAGAATGAGCTGAGCGCATACATCATGCAGTCTGCACAGCAGTACGGCATTGAGCCAGGTCAGTTCATTCAGATGCTGAGCCAGGGTGGCCAGATGGGCGCAATCGTTGGCGAGGTAACCCGCAACAAGGCACTGGCTATCGCACTTGCCAAGGTTACCGTGAAAGACAAGAGCGGCAACGTAGTGGATCTCTCAGAGTTCACCCGGGTTGATACCGGTGAAGAGGCCGCAGCTGCAGAAACCGCTGCTGAGTAAACTTAGCTAAGCGTCTTTAAAGGGCAGCAAAGCGTACCGCTTTGCTGCCCTTTACGCTACCGCAGCGCTGCGGTGTATGCTGGCGGCGAACCGCGCAGCATTTTGCACCACAACACTGTAATCTCGAAAGAGTAGAAAAGAACGGAGTGCGCTATGACACAGCAGCAAGCACCTAATACTGTTTTCGATCGTCTCTTAAAAGACCGCATCGTCTGGCTCGGCTCAGAGGTGCGTGACGACAACGCAAACGAGATTTGTGCAAAGATTCTTCTGCTTGCAGCAGAAGATCCGGAATCAGACATTTATCTTTACATCAACTCCCCGGGTGGCTCTATCACCGCGGGCATGGCGATTTATGACACCATGCAGTTTGTGCCAAACGATATCGTGACCGTGGGCATCGGGATGGCAGCTTCGATGGGGCAGTTCCTGCTCACCGCTGGCACCCAGGGTAAACGCTACATCACCCCGAACGCACGCGTGCTATTGCACCAGCCGCACGGTGGCTTCGGCGGCACCGCGAGTGACATCCAGACACAGGCGCAGCTGATTGTGTCGATGAAGAACCGTCTCGCAGAGATTACCGCGAAGAACACCGGCAAAACCGTGGAACAGATTAATGCTGACGGTGACCGTGACCGCTGGTTCACCGCAGAAGAGGCACTTGAGTACGGTTTTGTTGATTATATTCGCGAGAGCGCGAGCGATGTCACTGGCGGCGGCGGAACTAAGAAGTAGGGCAAGGTTATGACTAACGATTTTATTCTTCCAACCGCGGTGCGGCACATGCCTCAGTCACGGTATATTCTGCCGAGCTTTGAGGAGCGTACTGCTTACGGCTATAAGCGGCAAGATCCTTACGCGAAGCTCTTCGAAGATCGCATCATCTTCCTCGGTGTGCAGGTTGATGACGCTTCGGCTGACGACATTATGGCGCAGCTGCTGGTTTTGGAAAGCCAAGACCCAGAGCGTGACATTATGATGTACATCAACTCCCCGGGCGGGTCTTTCACCGCGATGACCGCAATCTACGACACCATGCAGTACATTAAACCGCAGGTGCAGACCGTGTGCCTCGGGCAGGCGGCGTCAGCGGCCGCAGTGCTGCTGGCAGGCGGTGCCCCTGGCAAGCGCTTGGCGCTGCCAAACGCACGGGTGCTGATCCACCAGCCATCTAGCGGCCAAGCAGGTCACGGTCAGGCTTCAGACATCGAGATTCAGGCGGCGGAGATTATGCGGATGCGCGAGTGGCTGGAAGAAACTCTCGCGAAGCACTCCAAGCAGCCTGTTGAGCAGGTCAAAAAAGATATCGATCGTGACAAGATTCTGTCGGCTGCGGAGGCGCTTGAGTACGGTCTGATTGACCAGGTGCTAGAGAGCCGGAAAGCAAAATAGGGCGAGAAGCTGCCGTGTCGTCTCACAACGGCGCGGCAGTTCGCTATTTTGGAGCAGTTTGATTAGGCTCTGAAATACGAACATAAGGAGAACCCGTGGCGCTAATTTCAGACTCCAGCGACTTGCTGAAATGCTCGTTCTGCAGTAAAACACAAAAACAGGTGGGCCAGCTTATCTCTGGTGCCGGTGTTTATATCTGTGACGAGTGCGTGGCAGTGTGCACTGAAATTATTGCCGAGCGCACCGCGGAAGAAGCGGTGAAAGAGGTTAGCGACTCTCCGCTCGCGCTGCTAAAGCCACGGGAGATTGCGGCATTCCTTGACGACTACGTCATTGGGCAAGATCGCGCGAAGCAGGCGCTGGCGGTTGCGGTTTACAACCACTATAAGCGGGTCAAAGCTAGCCGGCAGTTAACCGGAGCCGAGGCGGCCGAGCAGCGCATTGAGTTGCAAAAATCTAACGTGCTGCTGATTGGTCCGACCGGTACCGGAAAAACCTATTTGGCGCAGGCGCTGGCGAAAAAACTGGGCGTACCGTTCTCGGTTGCTGACGCCACCGCGCTAACCGAAGCCGGGTATGTTGGCGAAGACGTGGAAAATGTGCTGCTGGGGCTGTTGCGCGCCGCAGACTTTGACATTAAGAAAGCCGAAACCGGCATTATCTACATCGACGAAATCGATAAAATTGGCCGTAAAGCTGATGGGCCGTCTGTGACCCGTGACGTCTCGGGGGAGGGCGTGCAGCAGGCACTGCTGAAAATATTGGAGGGCACAGTTGCCTCTATCCCGCCCGAGGGCGGCCGCAAAGAACCAAACTCTGAGTACCTGCAGTTAGACACCAGCAACATTCTGTTTATTGTTGCGGGGGCATTTGCGGGGCTTGAAGATATTATCCAAAAACGTTTGGGGCGCGGCGGTATCGGTTTCGGCGCCGAGATTGGCGCCAACATCGACAACGCCAATATTTACAGCCAGGTGGAGCCGGAAGATCTCACTAAGTTTGGCATCATCCCAGAGTTTATTGGGCGCCTACCGGTTGTGACAACCGTGGATCCGCTTGACGAAAACGCGCTCGTGAAGATTCTCACCGAGCCGAAAAACGCGCTTGTGAAACAGTACAAAGAGCTGTTCTCACACGATAATATCGAACTTGATTTCACCCCGGATGCGCTGCGCCAGATCGCCCAGCAGGCACTCGCACGCGGCACCGGAGCGCGCGGGCTGCGCTCAATCATGGAGCGGGTGCTGGCACCGGTAATGTTTCACGCGCCGAGTGATCCTGACATCACGAAGGTGTTAATCACAGCAGACGCGGTAACCGGCAGCGATGAGCCGCGGGTGCTGCGGCGCAAACGCGGCACTAAAACCGCCTAGGCGATGTGCGCTACAGCAGCCAGTCGTCGTCCTCGTCCGCACTGTCAATAACTGCACTGTATGCGGCAGCATCGTGAGCACTGCCGCCGGTAGGAGTCTCCGCGCCGCTGGGCTGGAGCGACCAGGCGGAATCTAAGCTGCGCCACACCGGGGCGCCGTTGTGCAAGGTTAGCACCTGCTCTGGGCGCAGCGTGCAGCTGAGGTAAGCTGCGCCCTCCAGCCAGGTTAGCTTCCAGTATGCGGGTGCTGCTTGCGTAGCTGCGGCGGTGGATCCACCCTCCGCAGTCTCACACGCCAAAATCGCGGCGTGCAGCGGGCGGGGCACCCCGTTTGGGATACTGTGCCCCACCCGCCAACTTGTGCCGAGACGCACTAGCTCTCAACCGGCGCCAGCTCAACGCCGCGAATTTCGACGCTGTCACCGCCTGGCACAACCGTGAGAGTTGTGATCTTGCCGAGCTCTTTAATATCGCTGAGCACTGCCTCAAACTTTGCGGTGAGCTCTGCCGGAGCGGCAATCTCCGCGGTGATTACCGGGGTGCGCTGTGACACCTTCGCCTCGCTTTTCGCGCCGCGAATCCCGATAATCGCGGTGCCGGCAAGCGCCAACAGCTCCGCGTCAGCATCGCTGCCAGCATAGCCTGCGAGAGTGTCTGCGCAAGGCCAGCTCGCGGTGTGCACAGAGCCCTCATTAAACCATGACCACACCTCGGCGGTTGCGAACACCACGAACGGTGCCAGCAGTCGCACCAGAGCGCTCAACGCCAGCCGCAGCGCCGCAATCGCAGACAGCTGCGCGGCACCGGTGCCGTTGTGGGCACGGCCCTTCACCAGCTCCAGATAGTCATCACAGAAAGTCCAGAAGAAGGTTTCGGTGAGGTCTAGTGCCTTCGCATGATCATACTGCTCAAATGCGGCAGTTGCTTGCGCGGTCACCGCCGCCAGCGCCGCCAGCATGCTCTTATCAAGCGGTGCGGTAACCAGCTCCGCCAGCTCAGCGTCACTCTTGCCCGCAACCTCGGTGGCATTAAAGCCCAGCACGAACTTTGCGGCGTTCAAAATTTTAATCGCGAGCCGGCGGCCAATCTTAATTTGCGTCGGACGCTGCGGATCGAAAGCGGCATCAACCCCGAGCTTCGCAGACGCGGCCCAGTAGCGCACCGCGTCAGCGCCATGCTGCTCCAGCAGCCCCAGCGGGGTCACTACGTTGCCCTTCGACTTAGACATTTTCTTGCGATCAGGGTCGAGGATCCACCCTGAAATGCCGGCGTTCAACCACGGCAGCTGGCCGCTCTCAAGCTCGCTGCGCAGCAGAGTGCTGAAAAGCCAGGTGCGGATAATGTCCTGCCCCTGGGGCCGCAAATCAAACGGGTAGACGAGGTTAAACAGCTCCTGATCCTGCTCCCACTTGCCAGCCAGCTGCGGGGTTAGCGACGAAGTTGCCCAGGTGTCCATGACGTCAACCTCGGCGGCAAAACCGCCCGGCACATCGCGCTGTGCAGCGGTGAAGCCAGGTGGCACATCAGTTGATGGATCAACCGGCAGCATTTCTTCGGTCGGCACAATCACGCGGTTATAGTCAATCTCGCCCGCAGCATCGATGCCGTACCACACCGGAATCGGCACTCCGAAGAACCGCTGGCGGCTAATTAGCCAGTCACCGGCTAAACCCTCAACCCAGTTTTCGTAGCGCACCCGCATAAAATCAGGGTGCCAGTTAAGAGCTTTGCCGTGCGCGAGCAGTCGGTTACGCAGCTCAGCATCCTGCGCAGAGTTTTTGATGTACCACTGCCTGGTGGACACAATCTCCAGTGGCTTGTCGCCCTTCTCAAAGAACTTCACAGGGTGGGTGATTTTACGAATCTCACCGGTTAGCTCACCAGATTCTTGTAGCAGTTTGACGATTGTTTCTTTCGCGCTGAACACAGTTTTGCCGGCGAGCTCAGCGTAAGCTGCGAGACCGCGCTCAGAAGTGATAGCCGCCGGCGCGTCAGCGAGAATGCGGCCGTCAAAACCGAGCACGCTGCGCGTTGGCAGCCCCAGCTCACGCCACCAAATCACGTCTGTGACATCACCGAAAGTGCAAATCATCGCAATGCCGGTGCCCTTGTCCGGCTGCGCCAGCTTGTGCGCCACAACCGGCACCTCAACGCCAAACAGCGGTGTGGTGACGGTGGTGCCGAACAGGTTCTGGTAGCGGGCATCGTCAGGGTGTGCCACAAGCGCAACACAGGCAGGAAGCAGCTCTGGGCGAGTGGTGTCAATCGCGATTTTCTCGCCGTCAGGGCGAGTGAAAAGCAGCGTGTGGTAGGCGCCCGGCTGGTCGCGATCCTCCAGCTCTGCCTGCGCAACCGCGGTGCGGAAGGTCACATCCCACAGTGTTGGAGCCTCATCAAGGTAGGCTTCGCCGCGGGCAATGTTGCGCACGAAAGCCAGCTGTGAGGTGCGGATGCTGTCGCTGCTGATGGTGCGGTAAGTCTGCTTCCAGTCAACGCTGAGGCCGAGAGTGCGCCACAGCGCCTCAAACTGTTTCTCATCTTCCAGCGTCAGCTCTTCGCACAGCTCAATAAAATTGCGGCGTGAAATCGGCAGCTGATTGGCCGCTTTGCTGCTCTTGTTGTCGCCGCCGCGCTGCGGTGGCTCGAAGTTTGGGACGTATTCCAGGCTCGGATCGCAGCGCACCCCGTAGTAGTTCTGCACACGGCGCTCGGTTGGGAGGCCGTTGTCGTCCCAGCCCATCGGGTAGAACACTCGCTTGCCGCGCATCCGTTGAAAACGCGCCACGGTGTCGGTGTGGGTGTAAGAAAAAACGTGCCCCACATGGAGGGAGCCTGAAGCGGTCGGAGGCGGAGTGTCGATGCTGTAAACGCTGTCGCGCTCAGCTCCGTCACGGTTGAAAGCGTAGGTTTGCTCCTGATCCCAAATCTCACCCCATTTGGTTTCTAGACCTTCGAGAGCTGGCTTTTCGGGGATCGCTGTCATTTATCCGTCTTCTCCTGGGGCTTAGCGTCAAACACAGCGTTTTCAGCCGGCACGACGATACTGATACTCAAAGAACTATTTTATGTTAAAAATTTGCGAAAGTGGATTCGAGCGGCTCCAACGCGGCTTTCACATGGGCGCTTAAAACTCCGCGATTTGCCCCGCTGTCAGCCCACCCAAGTACGGCACCGGCGAGCGCCCCAACACACATCGAACTCAGCGGCAGCAGTTTTGCGTGGGAGGTGGCGGGGGAGAGCTCCTGTAGGGTCTGGGTGATTGCTTGTGCGACACGCGTAAGGCGCGGCGCGGAGCTTTCGAGCACCGCCACCGGGGAGCCAATCAGCTCATAGTTGTGGTAAACCCAAGGCACGCGGTTGCTGTCCCAGTCGCTGGTGGCAGCCATTGCAGCACCGGTGAGGGCCTCGTGAAAACCGTAACTTTGACTGCGTTGATGCAGCTCGGTGATAAAAGTTGTAATCGCCGCGTCGGTTTGGAGCCAGAAAATATCGCTCTTGACACGGAAGTAATTAAAGAAAGTAGAGCGGCTCGCACCAATCGCACTGGTAATCATCGCCGCGTTGGTGGCCTCGTAGCCGTGAGTCATGAACAGCTCGTAGGCTGCTTCCTGTAAATCAGTGGCGCTTGTGGCCGGAGGACGGCCACGACTACGTTTGTTCTCTTGCACACCTTAAGAATAACAAAGCACTTTTTTATGCACTAGGTACAATAAAGCTGCGGTATGCTTAAGGGGCAACCTAAACACGGAGGTAAATGTGGGTTTTGCAAAGAAAACAAGAAAAGCAGTAATCGCAGCAACAGCAGCTGCAGCATTATTTGGGCTGACCGCCTGCCAAGCAGCAGGCGATAACGCCATGGTTAATACCGCAGCCCCAGTCACCTGGGCAATTGCCGGCAACAATCTCGATGGCGGGCACATGGATCCACACCGCAGCCAGCTGGATGCCAGCGCAATGCTGGGCCGCCTGGTATTGGATTCTCTCACCTACCTGGATGAGTCAGGCACCCTGCAGCCCTGGCTCGCGACCAGCTGGGAAACCAGCGCGGACGGCAAAAAAGTAACGTTCAAACTGCGTGAGGACGTTACCTTCACCGACGGCGAAAAGTTTAATGCCGCCGCGGTGAAAGCAAACTTTGAGCACATTATGGCTGCCGAAACTGAGTCGGCGGCTGCCAACGACATGCTCGGCGGTGACGCTTTCGTGGGTGTTAATGTCATCGACGAATACACCGCCGAGGTGGAGTTCAACCGCCCGTTCGCACCGTTTTTGACGTTCAGCGCAAATAGCAACCTCGGGTTCTACTCACCGCGGGCACTGGCAACCAGCGCTGACAAACTGCCGGCAGCCGATCCAGCAGCATATATCGGCACCGGCCCTTGGAAGCTTGTCGAATACGTAGCGGGTTCCAGCATTAAATACGAACGCAACGAAGCATACACATGGTACCCAGAAGGCTTCAAGCCGCTCGAACAAAACGCTAAAACCCTGGAGGTTGCGCTCGTTGCAGAAGACAATCTGCGGGTTGCTCGCGTGAGCAATGGCGAAGCTCTGCTCGCCTCAGAGCTGTCACCGGTGGCGGTTGAAAACAGTAACCTCAGTGTGCACAAAACCCCTGCGCCGGGGATGCCATACTCACTGTACGTTAACACCACCCAGTTCGGCAGCGACGACAAAGCAGTGCGTAAAGCGCTGGCATTGAGTGTGGATCGTGAAGCAATTGTTGATGCCGTGTTCGGCGGTTCATACGATGCTGCGGGGGCCGTCTTTAGCCCCTCCACACCACTCACAACCGTCGGTGATACTGCGGTGCAGCATGATGTAACCGCCGCTGCAAAACTGCTTGACGAAGCCGGCTGGAAACTGCCAGAGGGCAAAGAAATCAGGGAAAAAGACGGTAAACCGCTGACCCTCAGCTACATTAGCTGGACTCCGCGCAGCGAAGACAAGCAGGCCGTTACTGATCTACTCGTGGATCAGTGGCGTGCGGTCGGCATCGAGGTGAAAAATGAGCTGCTTGAGCCGGGCGACTACAATGAGCGATACGGCGCCGGCACCTTCAACCTCACCGACTGGGCATACGGCTCAACCGACCCGGATATTCTGCGCAACCATCTGCATAGCGAGGGTTTTCAGAACGCCTCATTCGTGAAAAACAGCGAGATTGACGCCAAACTGGAAGCAGCCGCTGCGAGCAGCGATGACGCAGAACGTACTAAGCTGTACGACGAGCTTGCTGCTTGGGTGCAAACCGAAACCCCGATCATTCCGGTTTACACCCCTGCCGCAATCTCTGTCAGCAGCGATAAACTCGTGGGGCTGCACTACGATGCCAACGGCTGGCCGCTGCTGCTCTCAGTCGCGGTTAAGTAACCCCGCATCAACAACTCACGAAGGAACACGGTGAACACGGTTATCGGTACAATACTCGCCAGCATCTGGCAAATTGCGTTAACCGTGTTCATCGCTGTTTCCGTGAGTTTTTTTGCACTGGCCTTGGTGCCTGGTGACCCTGTCGATATCCGGCTCGGGCCGCTTGCTAAAATTCCCGCCGCGCAGCG
Source organism: Canibacter oris (assembly GCF_014197205.1). Classification (GTDB taxonomy): domain Bacteria; phylum Actinomycetota; class Actinomycetes; order Actinomycetales; family Microbacteriaceae; genus Canibacter; species Canibacter oris. The sequence continues at coordinate 150,752 of NZ_JACIFD010000001.1, forward strand.
CGAACAGATCCGCATCGAGCTGGGGCTTAACGAACCGCTGTGGCAGCAGTATCTCACTCACCTCAAAAACTTACTCACCGGCAACCTGGGCTACTCCTACAATCAGCACCTGGAAGTGAGCACAATTATTGCGCGGCAAGCCGGGCACACCCTGCAACTGGCAACCGTGGCGTTGTGTCTCGCTGTTACGCTGGTGCTGCTCGGGCAGGCGCTGCTGCGCTACAAAAAACCCTGGGGGCAACCAGCGGGACTGCGCGACAAAATCTTCAACCTGGTAAACGTCATCCTCACCGCTACCCCTAATTATTGGCTCGGGTTCTTGCTACTGATGCTGTTCTCAGTGTGGCTAAAATGGTTGCCTTCCGGGGGAGTGGGCAGCTGGCAAGCGATTATTCTTCCAGCGGTAACTCTCGCCCTACCCGTCGCCGGAGTGCTGGGGCAACTGGTCAATACCGAGCTGAACGCGGTCGAAAATACCCAGTTTGCGCTGAGCAGTCGCGCCCGCGGTGTCAGTCGCGCCCGGTTCGCTTGGAGTCACGGAACCCTGCACGCGGTGCCTAGCGTCGGCGCCGTCACCGTAAACATCATCGGATCGGTGCTGGGCGGCGCAATCCTCGTCGAAACAGTATTTGCCCGGCCGGGACTCGGCCGAGTTGCCCTCGACGCGGTACTGGCGCGAGACATGCCGGTGGTGCTGGGGTTGGTGGCGCTTTCCGCACTGGTTTTCGCGGTGCTGTCGCAGCTGCTCGGCACGCTCATCACTCTAACCACAAAGCGTCGGGGTCACTAGATGCGCTCCAGAATTCAGACACAGCGAACCGTGAGTCTCGTGCTGAGCCTCGCCGGGCTCTTAATGCTGACACTCACAGTTACCGTACCGCAATTAATTACGGGGGTGGATCCGCTGGCCACCAACACCGCAGCCGTGTTCTCACCACCCAGCGCCGCACACCCCTTCGGCACTGACCAAACCGGGCGCGACGTGTTTAGTCGTGTGATTTACGGCGCCCGCACCACAGTGTTGAGCGCGGTAATAGCAGCTGCCGCCGCCGCGCTTGTGGGAGCCGCTTGGGGCGTGATGCTCGCGTTTCTGCCGCGGTCACTGGGCCAGCTCGGTGCCCGCGTGCTAGATGCCACCATGGCCCTGCCAGACTTTCTCATCGCGTTGCTGATTATGGCGTACACCGGCCCGGGTGCGGTTGGGGTAACTCTCGCCGTCGCGCTCGCAACCATGCCCGGTTACGCGCGTATCGCGCTGCTGCAGGCCCGCTCCGCTATCACCGCGGAGGCACATCAAACCGCTCGGGTGCTGGGCATCGGTAAACTCCGTAGGGCGTTCGTATATGTGCTGCCGGAAACTCTGCGCCCGATTATCGCGGTGGCGGTGCTCGGGGTTGGGTTTGCGGTGCTGATGATTGCGGCTTTGACCTTCTTGGGGTTGGGTTTGACCCCGCCAGATCCAGACTGGGGCGCGATGCTGAGCCAGGGCAAGCTTTTTGTGAATCGCGGCTGGTGGGCAATTGTGTTCCCTGGGCTGGCGCTGCTGGGCACCGTGGCGTTATTCACCGTGCTCGGCAAAAAACTGGAAGCGAGGTGGAGTTGATGGCTGCTCAACCACTGTTACGTCTGGAAAACCTGCGCGTCACCACGTCCACGGGTGAACAGCTGCTCGCAGTTGATGAGTTCACAGTTGCCGCTGGTGAAACAGTGGCGATAATCGGCAACTCGGGAGCTGGTAAATCACTTTTAGCTAAAGCCGCGGTGGGGCTATTACCGCCGGAACTGAGCAGCTCCAGCACCCGCCATGAACTGTGCGGGGTGAGGGTGAGTGCTGCCGCCGGTCATTTTGCGCGGCATCGCAACCGCAGCGCGGTGGGTAGTGAAAACCTGTCGGCAAGCGCAGCAACCCCCGAAGGCAGCATTGACGACATTCGCGCGCTGCATGTCGGCTACATTAACCAGGATGCCCAAGGCGCGATGGATCCGCTGCGCAGCATCTACAACGCAATCTCCGAGCAGCCCCGTGAACAGCGTCGCCGCGCTCCTAAAACACGCAAAAATCAGCCGCCGCATACCCCGCCCTTGAAAGAACTGGCACACCGAGTGCTCAGCAGCGCAGGATTTCAAAACCTAAACGCCAAAGCGGTGGGGCAGCTGTTACAGCGTAAACCGGGAGCCTTCTCCGGAGGAATGCGACAGCGGGCCCTAATCGCCGCCGCGCTCGCGGCACAGCCACAGCTGCTTGTGGCTGACGAGCCCACGAGCGCGCTGGATCCACACATCGCCGCCGCGGTGCTGCGCGAGCTGGTTGCTGCCAGCCACGGTAAAGGATTGCTGCTAATCAGTCATGACCTGGCGGCGGTGCAAGCCCACGCTGATCGAGTGCTGGTGATTGCTGCGGGGCATGTGGTTGAACAGGGAGCAGCAGCCCAGCTGTTAGCTGCCCCAAAACACCCGGTGACCCGCGCGCTGGTTGCCGCAGCCCGCGGCGCCCGCGAACCGCAGCAAATGGCACCACAGTCGCCGCCGCGCAGCAGTGTCGCGCGAGCTGCTGCCGAGTCTACCGTGTCGGAAATGGCCGCGACGCAGGAGCTTGCTACAGAGCAGCCAAACACCGCGCTGGTGCCAGAAAACGCTGCAAATTTTAGCTTCAGTCTGCGGCAGGCAGGATACCACCGCGCGCACCCTGTGCTTGATGAGCTCAGCGTAGCAATCCCTGCAGGGCAGTGCGTCGCCTTTATTGGTCCCAGTGGCAGCGGCAAAAGCACCGCGGCCAAAACCCTGCTGGGGCTGGTACCGCACATCACAGACATGCGCCGCAGCCACAATCCCAAAATCGCGTGGGTGCCACAAGATACCCGCAGCTCTCTGCTGCCGCGCATGAGCGTCAAACAGGTGCTGCGCGAAGCAAAACCACAGGCAACACCCGCAACCCTCACCGAGCTGCTAGCAGCCGTAGAGCTCGACACCGCACTCAACACCAAAGTGGCGCAGCTCTCCGGCGGTCAGGTGCAACGCCTGGCAATCGCCCGCGCTCTCGCGCGTGACCCCGAACTGCTGCTGCTAGACGAACCGGTCAGCGCCCTCGACGCCAGCATCAGGCAAACCATGGTTGCACTGCTGCAGCGCATCCGTTCCCGCCACAACCTCAGCATGCTGCTCATCTCCCACGAACTAAGCAGCGTCGCCCAGCTCGCAGACACAGTCTACGTTTTCGCGGGCGGGAAAATCGTGGAGCGCGGATCCACCACGGCAATATTCGCCCACCCTCAGAGCACCGCCGCCCAGCAGATGCTGCTAGAATATAACTCAATGCGATGAACCGGCAATCACCGGGGAGCACTCGGAAGAACGGAGCCGCCCAAAGCGGCGCCAATTAGACCCGGGCGGGGCAGACACGACACGTCTTAAATTAAGGGGCCGCGAGCAGTTGCCGCGGCAAAGCAGGGTGGTACCGCGGGCATTGAGCTCGTCCCAGCACAACACGATAAATGCTGGAGAGAAAATGACCTTCCCTAAAAAACAAACACCTGAAACTTTCGTTCCGGAGTCGAGCGGCGTCGCCGCAGCCCCAAATTTCCCGCAACTAGAAGAGCGGGTGCTAGCATTCTGGAAACAAGACAACACCTTCAAAGACTCCATTACCGCCCGTGAAGGTCAGGGCGAGTGGGTTTTTAACGATGGTCCGCCGTTCGCAAACGGCCTGCCGCACTACGGCCATCTGCTCACCGGCTACGCCAAAGACGTGTTCCCGCGGTTTCAAACCATGCGTGGTAAAAAAGTCGAGCGGCGCTTCGGCTGGGACACCCACGGGTTGCCGGCCGAGCTGGAAGCGATGAAGCAGCTCGGGCTGACAGAAAAACACCAGATTCTTGAGATGGGCATCGACAAATTCAACGCTAAAGCCCGCGAATCAGTGCTGCAGTACACCCGTGAATGGGAAGACTACGTGACCAGGCAAGCACGCTGGGTGGACTTCGAAAACGACTACAAAACCCTCAACATCGAGTACATGGAGAGCGTCATCTGGGCGTTCGCAGAGCTCTACAAAAAAGGCTTAGCATATCAGGGGCAGCGGATCCTCCCATACTGCTGGCGTGACCAAACACCGCTGTCGAATCACGAGCTGCGTATGGACGATGATGTCTACCAGATGCGGCAAGACCCGAGCGTCACCGTAACCTTCCCGCTGACTGGCCAGAAAGCCGCCGAACTGGGGCTTGAAGGCGTCCGGATGCTCGCCTGGACCACCACTCCCTGGACCTTGCCAACCAACTTCTCAGTAGCAGTCGGGCCAGAGGTCAGCTACGCCGTGGTGCCAGCCGGTCCGCTCGGCGCAGCTGATGGTGGGGCGGCAGGAGAGGCGCAATACCTCGTGGCTGCGGCTCGCGCGACCGCTTACGCCAAAGAACTAGGCTACGCTGATCCAGCAGCATTAACAGCCGCAATCACCCGCACCCTCACCGGCCAAGAGCTTGAATACGTGCAGTACCAGCCGCTGTGGGACACCTTCGCCGACGCCGAGACCTGGGGCACCCAGCATGCCTGGATCATCACCGTCGCCGACTACGTCTCAACCGAAGACGGCACCGGTATCGTGCACCAGGCGCCAGCCTACGGTGAAGACGATATGATCATCAACGAGCGTTACGGCATCCCGGTCATTCTGTCGGTTGACGACGCCGCAGAATTCCTGCCGGTGTTCCAAAACGGGCCGCTCGCAGACATCGTCGGGGTGCAAGCCTTCGCCGCGAACCGCACCATCATCAACGTTTTGAAACAGCAGCAGCGTCTGTTGCGCGAAGCCAGCTATGAGCACAGCTACCCACACTGCTGGCGCTGCCGCACTCCGCTGATGTATAAAGCCGTGTCAAGCTGGTTCGTGCGCGTTACCGAGCTGAAAGACCGGATGCTAGAAACCAATGAGGCTATCAACTGGGTGCCAGCTAACGTCAAGCACGGGCAGTTCGGCAAATGGTTGGAGGGAGCTCGCGACTGGTCAATTAGTCGCAACCGTTTCTGGGGCACCCCGATTCCGGTGTGGGTGAGTGACAATCCTGAGTATCCACACGTCGAAGTTTACGGCTCGCTGGCGGAGCTGGAAGCCGGATTTGGTACGTTGCCACGCAATGAGCAGGGAGAGGTGGATCTGCACCGCCCATACATCGACGAACTGGTGAAACCGAATCCCGCAGATCCGACCGGCCAGAGCAAGCTGCGCCGCATTGAAGACGTGCTCGATGTGTGGTTTGATAGCGGCTCGATGCCGTTTGCCCAGGTGCACTATCCGTTTGAAAATCAGGACTGGTTTGACACCCACCAGCCGGCCGACTTCATCGTGGAGTATATCGGGCAAACCCGCGGCTGGTTCTATGTGCAGCATGTGCTGGCAACCGCACTGTTTGACCGACCAGCATTTAAGAACGTCATCAGCCACGGCATCGTGCTTGGCAGCGACGGCAACAAAATGTCGAAATCGCTGCGCAACTACCCTGACGTGAACGAGGTGTTTGAGCGTGACGGCTCAGACGCGATGCGCTGGTTCCTGATGGCTTCGCCAGTGGTGCGCGGCGGTAACCTCATTGTCACCGAGGCTGGCATCCGTGAGGGCGTGCGGCAATTCCTGCTGCCGCTGTGGAATACCTGGTACTTCTTCAGCCTGTACAGCAACGCCGACGGATGCACCCCGGTGTTCGACACCACCAGCACCGATCCGCTAGACCGGTATATCCTGAGCAAGCTGCGGGTGGCGGTGGCAGACACCGAGGCCGCGCTGGAAAACCTCGACACCACAACCGCAGCCGCGGTGCTGCGAGACTTCGCCGAGGTGCTAACCAACTGGTACGTGCGCGGTAGCCGCGAGCGCTTCTGGGAGGGCACCACCGGGGAGCACGGCAAAGCCGCAAACCAGGCAGCGTTTAACACCCTCTACACAGTTTTAGAGGTGCTGTGCCGTGCTGCTGCGCCGCTGGCGCCGCTGACAACCGAAGATATTTGGCGAGGGCTTACCGGGGGGCGGTCAGTGCACCTGTGCGACTGGCCAGCAGTGGCTGAGCTGCCGCTGGACGCTGAGCTGGTAGCCGCGATGGACGAGATCCGCCAAATTACCTCTCAAGCACTGAGCCTGCGTAAAGCTAAGCAGCTGCGAGTGCGGTTGCCGCTACAGCAGCTGACCGTGGTGAGTGCGCAAGCTGCCGCGCTGCAGCAGTTTGCCGCGATTCTGCGTGACGAGCTGAACGTCCGTGAGGTGCAGTTTATGCAGCTGGAGGCTGACACCGCCGCAAATTACGGCATCACCTCAACACTCAGCGTTAATGCGCGCGCTGCCGGCCCGCGCATCGGCAAAGCAGTGCAGCAGGCGATTAAGGGCGCCAAAACAGGTGACTGGCAAGAGACTGAAACCGGGGTTGTAGCTGGCGGGGTGGAGCTGATTCCGGGCGAGTACGAGCTCACACTCACAACCGCCGGTGCAGCAGCTGACACCGCGTTAGCGCTCACCGCGGGCGGCGGTTTTGTGCTGCTTGACACCGAGGTGACCGCGGAGCTTGCTGCCGAGGGGCTGGCACGTGACGCGGTGCGTGCAATTCAGGAGGCGCGTAAAGCGGCGGGGCTGAACATCAGCGATCGCATCACCCTGGAGCTCACCGCAGAAGACTGGGCGGCAGCGGCGCTGCAGACTCACCAGGAGCTGATTCAGCAGGAGACCCTGGCTAAAACCATTAAGGTTGGCAGTGGATCAGCCGGCGCGCTGCAGACTCAGGCTGCGGCGAGCACTGCGGCCTTTGTGCAGCTCGCTGCCAATGCGCTGGGCACAGAAAAGGCTCCGCTGCTGGTGGAGCTTAGCAAAGCTGGCGAGGCCTAACCATGAGCTTTAATGAGGACGCGTTTCGCGAGGATGACGGTGGCGTGATCCACACCACAGCTGCTGATGAGCAGCAGCAGACCGCAGCTGACCCCTGGGAGACTGCCGCCGCGGCAGCGGGGGTGAGTGCGGATAGCGCGTTGGCTGAGGCGAAAGCCATGGCAAAACTGTTGAATCCGCTGCTCGACGACGATGACGCCGCAGATGACGGCGCAGCTGTGCAGCGGCTGGATGACTCCCTGGATGCTGTGCAACAGAATCTGTTTCAGGCTGAGGCAGAACAGGCAGCGGAGCAGGTTTTCCAGGAGCTGCTGTGCCGTGTGGGAGAAGCTAATCCGCGGCCACGCATCGAACCGGTGCGGCGCTTTGCGGAGCTTGCAGGTTTGCCGCAAGCTAGCTATCCAATCATTCAGGTTGCCGGAACCAATGGTAAAACCTCAACCAGTCGGATTATCGCCGCGATACTACAAGAACACGGCATGCGTACCGGGCTCTTCACTAGCCCGCATCTGCGTGCGTTTACGGAGCGGTTTCAGATTGATCTGGCTCCTATTGACGGGGTGGATTTGGCGCTGGCTTGGCAGAGCCTGCAGCCAGCGTTGGAGGTGGTTGATGCCGAGCTAGATGCTGCCGGGCAGGGGAGAATCACGTTTTTTGAAGCGCTGGCGGTTTTGGCTTTCGCAGCTTTTGCAGATGCTCCGGTCGAAGTCGCTGTGATTGAAGTTGGTATGGGGGGTGAGTGGGACGCCACGAATATCGCTAATGCTGACGTTGCAGTTTTCTCTCCAATTGCCCTTGATCATGTCGGTATTCTTGGTGATACCATCGCCGAGATTGCAGCCACTAAAGCTGGAATTATGAAGCCTGGGGCAGTAGCGGTTACCGCGCAGCAGCCGATAGAAGCTTTTGCTGCATTAGATGCGCGGGCTAAGGAACTAGAGATTCCACTGTTGCGGATCGGTGTGGACGTGGCACTGCGCGCAAATCAGCAGGCAGTTGGTGGACGTCTGGTGACGTTGGAGTCGGCGACAACCGGCGCGGTTTATGATGATTTGCTGGTTAATCTCTGGGGTGCGCACCAGGGTGAAAATGCCGCTTTGGCTGTAGCAGCGGTAGAGGCTTTCCTGGGGCGGGAGCTGGATCGTGAAATTGTGGAGACCGCGCTGGCCGAGGTGACTAGTCCGGGGCGTTTACAACTCGTCGCGAAGTCTCCGGCTGTGCTGGTAGACGCGGCTCATAATCCGCACGGTGTGGCGGCACTGACAGCTGCATTCGAAGAGAATTTTGAGTTTGCTGACGGGGTGTGCGTGGTTGCCGGTGTTCTGGCTGATAAAGACACCCTGGGAGTTTTGCGCGGTTTGGCGCAGCTGGCCGACAGGTTAATTTTGGTGCCAGTGGAGTCGCCGCGCAGTGTCAGTGCTGTGCAGCTTGCGCAATTGGCGCCGCAGCTGGTCACTGCGCAGCTACCTGCAGCAGCGATAACGGTTGCTGAAAACTGCTATCTTGGTTTCGAGCAGGCTCGTGACTGGGCAGCGGCTGGAGCACAGCGCGGAGTTTTGGTTGCTGGCAGCGTGCTGTTGGCTGGCAGCGCCGTGGAAGTTGCAGAGACCGAAGGGTGGTAACAATGATGGATCCGCAGCAGCAATCATCACAAGCAACTGGTGACAGTGCCGGGCAAGGAGAAAAAGAGCCTGCACTAGTGCTGTCGCCATCGGAGCGTATCGGTTATACTACCGCGACTAAACTGTCTGGCGGCTCTCGTCATGGTTCCACTCAGCGGGCGTTGGCGAGCGTGGTGCTGGGCTTCGAGATGGTGATTATTTTCTTGACCGGATTGACGCTTTTCGGGCTTAACGTTTTTCAACCGCGTGAGGCGGGGCTGATCATCGGCGGGGTGGTGTGCCTGATGTGCATTATTGCGTTGGCTTTGATGCGTAATCACGTCGGAATTATTTTGGGGTGGATCGTGCAGCTGTTGCTAGTGATTGGCGGTTTCTGGTTGCCAGCGATTTGGGCGGTTGCCCTGATGTTCGGTGGATTATGGGTTTACTGTATGGTTCGGGGAGCTGCGATTGATAGAGCTCGCGAAGCTTATCAGGCCACTTTATCAGGCGCATAAAGCTTTGTCGGCAGCAGCTGCTCACAGCAGAGAGCACAGCTCTTGAGCTTTTTATAAGGGGTGAGGCCCGCACGAATTGTGCGAGCCTCACCCCTTATAGACTAAATAGTGTTTTAGGATTTGCTGCGTAAGAAAACCCGAGCTCTTTCTGCAGCAGCGAGATCAGCGTAAAATCCCTGCAAAGCGTTTGATAGTAATTTGGCACGTTTTTTGGAGATTGCGCTGTGGTCTTTGAGTTTTGTTCCGAGATGTTTAATCCCGCGTTCCACTCCGGCTGACCCTAAGAGAGATAAGCCCCAACGCAGCGGTGCGGGAAGTATTTTAATTTTTCCGCTCATCAGCGCCAACGCTGCCACACTTGCGCCCTGAATTAACAGGGAGCTGAAAGTTCCTGGAAGATTCAGGCGTTTAGCCCATTTAGCATGCCGTTCGAAGGGCAAGATTGCAGCGAGCGGCAGCAATATTTCTACGCCGTGATTGTGCTGCGCGGCGCTGAGCAGCAGGAAATCTTCCCCGACTGATAACGCTTCTCGTGTCTGGATAAAAGATTCGATAGTTTCCCGCAGATCGGTGAGCTGTGATGCCGCATTTTTGAGCAGTAACTGCTTGAACTGATAGACATCGATTGCTGGAAGTAAATCAGCCTTGGTGAGTGCGAAAATCCAAATCCTCGGAAATTCTAGTAGTGGTTTGCCGTTAGGCAATACCTCATCACGCACCTGCAGCAAACCTGATATATAGGTGTTTAATAGCTGCTGCAGGTAAACAGCTTCTTCGCCTTTGTGCTGTTGTAGTTTCGCTCCATCAACCAGCAGTAAAGCAACCTGTGAGCCAAGCAGCGACCGAAAAACCTCACCTCGGTGCCGCGCTTCTGCCGCATTTGCAGCGGGTTCTTCAAGCCATTCTCCGGGGTAGTCATGCCATACTAAACGCATCGCATCAAAAGGCTTTTCTGAAGCAGGATTTGCGGGAAGATTTTTCTTACGTTTTGAAAACAGTGAGCCTGGAGCTGTTACGGTTTGCTGTTGGGACTCTTCTCGCAGCCTGATTGTGAAAGCGTGAGCGTTCATATTAAGATGCGTGGTGACGGCCGGATATGCTCCAGTGTCTCTTAGCGTCGTGTAGTTATGGTAAAGCTGCGCTGCTTCGCCTTGATTTTCCGCAATCACCGCATAAGGTTTTTGCAGTACGTAGTTTGGTTCCTGGGTGGCGCCATAAAAAGCAGACAGCAGGGTTGTTTTGCCGCTGCGTGCAGTGCCGAAAACCGCAATCTGCTGGGAGTTAGCGCTTTTGGGTTTCAGATTTCGTTTAATATTTAGTGTGGTTTTTTCCATAGCAAAAATCGATTCTGTAGGGGCTTTTATCCAGGTTAAAGGGTATAAAAGTGTAAAAACTGAGAATCGTTCTGTTGCTTTTCAGGTTAATTGTTGTAAAAAATGTTTTTGGGTGTGACCGCTTAACTGCGGGCACACCCAAAAAACGTTTCTGCTTTTAGTGCGCTGTTCTGGTGCGCTTAATGCGCATTACACCAAAACTGCTGAGCGCCAATAGCAGAGCCACCGTGGCAGCTGCCTGGTAGCCGTTTTCACCGGTTTCTGCCAGGCTGCTCATCCCCGCAGCAGCGAGATCTGCGGCGGTTGGAACACACGGTTTACCGGCTTTAGTTTGCCAGACCGTTTTATCACCGGCAGCTCCAACTCGAGGGCCGAAATCGAAGTGGCCGTTGGTTGCTCCTGCGGTGCTGTTGACATTGAAAACCAGCGTTCCGGAGCCGTTTACTGTCTTACCATTATTTAGTACGGTCGTCATTCCGATGGTGACGCGATACTGCCCAGGTGTGTCAAATACCCAGTTTGGGTGCACGTGGGAGTTCCAAGCCAAGGAAACGCTTCCAGAACCTGAGTTATGGGAACCGGAGAACCATTTTTGGCCTACCGTGTTACCGAATCCGCCAGATGTGAACACTTCCATTTTCCCTGGCCCTGAGAATCCGGTGAGGGAAAGAGTTGTGCTGCTGCCTTTGGCTTGTTCGATTAAGCTAGGGTGTTGAGTGTTAACACCGAGCCACGGCACATTCGCTACCTGAGTGGAAGAAATCATCCAGACATCGCTGCCGCCGCTAATCGCTCCGATGCTGCCAGAGGTTTTAGTTTTCCCCGCAGCTCCGATACCGAAACTGATGCTGTTGGGGTTAACCCATGCTGCAGGCGCGGTACGATCATCCTTCAGGCTGCCGTGCAGAGAAATTGGACCAGCGCCACGGATAACCTTAGGGTAGCAGCCGTTGTCTATTTCTGCCGCTGGTTTGGGAGTTAGATTAGCTTGTGGCGGCTGTTGGGTTCCTGCCGTATCGGTTGTCGCAGCGGCAGATGCAGTGTTGTTTGCAGCTGCAGAGTCAGGGCTTTGATTATTTGCGGTAAGTGGCAGGCCGACCACCCATGTGTAGGTTACTTTATCGCTTTCTACCTTGACTCCCTGGGCGTTTTCAGCGGTGGCATGCAATTGCATTGTGTAAACACCCGGTTTCTCAAAAACCCAATGCCCGTGTTCGTGCGCGGGCGTCTTTTGATGCAGTGATGCCCCAGTTCGAACTTCGTATTCGCCATTGTTGAGCGCACTGGTTAAGCCACCTAGTCTTTTGTTCTTTAATAAGAAGACTTTCCCTGGTCCGGTGACCTCGTCAAATTTAAATTCGATATTTCGATAATCTCCGCCGAGTGACAAACTATCCCAACCTGGGAAGAGTAGTTTATCTTGGTTATTGCCGTTTTCGTCTAAGAAATAGCCATTCTGGAGACCAGTCAGCTGCGCTAGAGTACCTTGCAGATCTTGCTGAGCCTCTGGTTTTACCGCAAGAATGACATCCGCTGCAGGGCGGCTAACTGGTGCACCGTTTGAATCATCTAGGACATCCAGTTTAATGCTGTTATTGTGCGCTGTGAGATGGAAAGCATCCACATGACCACTGTCGATAACGGTTTTAGTGGAGTTTGGCGGATATACATCCTCTAAGCTAGGTGCAACCGGGCTGGAATCATCAGTGGGCGGAATTTCTGGGTCAGTTGCGGGGTTATCGCCGTCGTTACCGCTATTAGTGTTGTCATTAGAATTGGAACCGTCGTTAGCGTCATTATTGTCTGGAGTTGCCGCATCATTATTTCCAGCGTCAGGTGTGGAGTCATGATCGTTGACCTGCCACGGAGCTCTGGTGTCAGACTCATTTTTATGAATGAGAATAGCAAGAGTGAATTCGGGTGAGGTTTGTGGTGCTTGATCTTCTCCGATTACCGTGGCGTACGCGGTTATTTTATAGAGTCCGGCGTGTGTGAAGTACCACTGCAAGTGCTTGTGTCCCGGAATCGGGATATCAGTGCCGTTTTCGATAAAGAACTGGCCTCCGGGAAGGAAGGGAATAATCGGAGCTGTCTCGTCACTTGGATTATCAAAAACTGCAATTTTGCCCGGGGCTTCAATGTTTTTAACAGTGACTTTTACATCTGTGCCTTTGCTGTAACCGTGTGCAAAACCAGGATGCATGAAGTTTTCTGGGCCGTCTTCGGTGTTTCCTAGGGCATAGTAGCCTTCTTTTCCGTAGATTCCCAGCGGCGCAAATGAGTAGCTGTCTGAATAGGTGTCCGCGCCGAATACAATTGTTGTTTGGTCGTGTGCGTGCAGCACGTTACGTAAACCATGCTTGATAGCAGTGCTCGGGTTACCATCGCTGTCTGGGTAGACGTAGATGGCATCTGTGTGACCATCTACTAGCTCTGTGCCTCCCTGTGCGTTAGCACTGCTAGTGAAAGGTGCTAGCAGTGCTAATAAGAGAGTTGATACTAGCGTTGTAGCTAGTAATTTAAATCTTTGCAGATTCATTTCACCTCCGTTGTTTGTACATTTTGATACTAATGGTAATCATTATCAATATCAAATAACACGGGGAGTGAAGGGTAAAAAATTACTTTGCCCGAACATTTTAATGTTCAGGCAAAGTAATTTTGAATTTGATTTAGTCTAGCGGTGTTAGAGCTAGTCTTACTTGCGCTTTGTGACACCTAGGGCGGTGCCAGTTGCTGCCAGTAGCAGTGCGCTGAACGCGATGGCTTCATGAGCTGCACCGGTTTTAGCTAGCGTCTTTGGCTTTTCCAGATGCTTTACAGAACCGCTTTGTGCTCCGGAATCTTTGGGGTTGGCGCTTGAGGCTGGGGAGACATCGATGCTAATTGTTGCATCTGCAAAGCGTCCATCGCCGGCAAGACTCACCCGATATTTGACCTGTTCTACTGCTCCGACAAAATTGGATGCTGGGTAAAAGTCAATTTTTCCCTGATTGACCTTAAAAATACCGCCATTAACTTGCAGTTCTGCAACTTCGTTACCCTGCTTATCAAGCAAGTACAAACCCGCAAGCTGATCCAAATTTTCGAGGAACCGATCGTTGGCGAGCACATCCAAACCGATTAATGGTGTCTCAAAGGGAGTGGTAGCACTGTCATGTTCTGCAAAAAGTCGGGAAACTACTGTTACATTGATAGTTGATTCAGTGGCTGAGCCGTTTGATGCGATGACACGGTAGCGGACCTCTGGAACTTTACCGTAGTAGTCGTTGCGCGTATCGAATCTTACTTTTAAGCCAGTCGCGGCTTCGCCGACAACGGTAAATACTCCCTCGGTAAGGGGGTAATCGCCATCAACGACGGTGTTATCCGGTTTTAGAAATTCGATTTTTTCGGCTCGCAAGCCCAAAAGACTGTCATTAGCGAGCACGTCTAGTTCAACAAATCCGGGATAGCGGATGGTGGCGGTATCAGGGTTGGCTGTGATTGATTTCACCGTAACGGAAATTTGCGCGGATGAGCAAGTGCCGTCGGTAAATCTAATCTGGTATTGAACCGGATCAAGCTCACCGGTGTAGCCGTTACGTGTATTGAAGTAAATTTGATTGTCTGCTTTAACTTCAAAAACACCTTTATTTGTAGATATTAGCTTTGTTGTGATACTGTCTTTATTGAGGAGGTAGATTTCTGCCACCTCACGCCCGGCGATGTTATCGTTCTCAATGACGCGGAGTGTTGTTTCGCCTCCGTAAGGAACGCTATATGCGTCAGCAATAGCAATTCCTGCGGTGTCGGTGCAAGCTCCGGTGTTCGCTGCAGCAACTGTAGCGGTGCCGATAATCGCTGAACCTACAATGGCTGATGCTACAACTGCAGCAGCAGCTTTTGGGTATAGCTGATTTAGGGTATACGAGAACATGTTAAATTCCTTGTTCTAGGGGGATAAAAGGGGGGGGGGAATTTAACTCTAACTCGCCGGGCTTTTTATGTCAACGGGAAAACGCGCTAATTTTGCACAAATGTGCAGAGATTGTTTGTAGGTCGCATATTTTCTATTGATTAATAGCCTTTGATTAAAGTGTTACTGTTGATGTTTATTGTCAGTATCTGGGCGTTTGAAGGTTTTTTAGTGAAGTTGCACATTTGGCCACAGCACAGTTTTGCTGTTGGTAGGTGTTTGACTCTTTGCGGAATAATAACGTTTTATAGTGGCACAGGCGAGAGGTTGCTGCGCTTGCTGTTTGAAACTTTTGTTCCCAAATGATTGCTATGCCGGTGCTGTATTGTCAGTTTTCGTGCCGTAAAATAAGTACTGGATTAAGTAATGGAGGAGCCCAGTGTCTGAAGCAACCCTAGTTTTGATTAAACCTGATGGCGTGAAACGTAACCTAACGGGTGAAATTCTGCGGCGAATTGAACAAAAAGGTTACAAAATAACTGCCTTGCAGATGCTGCATGCAACTGAGAAACAGTTAGCGTCACACTACGCTGAACACGCTGGTAAACCATTTTATGAGCCGCTTTTGGAGTTTATGAGCTCCGGTCCGCTGGTCGCTGTGCGAGTTGAGGGCGAGCGAGTTATTGAAGGTTTCCGCGTGCTCGCAGGCACCACTGACCCGACAACAGCTGCCCCCGGCACAATTCGAGGAGATCTGGGGCGTGATTGGGGGCTCAATGTGCAACAAAACTTAGTTCATGGCTCAGATAGTCCCGAATCAGCGGCGCGAGAGCTCGCGCTCTGGTTCGCCACAGCATAAAAATACTGCGCTATCGGGCGCAGCCTCGTCTACAACTGCGTTTAAGTTGAAACAGTGACCCCTTAAGGAAGCGGGAAAGATAGATGCAGCCAGCGCGGTCAGTAAAACCTTTTGAAGTTGTAAGTCAGTATCAGCCAAGCGGTGATCAGCCTAAAGCTATTGCTGAGCTTGCCGCACGGCTTAAAGCGGGCGAAACAGATGTGGTGTTGCTGGGCGCTACTGGCACCGGTAAATCAGCAACAACCGCCTGGCTGATTGAGCAAGTGCAACGCCCCACGCTAGTGTTGGCGCATAACAAAACACTCGCTGCGCAGTTGGCTAATGAGTTTCGGCAATTGTTGCCTCATAATGCTGTCGAATATTTTGTCTCCTACTACGATTATTATCAGCCAGAAGCATATGTGCCGCAGACTGATACTTTTATCGAAAAAGACTCAAACGTTAATGCGGAGGTGGAAAGACTAAGACATTCCACCACAAATTCACTGCTGAGTCGACGTGACGTTGTAGTGGTTTCAACTGTTTCATGCATTTATGGATTAGGTAAACCCGAAGAATACTATGAAGCAATGTTGCCGCTTGCTGTTGGTGATGAAATAGATCGTGAGGTGCTAATCCGCAAGCTCATCAGCATGCAGTACAACCGTAACGATATTGACTTCGTGCGCGGAAATTTTCGAGTCAGAGGTGACGTTATCGAAATTATTCCAATGTATGAAGAACTAGCAGTACGCATTGAAATGTTCGGTGACGAGATTGAAGCGTTGAGCTTTCTCCATCCGGTTACGGGCGAAGTTTTGCGGCAAGTAGATGCGGTGAGTGTGTTTCCGGGATCACACTATGTGGCAAGTGATGCGGTTGTAAAGCGGGCCATCAAACAGATTAGTGAAGAGCTTGAAGAGCGCTCTGCTGAACTGAAAAAACAAGGCAAATTAGTTGAAGAACAAAGACTGCGGATGCGCACCACGTTTGACTTAGAAATGCTGGAGCAGATTGGTTTTTGCAGCGGTATTGAAAATTATTCACGTTATATGGATGGTCGTGCAGCAGGAGAAGCTCCGCACTGCTTACTCGACTATTTCCCAGAAGACTTGCTTGTGGTGATTGATGAATCACACGTCACGGTGCCGCAAATCGGTGCTATGTATGAGGGAGATGCATCACGCAAACGTACGCTCGTTGAGCACGGCTTTCGGTTGCCGAGCGCACTTGATAACCGACCGCTGCGGTTTGATGAGTTTCAGGAGCGTATTGGGCAGGTGGTTTATCTTTCTGCAACGCCTGGTAAATATGAACTGGAGCGTGCCGATGGGGTAGTGGAACAGATTATTCGACCAACCGGTTTGGTGGATCCAAAAATCGTGGTGAAGCCGACGGCGGGACAAATTGATGACCTGTTAGAACAGGTGCGGCAACGTGTTGCCCGTGACGAAAGAGTTTTGGTTACAACTTTGACCAAAAAAATGGCTGAGCAGCTTACCAGCTTCATGGAAGAAGCAGGGGTTAAAGTTCGTTATCTGCATTCTGATGTTGACACACTGCAGCGAGTTGAGCTGCTAAGCCAGCTACGTGCCGGAGTTTTTGATGTCCTGGTTGGCATTAACCTCCTACGTGAGGGGCTTGATTTACCCGAGGTTTCACTGGTCGCCATCTTAGATGCTGATAAAGAAGGGTTCTTGCGTTCAGCAACCAGCCTGATTCAGACTATAGGGCGCGCAGCGCGTAATGTTAGCGGCGAAGTGCATATGTATGCTGATAAAACTACGGCGGCTATGGAGCAGGCGATTGAGGAAACCAATCGTCGCCGCGAGCTGCAACTGTCGTACAACAAAGCGCACGGAATTGATCCACAACCGCTGCGCAAAAAACTCAGTGATATTACGGAAATGTTAGCTCGTGAGGCCGCTGATTCAGACGCTCTAATAAGAGATACCGGAGCTGCGAAACTGCAAAATAAGACAGAGCAGCTATCCGGGACAGCAGAGCTGGAAACGCTTATTGCTGACCTTACTGCGCAAATGTTAGCCGCTAGTGCGGAGCTGAAATTTGAGCTTGCGGCACGGTTGCGTGACGAGGTAAAGGATCTGAAACAGCAACTGCGGCGAGTGCGTCAGGGTATCTAAGCGTATCAACTGTTGCCGGAACCCGTTTAGCGGGTGTAAACATCGAGATGATTTCCAACGGTGCCACGATCATAGATTTTTCCCTGCGCTCCGAACGGGGTGTCGAACACTGTGCCCAGAGGCGCATCTCCTGCTAGCACGATGAAACCAGCGCCATCGGAGACGAATCCAGCATCGCTAACGTGTCGGCCAGGGATCTGCAAGCCCCCGCCTGGCAACACCTGTTGACTATAGTACGTGAATTTGTAACCGCCCCAGTTAATCACCCCGCGGAACATCAAATCATCCAGCGAAAATTGTGCTGGAGCCGGGGCGGCAGCGGCTTTTTTCTCAAGCTCTAAAGCGGTTGCCTCGTGCAACCTGTCTAGCCTTGCAGTTAGCAGCGAGTGGCCTTGAATTTCAAGGGTTTGAGCAGCGTTGTGAGGTGCATACGGCGTCGCAAGTGTTTGCGGTGTAGTCGAAGCGAAGGAGGAGGTTGCAGCCAATATAATTGCTGCCGTCACCGCAACTGTGCCGCGCATACGATGTAGAGTGCCGGTTCCTTGAAATTTAAAAGTATGTCCCTCAAAAGCACTAAAATGATGCGGCACCAACTGGGTTACAGCGGTGCTCTGTATATCTGCCCCTGCGCTCTTGTATTGCTGCCTCATCTTGTTTCAACTCTAGCAGCACACTTTATTTTCGGGGTGCACCGCTACAATGAAAAGGTGAATAAAATAGCTTCGCAGCCGGCTGTTGTGCTTGATCCGCAGCAACAAATTAAAGTCAGTGGTGCACGCGTGCACAATCTACAAAACGTTAGCCTGCAGATCCCTCGGGGGAGTCTGACAGTATTCACCGGGCTCAGCGGGTCGGGCAAATCGAGTCTCGCTTTTGACACGATCTTTGCGGAGGGGCAACGCCGCTATGTGGAGTCTTTGAGTGCCTACGCCCGGCAGTTTTTAGGGCAGGTGGATCGTCCCGACGTGGATTTTATAGAGGGTCTGAGCCCGGCAGTTTCCATTGATCAAAAATCAACTAACCGAAATCCGCGCTCAACTGTGGGCACCATAACTGAAATATATGATTATATGCGACTGTTGTGGGCACGGGTCGGAATTGCGCACTGTGCTGAGTGCGGTGAACTAATTCAGTCGCAAACGGTGCAGCAGATTGCGGATCGCCTTTTGGAGTTACCGGCAGGCACCAGATATCAACTTCTGGCACCGGTCGTCGTGAAGAAAAAAGGCGAATTTGTTGAACTTTTTGCAGAATTAGCCGCGGCAGGTTTTGCACGTGCGATTATCGACGGAGAGTTACATCAACTTGCTGACCCACCAACCCTTAAGAAACAAGACTGGCACTACATTTCGGTGGTGGTTGATCGTTTAGTAGCAAAACCAGAAATTGCTGCGCGGCTGACCGACTCTCTAGAGACCGCTTTACGTCTGACCGGTGGCATAGTTGAGGTTGATTTCCCGACTCGCTCTGGGGAAGCAGCAGCTCGCGAACCTTTGCGCTTCAGCGAACATCGCAGCTGCCCCAATAATCACCCCGTGCAGATAATGGAAGTGGAACCTCGCACCTTTTCATTCAACGCGCCTTTTGGAGCCTGCGCAGAGTGTTCGGGACTCGGCGTGAAAATGCAGGTTGACGAAGAGCTTATCCTAGCTGACCCGGAGCTAACACTGCGTCAGGGTGTGCTGTTACCGTGGGCATCCTCGGGTAAAGGGATGATGCAGTACTACGAGCAGGTGTTAACTGCGCTTGCTGCTGAGCAAGGGTTTGACCTCGACACACCGTGGAAAAAACTCAGCAAAACAGTGCAGAAAATGCTGCTGCACGGGAAAAATTACAAAGTGCGGGTAATGTACAAAAATAAGTACGGACGCGAGGTTAGCTATCGCTCCGGCTTTGAGGGAGTGATACCCTTCGTGGAACGCCGGCACAAAGAATCCGAGAGCGACAGTGCACGCGAACACTGGGCTGCTTTTTTACGCGACGTACCCTGTTCTTCGTGCCAGGGGGCTCGACTGAAGCCTGAAGTGCTGGCAATTACCGTGAATGGAAAATCAATTTCGGCGGTAACTGAGCTGAGCCTTGCTGATGCTCAGGATTTTTTTGCAACAGTAGAGCTGACAGCAAGGGAAGCGAAGATAGCGGCTCAGGTGCTACGTGAAATTCGAGCCCGTTTTGAGTTTTTAGTTGAAGTTGGTTTGGGATATCTAACGTTATCTCGTGCTGCTGGCACTCTTTCCGGGGGCGAAGCGCAGAGGATTCGGTTAGCAACGCAAATTGGATCCGGGCTGACGGGCGTACTGTATGTTTTAGACGAGCCCTCAATCGGCTTACATCAGCGAGATAATCGGCGGCTTATCGAAACTTTGCTGAAATTGCGTAATCTTGGTAACACCTTAATTGTTGTCGAGCATGATGAAGAAACGATTGCCGCAGCAGACTGGATAGTTGATATTGGTCCGGGAGCAGGGGTTGAAGGAGGCACGGTGGTGCACTCCGGCCCGGTTGCGCAACTGCTTGAGAATCAGCAATCGATTACCGGGGCTTACCTGTCGGGACGTCAAGCCATTACTACTCCAGCAAACAGGCGAAAAATTGATGCCAAACGGCAGCTGGAGGTAGTAGGAGCTCGCGCCAATAACTTGCAAAACGTCTCCGTGAAGTTTCCGCTCGGTGTGCTCACCGCGGTTACGGGGGTGAGCGGTTCGGGTAAATCAACTTTGGTTAATGACATCCTTTATCGAGTGCTCGCAAATAAACTAAACGGAGCGCATCAAGTGCCTGGCAAACACACGCGGGTTAATGGGTTGGAGCTATTAGATAAGGTTGTGCATGTTGATCAAGCACCGATCGGTCGCACTCCGCGTTCTAATCCGGCAACCTACACCGGTGTTTTTGAGAAAATTCGTAAACTTTTCGCAGAAACCCCCGAAGCAAAAGCACGGGGATATCAGGCTGGGCGTTTTAGTTTTAACGTCAAAGGGGGACGCTGCGAAGCTTGCAGCGGTGATGGCACCATTAAGATAGAAATGAATTTTCTGCCAGACGTTTACGTTGCTTGCGAGACTTGTGGCGGCAAACGTTTTAATCGTGAAACCCTGCAGGTAAAGTACAAAGGCAAAAACATTTCTGAGGTGTTGGAGATGCCAATCGCGACTGCCGCAGAGTTTTTCAAACCAGTTTCCGCGATCCATCGCTATCTGCAAACTTTGGTAAATGTGGGTCTGGGTTATGTGCAACTCGGACAAAGCGCCACTACGCTCTCGGGTGGCGAAGCTCAGCGAGTGAAGCTTGCTGCTGAGCTGCAGAAACGTTCAAATGGAAGAACTATCTACGTGCTTGACGAGCCCACCACCGGCCTGCACTTTGAAGATGTGAGAAAACTGCTGCTGGTGCTAAACGAGCTGGTAGATAAGGGGAACACTGTAATTACCATTGAGCATAATCTAGATGTTGTGCGCAGTGCAGACTGGATTATTGATATGGGTCCGGAAGGTGGATCAGGGGGAGGTACTGTGCTTGCTACCGGAACTCCAGAAACAGTTGCGGCTATCCCAGCAAGCCACACAGGGCGTTTTCTCGCAGAAGTGTTGGCGGCACACCCGAGCCCAGTAAAATAAGCAGATGCAAGATAACCGCAGTGCATTTCGCCCAGCACCGGGAGAAATCCCGAAATCCCCGGGAGTTTACCGTTTTCTAGCTGTTGATGGCAGCGTCCTTTATATTGGTAAAGCGAAAAACCTGCGGCAGCGTCTGGCTAATTATTTTCAGCCACTGCACACACTCGCGCCTCGCACAATGCAGATGCTGCAGCGTGCCGCAGCGCTTGATTGGACTGTTGTAGGAAGTGACACTGAAGCTCTAGTGTTGGAACAACAGCGAATCAGGGCTGAATTGCCGCCGTACAATGTGGTGTTCCGAGATGATAAGAGTTTTCCATATCTTGTGGTAACGCTCGGTCATGAAGCGCCACGCTTGGAAATTACGCGCCGTAAAAACATTCGCGGTGCAAAATATTATGGGCCTTACCCTAAACTGTGGGCACTGAAGCAAACCTATGAACTACTAATCCAGGCTTTCCCTATTCGTACTTGTAAAGACAGCGATTATAAAGCGGCTATGGCCTCTGGAAAACCATGTTTGGCCGGGCAGATTGGGAAGTGTCACGGTCCCTGCAGTGGCAGAGTAACCATTTCTGCGCATCGTGAAATGGTTACTGAAATGGTGAATTTCTTGAACACCTTAGACAGTAGAAAAGTAGCGCAGTTGCAGCGCAGTATGCTGGAAGCGGCAGCTGCTCAAGAATTTGAAAAAGCTGCAAAATTACGTGACCAGATGCTAGCGCTGCAGCAAATTCTAGAGAGTAACCACGTGGTTTTGCCGCAACTTTCTGCTGCAGATTTCTTTGCGCTCTACAGCGATGACCTCACCGCCAGCGTGCACCAGTTTATTGTGCGAGACGGGCGTATTCGGGGGGAGCGTAGCTGGTTGGTGGATATTGAACTCGAGCAGCAACCAGGCGATCTGATGGCGCAAGTGCTGCAAGATGCGTATCAAGATAATGCCGCGGCTCCGCAAATTTTTGTTTCCGTGCTGCCGAGTGAGTTGGAAGCGGTGCAGGAGATACTGAGACAAACGCGGCCACGGCGCGGAACCGTCAAAATCACGGTGCCAGAGCGCGGTGACACTGTGCAGCTGTTGCAGACGGCAACCAAAAATGCCGGAGAGCAGCTGCAACGATACAAGTTGAAACGTGCCAGCGATCTGACCAGCCGCACCGAGGCTCTGGCGGGTTTGCAAGAGGCCTTAAAGCTAGATCGTCCACCGCTGCGCATTGACTGTGTGGATGTGAGTCACATGCAGGGCACCAATGTGGTAGCCGCGGTGGTTGCCTTTGCTGATGGACTGCCACTGCAAGACGCTTACCGGAAGTATAAAATTTCGCAGACGCGTGATGACACTGATTCGATTCACCAGACCGTTAGCCGCCGAGCCGCGCAGTGGCTGCGAGAAGAGGCTGAGCTGCGTAGGGAGACAGCTGCAGCACTTCAACAGGTTGCCGCGGCGGGTGAAAAATTTGCCACCGTGCAAGGGGTGCAGCGGCGACGGCGCAGTGTGACACGGCCCGATTTGCTGCTGGTTGATGGCGGAGTGCCGCAGGTGAATGCCGCTGTGCGGGCGCTTAGTGAGCTCGGGGTGACCGATGTTGCAATCTGCGGTATCGCAAAGCGGATGGAGGAGCTGTGGCTTCCGGATGAGCAATATCCAGTGATCTTACCGCGCCAGAGTGAGGAGCTATTTCTGTTGCAACGGATTCGTGACACCGCGCATCGTTTTGCGATTACTTTTCAACGGCAGCAGCGGGAAGCTGCGATCAGTACTGCGCTCGCACAGATTCCCGGTATCGGTGATAAACGAGCAGCGCAGTTACTACAACATTTTGGTTCATTGCACAGGGTTCGAGAGGCCACGCTGGCGCAGTTGCAGCAGGTTCCGGGCGTTGGTGAAGCAACTGCAACTAAAATTTTTGCTGCTTTGCGAGCAGAACGTGCAGCGAGCATGACACAGCCCGATTTTTCGGCATAGAATTGGTGTAGACGCTAGAGACATTGGCGAGGGAAGTATGACACAACAACTGCAGGTAACGCAAGATATTCTCATCGTTGCGGGAATGTCAGGTGCTGGTCGCAGCACTGTCGCAAACACCCTGGAAGATATGGGCTGGTATGTTGTTGATAATTTGCCTTTGCGCCTGCTTACCACGCTTGCGGATATGGCGGATCGCGCTGATGGGGCGGTGCCGCGAATAGCGGCCGTTATTGATTCACGAAGTCTTGACCTGGCCGCTCAAGTGCGAGAAACAGTGGCAGAGATGTCATCCAAAGCGCGCGTGCGGATTTTGTTCCTTGATGCTACAGACGATGTTCTAGTGAGACGCTATGAATCAGTGCGGCGGCCCCACCCGCTCATGGGAGCCGGCAGTGTCAGTGAAGGGATTAGTGCGGAACGTGAGAGGCTCCGAGAGCTGCGGGGTATGAGTGATTTCGTGGTTGATACTTCACGTTATAACGTGCACGAGTTAACCACCAAGACGAGGGAGCTTTTTATCGCTGGAGACGCACCACAGCTGCATGTGATTGTGCAAAGTTTTGGTTTTAAATATGGTGCGCCGAGCGATGCTGATTTGATGATTGATATGCGGTTTTTGCCGAATCCATTCTGGAATCAAGAGTTACGGCAGCTTACAGGGGAGGATTCGGCAGTGAGTGAGTTTGTGCTGCGGCAGGAAGGCGCTGGGGAATTTTTAGAGCACTACTTGGCTGCTCTGGCGCCGGTTTTTAATGGATATCAAAAGGAAAATAAGCGTCATGTGCTATTGGCGGTGGGATGCACCGGAGGTAAACATCGCTCGGTTGCCACTGCACAGTATCTGAGTGCTAAACTAAGTGAGCTACCAGGGGTGCAGGTGACTCTACGTCATCGTGACCTCGGGCGCGAGTAACGTCATAACTGCGGTTACTACTAACTTTGCCGTGGTGCTGATATGCCTGTGGTGATTAGTGCGCAGTGACCGTTTGTGCACAAAATTTCGCGCGGTAACAAAATTATTTGTTCTGCCGTAAAATTGTTTTGCCATACTAACCAGTTTCGTGAAAGGAAACCCTGTGACAACAACTTCTCCAGCTAATTCAACAAGTGCAGTTCGTGCAGAGCTGGTTAAAGTTGTGGCCAATCAACAGAGCGTCCGGAATGCGGAACTCGCAACAGCGTTACGGATTGCGGGCGGTTTACATACTATTTCTGGGCGTATTGCCTTGGAGGCAGAGTTTCATACCCCGCATATTGTGCAGCGGGTACGTAAGTCGCTTTTTGAAATTTATGGCGTTTATGCGGAGGCAAAGCAGCTGCCTGCTGGCAACACTAAACCGGGGCATCCGATGTTCTTGGTGCGCATTATTGAGGGTGAGCCTTTGGCGCGCCGCTTAGGGCTGTTGGATCAGCGTCGCCGTCAGATTCGGGGGTTGCCTAACCGCTTAATCACCGGTTCTACAGAGGAGCTTGCCGCTATTTGGCGCGGCGCGTTTTTGGCTCGCGGTATTCTCACTGCCCCAGGCCGCACCGCGAGCATGGAGGTGACCTGTCCGACTCCGGAGGTAGCGATGGCGCTTGTTGGCGCAGCAGCACGTCTCGGGGTTGCGGCGAAGAGTCGTGAGATTCGTGGCCAAGTGAAGGTTCTGATTCGCGACAGCGAAGCAATCGCCCAGATGCTCGGTGTGATGGGTGCGCCGCGGGCGCGCGAGGTGTGGAACAGTCAGCGCAAGGCGCGCGAAACCCGCGCCACCGCTAATCGTTTGGTTAACTTCGACGATGCCAACCTGCGACGTTCAGCGCAGGCTTCAGTTGCGGCTTGTGCGCGCGTGGAGCGGGCACTAGAAATCCTGCAGGAGGATGTACCGGAGCACTTGAAGGTTGCGGGTTTGCTGCGTTTGGAACATCGCGAGGCAAGTCTGGACGAACTCGGGTCTAAAGCTGATCCGCCCCTCACCAAAGACGCTATTGCGGGTCGGATTCGACGGCTGCTAGCTATGGCTGATAAGGCAGCTGCAGCGCAGGGGATCCCGGGTACCGAGGCGAATCTGCCGGCTGCCTCCTGAGCGGTAAGCTGCACAAATGTGCAGTTTTAGTGATTGTTGGATATTTTCTCAGCATTTGTTCCGACTGTGCTTCTATAATTTGCTTGGAGGGCAACTATGCTCTCGCATAGAATATAGAAGGGCAGCGTGATGGGCACACGTATTGCAATTAATGGTTTTGGGCGGATTGGGCGCAACTTTATTCGCGCTGCCGTGCAGCAGGGAGCGGCGTTTGATATTGTTGCCGTGAATGACCTGACGGACACCGCAACGCTGGCGCATCTGCTGCGGCGTGACACTGTTGGGGGTTTGTTTGGTGCCGATATTAGCCACGATGACACCAGCATAACTGTAAATGGTGACCGGATTAGGGTGCTCAGCGAGCGTGAGCCAGCGGCTCTGCCGTGGGATGAACTTGGCGTTGACATTGTGATCGAGAGCACCGGTAAATTCACTGACGCGGAAGCCGCCGCAGCTCATCTAGCTGCGGGTGCGAAAAAAGTTATCGTCTCTGCGCCTAGCAAGGGCGCGCCGATGTTTGTGATGGGTGTAAATGAAGACACTTATGATGCGGCTACCCAGGATGTGCTGTCAAATGCCTCCTGCACCACTAACTGTTTGGCGCCACTTGCGAAAATTTTCAATGATGCCTTCGGCATTGAGCAAGGCTTCATGATGACAGCGCACGCATATACCGCGGATCAGCGGCTGCAGGATGCGCCACACTCAGATTTACGGCGCGCGCGGGCGGCTGCAGAAAACATTGTGCCAACTTCAACTGGCGCGGCGAAAGCAATCGGTAAGGTAATTCCAGAGCTTGACGGCAAGCTCAGTGGCTCGAGCTATCGGGTTCCAGTTCCGGTGGGCTCAATCGTCGATCTCAATCTGATCACCACGCGGGATGATCTCAACGTGGCGGAAATTAACGCTGCTTATGAGAAAGCCGCAGCGGGCGCGTTTAACGGGGTACTTGATTACAGCACCGATCCGCTGGTTTCAAGTGATATCGTGGGTAACCCAGTGCCAGCGATTTTTGATGCCGAATTGACCGCGGTGCAGGGTAACCTCGTGAAGGTTTCAGCGTGGTACGACAACGAGTGGGGATACACAAACCAGCTGGTGCGTTTCACTAAATATGTAGCTGACAAGCTCTAAAAATACAGCTTAGCTGTCCTGCAGGCGGTATTCTTGTTATGAGAATGCTGCCTGTAGGTTTCTTACTGCTACCGAGAGGGGAAGTTAAGTGCGTACTATTGAAACCCTGGGAAAGCTCACTGGAAAGACGGTTCTGGTTCGAGCAGATTTGAATGTGCCGCTGAAAGACGGTGTTATTACCGATGACGGACGGGTGCGTGCCGCAAGCAAAACTCTGCAAACTCTGCGTGATAGCGGCGCAAAAATTGTGCTTATCAGCCACCTTGGGCGCCCGAAGGGGCAGGTTGAGGAGGCCCTGAGTTTGCGGCCGGTAGCTGAGCGTCTGGGTGAGGTTTTGGGTACTACCGTTGATTTTGTGACCGCAACCGTCGGTGCGGAGGTTACAGAAGCTGCATCAAAGCTGCAAAACGGTGACGTGCTGTTGCTTGAAAACTTGCGTTTTAACGCGGCGGAAACCAGCAAAGATAAGGCTGAGCGTGCGGCTTTTGCGCAGCAACTGAGCACTGCGGTGGCAGCCGATGCCTTTGTGCTTGACGGTTTCGGGGTGGTGCATCGCCAGCAGGCGAGTGTTACCGAACTTGCCGAAATCCTGCCTAGTGCAGCCGGTGAACTTGTGGCTGCCGAGGTTGCAGTACTGGAGCAGCTCACAACCGATGCCGCTCGCCCCTACACCGTGGTGCTCGGTGGCTCTAAAGTTTCAGACAAGCTGGGCGTTATTGATCACCTTTTAGAACGAGTCGATACGCTGCTGATTGGCGGCGGCATGGTTTTCACGTTCCTGGCTGCCAAGGGCTACAGTGTTGGAGCTTCGCTTCTGGAAGAGGACCAAATTCCTACCGTGCTCGAATACCTTGAGCGCGCTGCAGCTAACGGCGTTGAGATTGTTTTGCCAACAGACATTGTGGTGGCCGAGAAGTTTGCTGCTGATGCGGCGCACGAAACTGTTGCCGCTGACAAGATGACCGAGACCGCCTTCGGCAAAGCCGGCATGGGGCTTGATATTGGCCCAGCATCAGCTGCGTTGTTTGCTGAGAAGATTCGGGCTTCAAAGACTGTGTTTTGGAATGGCCCAATGGGAGTTTTTGAGATGCCAGCTTTTGCCGCCGGTACTCGCGCGGTCGCCAAGGCTCTCACCGAGTGCGCAGGGCTAGCAGTTGTTGGCGGTGGCGATTCAGCCGCTGCGGTGCGGCTTTTGGGGTTTGCCGACGCAGACTTCGGGCATATCTCCACCGGCGGCGGTGCTAGCCTGGAGTTCCTCGAAGGCAAGCAGCTGCCTGGGCTGGAGGGGCTGAAATAATGACTACACAGCGTAAGCCGCTAATCGCCGGCAACTGGAAGATGAACTATGATCACTTGCAAGCGATTGCGTTCGTACAAAAACTCGCCTGGTTGTTAGCTGATGCAAAATATGACGCCAGCGCGGTTGAGGTTGCAGTTTTTCCGCCGTTTACTGATTTGCGTTCAGTGCAGACTCTACTAATGGCTGAGAAAATCAATCTGGCACTTGGCGCGCAGGATGTTTCCGCGCAGTCACAGGGTGCCTTTACCGGAGACATCGCAGCGGACTTCCTCGAGAAACTCAATGTTTCTTACGTGATAGTGGGGCATTCGGAGCGACGCGCTGGTCACCATGAAACCGATCAACTAATCGGGCAGAAAGCTGCAGCTGCGGCTGCCAAGCACCTGGTGCCGGTGATTTGCGTGGGGGAGACCGCGGCAGATTTGGAGGAGCACGGTGCTGCAGCGGTGCCGGTGCGACAGCTTGCTGGTGCCTTGGCCGAACTGCCGGAAAATGCAGAGTTTGTGATTGCCTACGAGCCGGTCTGGGCGATCGGGAGTGGGCAGGCAGCAACCGCTCAGCAGGCCCAGCAGGTTGCAAAAGCTCTACGAGAAGAACTGGAGCGACTGCGTGGTGTTGAGTGTGCTGCTGCAACTAGAATTCTCTACGGCGGATCAGTAAACAGCGAGAATATCGCAGGTTTTATGGCGCAGCCTGATGTTGATGGGGCTCTGGTTGGCGGTGCCAGCCTGAAAGCTGAAGAGTTCACAAAAATCATTCAGTTCCCGCAACATATCACGGTATAATTATTGTTTGTATATTTGTTGGGTTTAGCTTTATAGCTGCTACAGAAAGGCCATCGTGGCTGTTCTACAGATTATTTTTTCAGTGCTGTTGGTACTCACCAGCTTTCTACTGATTGTTTTTGTGCTGATGCACAAGGGTCGCGGTGGCGGTCTCTCCGATATGTTCGGTGGCGGAGTTACCTCTAATCTTTCCAGCTCCGGCGTTGCTGAGCGTAACCTCAACCGCATCACCGTTATCGTAGCAATCATTTGGTTCCTGTCAATTGTCGGGCTCGGTGTGATTGCCCGCTTCGCGCTGGTCTAACCGGAATAGCGCGAGTAATTAAGGGAGTGAATTAATGTCAGGCACACAGGCCATTCGTGGCGCCCGTGTTGGCTCCGGTCCTATGGGCGAGCTTGATCACGGCGCGCGCGCCGAGCGCATCACCGTTTCATACTGGGATGCCCTCGGTAACGAAACAGTGCGGTCATACGCAGCTGATATCAATCCTGATGATATCCCTGAGCAGATTGATTCCCCAACAACCGGTTTGCCAGCCGGACGGGATAAAAATAATCCGCCGCAGCCCGAGAAAACCGAGCCATATAAGACTCACCTCGCTTACGTGAAAGAGCGCCGCACCCCGGAAGAAGGGGAAAGATTGCTTGAGCAGGCACTGCAAAAATTGCGGGAGCGTCGCGGCTTGGTGCGAGCTGCTGCGGCTGAGCTTGATAAAAAATGACCATAAAAAACTCCCGCCACGGCGGGAGTTTTTTATATCAGCGAGGTGAAGTGTTAAAGGGATTGTTTTAGAGCCAGTACCGCGCCAGGGTTCAAGCTGCAGAGCTCAGGCGTGCCGGTGCTCGCTAAGCACTATTTCAGCCATCGTTAGAGTGCGTCAGGTTAACTGCGACACTTGCTAAATCATCGGTGATAACCGTCAGCAAGTTGCAGCCTTTGTCTCGCAGCACAGCGGCATCTCCGGCAGCCTGCGACCGCACCAGCTGCCAGAAGGTGTTGCCCGTGCCGTCCGGGATATCGCAGTCAGCAGCTGGAAGTACCAGGATTTGCAGGAAAGCTCCAGTGCCGCGCCCACCCTTGTGGAACTGTCCGGTGGAGTGGAGATAGCGTGGCCCAAAATTAGCCGCCACTGGGATGCCCAATGTAGTTGCCAACTGGTTACGCAGAGCTGCGAGCGCAGTCATAGACAAAGCAGTACGAGGTCCGAATACCTGCACCATCAGGTAGTCTGCATTTGCGGTAAGCGTTGGCAGCTGTGCCCCTAAAGCTGTCACCGCAGCGGCATCAAGAGGTGCTGCGATGGAGTTTGCGGAGCTCTCCGCTAGAGCAGAACGCGCTGCAACTTTCGCAGACTCTACATCAGGCTGATCAAAAGGATTCAGTCGCAGCAGGTAACCGATGGCAGCGGTCGCAACCATCCAAACCACCAACTGCGCACCGACATCACCAACAACTGCGATTTCGTTCGCCGCTAATTCATGGTCAGGTTTTTCGGGGAGGTGGATCCGCCACACATGCTCCAGTACGTCCGCAGCGAACTCGGGGGAGTTGTTCTGAACTGCGATCGGCAGCACGCCCTTACCGTCTTTGCCCGTAGACTCCGCAACGAGCTGCTCAATCCAGTCGCCAAGGAAATGATACTCATGGCTATTGGGTGCAATCGCTGCAATGAAAGCTTTTGGATTGCTTAGGAGCGCGGCTGCCAGCTGCAGCGCTGGGTTTGCTGCATCATCCTTTAGACAGGTGCGCAGCGCCGCCTCCGCATCGTTGACTAAGGGACCGAGTTCAGCGCCTGCAAGGGTTGGTGGCACCAGTCCAAAAGCGGTGAGCGCCGAAAAACGCCCGCCAACATGAGGGTCTGCAAGAAACATTTGATAACCCTGAGAACGCCCGTAAACTTCCAGTTGCGAGCCAGGGTCAGTGATGAGAATGATGCGCTCATGCGCGGCAATTCCCTGCGTTGCAAAAGCCGCTTCAAAAGCAGCCAGATGGGCGCGAGTCTCCGCTGTTGTGCCTGATTTAGAGCTGACCACCACCGCAGTGTGGCTGAGATTTTTCGTGGTCTGCTCCAGAACCTGAGTGGGGTGGGTCGCATCAAGCACAGTGAACGGTACATTGCACCATTCGCTGATAAGTTCTGGTGCGAGGGAAGATCCACCCATTCCGCACAGCACAATTTCATTAACATGTGCGGCGTTTAAGCTACTGCGTAACTCCGCCGCGCTAATCAGAATCTCGTTCGCGGAATTCGCAAAGTCTAGCCAGCCGAGACGGATTTCCGCCTCGGCGGTAGCAGCCGGCCCCCACATAGTGGCATCGTGAGCCGAGAGCTTAGAGGCAAAACAATCTGTAACGAGCTGTGTTAAAAGCTTGGAATATGCCGGGGTGGGGTTCTTAAAAATAATTTCCATGCGTGCTCCTCACCTCAAACCAAATCGCGCAGCGTCTGCCAGGCAGCAAGAAACTGTTGTAGCCCCTGTGCCTCTAGTGCTGCTGTTAGCTCGGTGTAGTCGATATCGTATGTCGCTAAGCGATCCAAAACTTGCTTACTCGCGGCGAAATCAAAAACTGGTGGCTGCACTGTGTTTGCATCAAGCTCGCTGAGTGCATCAAGGGTCGCCGGTGGCAGGGTATTGACGGTGTCGGCGATAGCTAATTGCACAGCGTAGTGAGTCGGTGGCAGGCTGGCATCTTTAACCCCGGTAGAAGCCCACAACAGCCGCTGTGGTGCCGCTCCGGCCTGCAACAGTTCTGTAGCGCGAGCCGTCGCCAGATGCTGCTGCCAGATTTCATAGCAGCAAATCGCGTTGGCAACTCCGACACGGATGGCGAAATCGCGGGGTACCGACTCGACCGCAGCGACTGCGGTGTCAAAGCGCGACACAAAAACACTCGCTACAGAGCGAATCCGTGCCAACTCAAGACCTTTGGCACGCGCGGTTTCCAGTCCCGCAAAGTAAGCCTGCAGCACTTCACGGTACCGCACCACACTGAAAATCAAAGTCGCGTTAACATTGATACCCATGCCGATGAGCTCAGCGATTGCGTGCACTCCCGCCGGGGTTGCAGGAACCTTAATCATGAGGTTTGGCATTGCTACCTGCTGCCACACCATAATTGCCTGAGATACGGTCGCTGCGGTGTCAGCCGCGAGGTGCGGATCGAGCTCCAAAGACACATAACCGTCTCGGTACTGCGATGCTTCGTAGACCTCGCTGAGCGCAGCGCACGCCAGTTTTGCATCGATGATAGCTGCTGCAAGGATACGCTGATCTACCCCGATATTCGCAAAGTCGCTGCTACTGCCCCGATAGGTGTCGCTGTGCTGCAGTGCTTGCGCGAAAATTGCCGGATTGCTGGTAACGCCCACAACCTGTTGCTCCGCGACCGCGCGTTGCAACCCGCCCGATGTTACAAAATCACGGGAAAGATAGTCGAGCCACAGGCTCTGCCGGGCCTCCGTTAAAGCAACGGTTGCGGGTGTTACAGTCATGCGCTCAAACTCTCTTTAGCAGCGGCAACAACCGCTTCAGCGGTGATGCCGTACTCGCGGAACAGGGTTTTGTAGTCAGCGGAAGCGCCGAACGTTTCAACCGAAACGTGACGCCCACGGTCACCAACGTAGCGCTCCCAGCCCAGGCTTAAGCCGGCCTCTACCGAGACGCGGGCGGTGACTGTAGGTGGCAGTACCTCTGCCTTGTAGCTTGGATCTTGTTCCTGGAACCATTCTAGGCATGGCGCAGATATCACACGTGCGCCAATGCCATCTGCGGCGAGGGTATCACGAGCGGCAAGCGCAATCTCTACCTCGGAACCGGTTGCAATCAGAATCACATCTAGCGACTCCAGCGGTGTTTCGGCGAGCACGTAGGCGCCGCGACGCACGCCTTCAGCGCTGGCTAGGGAGTTTTTGGTGGCGGCAGCGGTGCCGCGCTCGAATACCGGCAGGTTTTGGCGGCTCAGTGCAAGACCGGTCGGACCGCCGTGGCGAGTTAGAATCTCGTGCCACGCGATGCTGACCTCGTTCGCATCTGCCGGGCGCACCATCGCGAGGTTAGGAATTGCTCGCAACGCAGCGAGGTGCTCCACCGGTTGGTGGGTTGGGCCGTCTTCGCCGAGTGCCAAGGAATCGTGGGTCCATACGAAGATGCTCGGAATATTCATCAGCGCGGCCAGTCGCACGGCGGGGCGCATGTAGTCAGCGAACTGCAAGAACGTGCCGCCGTAGCTGCGGGTTTTACCGTGCAGCTGGATGCCATTCAAAATCGCACCCATTGCGTGCTCACGAATACCGAAATGCAGCACACGCCCGTAACGGTCTCCCGTCCAGGTGCTAGTGCTGTGTTCCGCCGGAACAAAGCTTGCCGCGTTAGGGATTGTGGTGTTGTTTGAGCCTGCAAGGTCAGCGGATCCGCCCCACAATTCTGGCATTAAAGGCGCGAGGGCAGCTAAAACTTTACCACTCGCCGCGCGGGTCGCAACTGCGGTTCCTGGTTCGAAAACTGGTAACGCCTCTAGTACCCCCGCAGGAAGTTCTTGAGCCTCCAGTCGTTGCAGCAGCGCGTAACGCTCAGGATTAGCGGCAGCCCACGCATCAAATTGCTGCTGCCAGGCTGCTACATCAGCAGTTGCACGGGTCACCAGCTCACGGGTGTGGGCGATGGTTTCGGGTGCCACCACGAAGGTCTGCTCTGGGTCAAATCCCACTGCACGCTTTAGGCCTTGCAGCTCGTCGCCGCCGAGCGCGGCACCGTGAATGCCCCCGGTGTTTTGTTTTTTAGGGCTTGGCCAGCCGATAATTGTGTGCAGAATAATCAGCGTTGGGCGCTGCGTGTCTGCTTGTGCCTCAGCAATCGCATCATAAAGAGCGTGCACATCTTCGTCGTAACCCTCAGCTTTGCGCCAGTTAACGTCAAGCACCTGCCAGCCGTAGGAGCGGTAACGTGCTGCAACATCCTCGGTGAACGCGATATCGGTGTCGTCCTCAATCGAGATTTTGTTGGAGTCGTAAATTGCAATGAGGTTGCCGAGCTGTTGATGGCCGGCGAGAGAAGCAGCCTCAGCTGTTACACCCTCTTGAATGTCGCCGTCGCCGGCGAGCACATATGTGAAGTGGTCGAAAGGGCTTTCGCCAGCCGGTGCATCAGGGTCAAAAAGACCACGTTCGTAGCGCTGCGCGTAAGCGAAACCGGTTGCAGATGCCAAACCCTGCCCAAGTGGGCCGGTGGTAATTTCAACGCCTGCGGTGTGCCCGTACTCTGGGTGCCCCGGGGTTTTTGAGCCCCAGGTACGCAGGTCTTTGATGTCTTGCAGCTCCAACCCGAAACCACCTAAGTACAGCTGCACATACTGAGTGAGTGAGGAATGACCGATAGACAGGATGAAGCGGTCACGCCCTAACCAGTCGGTGTTTTTTGGATCATGGCGCATCACCTTCTGATAAAGCAGGTACGCCACGGGGGCCAAGCTGATTGCACTGCCGGGGTGCCCGTTGCCTGCCTTCTCGACTGCGTCTGCTGCTAGCACGCGCGCGGTGCTTACGGCAAGGTCATCAGCGGCTGTCCACTCAAGTGGCTTCATTGCGTTTTCTCCTGGGTTGCTTGAAAAATCAATATCAAAAGCGTACTAAAATATATTACCGCTTCGGCGAGGTGGCTGTCTGAACAAACGACACAGCATTCCTTGAACTTTAAGGCGTAAAATGAGCGCTGATGTCTACACAAGCTTGCACCCCAGAAACCAGTGCTCCTAGAGCAGCTGTGAAGCCAACTCTGATGAGCACAGTTAAAGCCTACGTGGCACTCACAAAACCGCGCGTAATGGAGCTACTTCTGGTGGTTACCGTTCCGGCAATGATTCTTGCTGCCCGCGGGTTACCTGACTTGTGGCTGGTGATTGCAACGCTCATCGGCGGTGGTGCGAGCGCCGGTAGTGCGGGCGCGTTTAATTGTTACATTGACCGCGATATGGATCGCAAGATGAACCGCACCAAGGGGCGGCCGCTGGTAACTGGGGAGATTAGCGATCGCAATGCCCTTATTTTCGCTTGGGTGCTGGGGATCTTCTCAGTTGTGTGGATGGCTATTTTCACCAACTGGTTAGCAACGCTGCTGACCGCGCTTGCCAATTTCTTCTATGTTGTGATTTACACCCTGATTCTGAAGCGGCACAGTGAACAAAATATCATTTGGGGTGGAATCGCCGGCTGCTTCCCGGTGCTGATCGGGTGGGCTGCAGTTACCGAAACCTTGAGCGCTGAAGCCTGGATTTTCTTCCTGGTGATTTTCTTGTGGACCCCGCCACACTACTGGCCACTCTCAATCAAGTACCGCGAAGACTATGCAGCCGCCAGCGTGCCGATGCTTGGCGTGGTGCGGGCCCGCAGCACTGTAAGTTTGCAGATCATTCTGTACACTTGGGCAACCGTGGCTTCTTCGCTGCTGCTGATTCCGGTAGCGCCAATGGGGTGGACATACACCGTTATTGCTTTTATTTCAGGCGCGTATTTTATCTACGAGGCTCACAAGCTTTACGGCAAAGCTATTCGCGGCTCTGAGGGTAAGCCAATGCGCGTCTTTCACGGCTCTATAGCCTACCTCACGGTAATTTCGCTTGCGATGGCGCTGGATCCACTGTTACCAGCATGGAACCAATTCCTGCCTGTTAATTAGCCTTGCGTTAGTAAGCCTTTCGCAGGGTGCTGTGCACAGCAGTTCCGCGCTGCTTTTTCGCTAAGCCCTTTGTGTGGTGCTATAGAGGTATTTCTGCGCAGCTGTGCTTGTGCGCCCGGGCGCTGAGCGCAAAGTCTGAGATTAGCACAATCCGCATACCAAAAGTTTTGCTAGAAAGCCGTTTTCACGGTTTTCAGGCGCATAATCAAAACCACCAGGGTCGCAACAGTTAAGGAAGCCAAAACCATATGCACCCCAACTGCGAATGCTGGCAGACCGTTGCGTGCTTGATACACGCCAACAAAAATTTGCACTGTCATCAGCAGCAGCAGCGCAATGCTCCACCGAGTAGTCGGGTATTCTGACTGAATCGACCACACCACCAGCAGCAGCAAAAGCCCGGCGGTGATATACCCCGGCCAGGAGTGCAGGTGCGCCAGCAGCGAGGCATCAAAG
>NZ_JACIFD010000002.1 GCF_014197205.1 Canibacter oris
GGTGACGCGAGTTCAACCGCATCAGACACGGCGAAAGTGCCGCTGCTATGCGCTGGAGCCATCCGGTTTAGGCACCTGCAGCAGCGAATGCTTCGTCAAGCACACCCAGCACGTCAGCAATCAGTTCATCAGTGAATGCCAGTGATGGCAGGAAGCGTAGCACGTTGTAGTCGAGGCCAGCGTTCAGCAGCAGCACACCGTGCTCGCCTGCGTACTTGATAACCGCGTCAACGATATCTTTGCGAGGCTCCTTGGTTTCAGGGTCAAGCAGTTCTACCGCCAGCATTGCGCCCAAGCCACGCACTTCAGCGATAACTGGGTACTTCTGCTGCAGCTTACGCAGGCCAGCACCGAAGTTCTGCTCAATGCGCTTTGCCTCTTCCATTGGTTTGCCGGTGGCAATCTGTTCGAACACAGCTTCAGCAGCAGCGCAAGAAACTGGGTTACCAGCGAAGGTTCCGCCGAGGGTGCCAGGGCCCGTGCAGTCCATGATTTCCGCGCGGCCGGTAACCGCAGAGATAGGCATGCCGCCAGCAATACCCTTTGCGGTAAGGATGATGTCTGGCTCAAGACCCAGCTGCTCTGAAGCGTAAACGGTGCCGGTGCGGGCGATGCCGGACTGCACCTCATCGGCGATAAACACTACGCCGTTTTCGCGGCACCACTCTGCAATTGTTGGCAGGTAGCCTTCTGCTGGTACCACGAAGCCGCCTTCACCCTGAATTGGCTCAGCGATGAAGCAAGCCAGATCAGATGCGGTGATGGTCTTTTCGATGTATTTGATGGTGCGCTTGGCTGCCTCTTCGCCGCTCAGACCGTCGTGTAGTGGGTAGGAGTTTGGCACGCGGAAGATATCAGTTGCGCGTGGACCAAAGCCCTGTGAGTAAGGAACAGCCTTGTGAGTCATAGTTGAGGTTAGTGAGGTGCGGCCGTGGTAAGCACAGTCAAGCACGGCAACGGCGTTACGGCCGGTGTACTTGCGGGCAATCTTTACCGCGTTCTCAACTGCTTCGGCACCTGAGTTAATCAGCAGTGACTTTACCGGGCCAGAAATTGGTGCGTACTTTGCTAGCTGCTCGCACACCGCAACGTAGCTCTCGTAAGGAGAAACGGTGATCAGGGTGTGGGTGAATTTGTCAAGCTGTGCTTTTGCAGCAGCTACTACCTCAGGGTTAGAGTGGCCGATGGTGGTCACACCGATACCAGAGCCCATGTCAACAATGTGGTTGCCATCAACGTCTACCAGGATTGCGCCCTCTGCGCGTTCAATGAAAGCTGGCAGAGCACACCCGATACCGGTTGACAGTGCCGCAGCACGGCGTTCCATCAACGCCTGTGACTTCGGGCCTGGAATTGCTGTTACTACTCGTCGCTCCTGCGCGACCGCTACTTTTTCGTTCATGATTCTGATGATACTCGTCTGCAGCAAAAAATTCTAAGTCCCAGCAGCTAAAAACGCGGGTTTTAAAAGAAAAATTTTAGATTTTTTTATTCCTGTAACAATTGAAAATATTAAGCCGCAACATCGTAGAATAGTATGTATGTCTAAGCCAAGCACAAGCTATTTCACAACCCCAATTTTCTATGTAAATGATGCGCCGCACATCGGTCACGCTTACACCGAAGTTGCCGCAGATGTGCTGTCCAGGTGGCAGCGTGCAAAGCAGGTAGACACATGGTTTTTGACCGGCACCGACGAGCACGGTCAAAAAATTCTACGCACCGCAACTGCTAATGGAGTAACCCCGCAGCAGTGGGCAGACAAACTCGTTGCCGAAGCATGGTATCCGCTGCTTGACCGGATCAACATTGCGAACGATGATTTTATCCGCACAACCGACGAGCGACATGAGAACGGAGTGGCAAAGTTCCTGCAGCGCCTTTACGATGCGGGTTACATTTACGATGGTGAATTTGAAGCACTGTACTGTGTCGGCTGTGAGGAATTTAAACCAAAAGCGGAGATTACTGACGGCACCGGCGAGTATGCAGGGGAGAAAGTTTGCACAACCCACTCCAAACCGCTAGAGCTGCTGCAGGAGCGTAACTACTTCTTCAAGCTTTCAGCTTTCCGCGACAGGCTGCTGCAACTTTATACCGAGCGTCCGGATTTTATCCAGCCGGTTAGCGCCCGCAACGAAGTTGTGTCTTTTGTGCAGCAAAACCTCGATGATCTGTCGATTTCACGCACCAGTTTTGACTGGGGGGTGCCGATTCCATGGGATGATAAACATGTTACCTACGTGTGGTTTGATGCGCTGCTCAACTACATAACAGCTCTCGGTTTCGGCAGCGACGATGAGAGCAAGCTAGAGCGGTACTGGCCGGGCACCCATCTGGTAGGAAAAGATATTTTGCGGTTCCACGCGGTAATCTGGCCCGCAATGCTGATGGCAGCCGGGATGGAGGTGCCGCGGCATATTTATGGTCATGGCTGGTTACTGGTGGGCGGTGAGAAAATGTCGAAGTCGAAACTGACCGGCATTGCTCCGCAGGAAATCACCGACACCTTCGGAGTTGACGCTTTCCG
Source organism: Canibacter oris (assembly GCF_014197205.1). Classification (GTDB taxonomy): domain Bacteria; phylum Actinomycetota; class Actinomycetes; order Actinomycetales; family Microbacteriaceae; genus Canibacter; species Canibacter oris. The sequence goes on from NZ_JACIFD010000002.1 coordinate 2,531, forward strand.
CTATTACTTCATGCGAGCCATTAGCTTTGGTAAAGATGGTTCATTCAGCTGGGAAGACATCGCCGAACGGTATCAGGCGGAGCTCGCGAACGGCTTTGGTAACCTGGCCAGCCGCGTGCTCGCCATGAATGCCAAGTATTTCGACGCGGTGCAGCCCGACGCTGACGAGCTGAGCACTGCAGACACCGCAATCGTAGAGCTGGTCGCAGATGTGGTGCAGCGCGCAGACCAGAAGATGACAGAGTTTCAAATTCATGAGGCGCTCGCCGCAGTGTGGGAGATCGTCGACGGCCTGAACGGTTACATCACCGAGCAAGAACCATGGGTTTTGGCGAAGGATCCGGCACAGCAACCACGTTTGGCAACCGTGCTCGCCACCGCTACCGAGGGTTTGCGGGCGCTGGCGCAGCTGTTGCACCCGGTAATTCCGGTGGCTGCGGAGAAACTGTGGCGGGCCCTCGGCGCGGACATCGCGATAGGGAAACTGGAGCAGCAGCAGCTGTTGCAGACTGGCGAGTGGCACCAGCTGCCTGCTGGTACTCCGCAACAGAAGTTAGAGGCGCTGTTCCCGCGAGTGGAACTAGAAACCACAAAATAGAGCGCAGCTAAGGATACGATTCACGAAATGTGCGACAAAGAGCCGCTAGCCGGAGGTATTCGCGCCCGTAAAGACAGCGCGGGTAAGCGTGATACTACGCTACCGCCGCTGCCCGAGCCGCTGCCGGTGCCGGTTATTGATAACCACACTCACCTCGAAATCGCCGACGGAATGCATTCGCTGAGTCCGACACAGTCGCTGCGGCGCGCCGCGGAAGTCGGGGTCACTCGCATCGTGCAGGTCGGCACTGATTTGCGCACCAGCGAGTGGTCAGCGGAGTTTGCGGCGCGTGATAAGCGGGTTTTAGCGGCGGTGGCGATCCACCCTAATGATGCCCCCGAGGTGAAAGCAGCAGGCAAGCTAGAATTTCAGCTGGGAGAGTTGGATCGCCTGGCCGCGCTGCCGCGAGTGCGTGCGATTGGAGAAACCGGGTTAGATTATTTCCGCACGGCAGAGGCAGGCCGCGCTGCCCAGGCAGAGTCGTTTGAGGCGCACATCGCGCTTGCTAAAAAACACGGAGTGGCGCTGCAGATTCACGACCGCGATGCACACGACGACGTGGTTGCGACCCTGTTGCGAGTGGGAGCGCCTGAACGCACGGTTTTCCACTGTTTCTCAGGCGATGTCGAGCTCGCTAAAATTTGCAACGACCACGGCTGGTATATGAGCTTTGCAGGCACCGTGACATTCAAAAACGCCCCGCAGCTGCGTGAAGCTCTGGCTGTTGCTGACCGCAACCTGGTGCTCGTCGAAACTGATGCGCCATTTTTGACTCCTGATCCTTTCCGTGGCCGCCCCAACGCTCCTTATCTGCTGCCATACACGGTGCGTCGAATTGCGGCGGAGCTGGAAATGGAAGTTGCACAGCTAGCGGAGCAGGTGACTGCTAACGCCCTAGGTGTTTATGGTAGCTGGGATGCAAACGAGCAAGAGTAACCGCGGAGTGGCAGGAGTAACTATGACACCAGCGCAGCAGCAAGGGCTGAGCTCAGCAGGCTTGCTCGGCCCCGCTCAGGTGCGGGAACTAGCAGCTGAATTTGGAGTGACGCCAACTAAAAAACTCGGGCAAAATTTTGTGCACGATCCGAACACGGTGCGTAAGATTGTGCGGCAGGCGGGGGTTACCGCAGCGGATACGGTGCTGGAGGTGGGGCCGGGGCTCGGTTCGCTAACACTCGGCCTGACAGAAACCGGCGCCGCAGTCACGGCAATCGAAATAGACCCGGCGCTGGCGGCGCGACTGCTGCAAACTGTGGCAAGTTTGCAGCCCGAGGCGCGACTGCAGTTAATTGAATCTGACGCGCTGGCGGTGACTGCCACGCAGCTTACAAAGCCGTACAACACCCTGGTTGCAAATCTGCCCTACAATGTTTCCGTGCCGATTTTGATGCACTTGTTGGAACTCGTGCCGACGCTCACTAGAGTGTTGGTGATGGTGCAGCTTGAAGTGGGCGAGCGCATTGCTGCAGCGCCCGGCTCCAAGGCTTACGGTGCGCCTAGTGCAAAAGCTGCCTGGTACGGGCAATGGGAGCTGGAGGGGCACATCAGCCGCCAGGTTTTTTGGCCGGTTCCGGGCGTAGATTCGGTGCTGGTGGGCTGTAAAACCCGCACCACACCGCTCGGCTCTGAAACTGAGCGGCGCCTCACCTTTGATTTGATTAACGCAGCTTTCGGGCAGCGCCGCAAGATGCTGCGTCAATCTTTGCAAGCGGTGGATCACCCCGCCCTGCACAGTGCGATGAGTATTACTGAGGTGCTTGCCAGAGTCGGGCTCAGTGCTACTGAGCGTGCCGAAGCGCTCGACGTGCATCAGTGGCTTGCGATAGCACGTGAATTGCTAGCACCAGCAGAAACTCCAGCGCCATAACCGCTGCGATTCCGGCACTGGTGGGGAGATTGTAGAGCAGGCTGATTCCGAACCCGCTCGCGGCAGCAAGTGCCGAAAACAGCATCGCCAACGGCAACATAGTTGATAGTCGGTGTGTCAGCAGGCGAGCCGCTGCGCCCGGCAGAATCATGAAGGCGAGCACCAGCACCGCGCCGGTGGCTGCGAACACCGCGGTGATCGTAAGCGCAGTCAAAAACAATAGGATGCCGTGCAGCAGTTTTGTTTTAACGCCGGACAGTTGCGCGAACTCGCGGTCGAAAATAATCGCGCTGAGTTGGCGCCGCCACCCGATGCCGAAAATTAAGTTTACAGTGAGCAGGGCGAGCAACAGGTAGAGATGCTTGGGGCCGTAGCAACCGCTTGGCAAACACAGCTCGTCAAAGGCGATAAGGTTGAGGTCACCCAGTAAAACGGTGTGGGTGTCAAGGTGCAGGTCGCTGGCTTTAAGAGTAACTACGATTACTGCTAACGCCAACAGTGGCGGCAGTGAGAGCCCGAGGGTGCTGTGTTTTGCTACCAGTTTACTCTGCACCAATGCGTTGATTGCCCAAATAGTGAAGAGCCCGCAGAGCACCGCAGCGGCAATTAGAAGCGGGGAAGTGAGGCTCTGTGTGAGCAGAAACCCGAACACTATCCCGGGGAGCATCGCATGACTGATGGCGTCAACAGTGATTGCCCGTTTAGCGGCCACCAGATAGGTGCCCGGAACGCTGCAGCTCACTGCGGTAACCACGCACAGCAGCAAAATCATGATGACAAAGCTCATTGTCTGCCTCCTGTCCCGGCAGATGTCACGCTGGCGACGGTTAAAGTGCTAGCGGCGGCCGCATAGCGTTTACTGAGATGCCGGTGCTGCAGCGCGCGGTAAATCATGCCGCGGTTTGGCGCTGCGATGAGTGACAGCAGGAAGATACTGAAAAGCAGCAGGATAATCACCGCTCCTGTGGGTGCTGGCAGAATCGTGGTTGAGAGCACGGTGCCGGCAATAGCGGTGCCACTGCCAAGCAGAGTCGCACCCAGGGCGGTGGTGCTGAATCGGGTTGTCCACTGGCGGGCTGTGGCGGCAGGCATAATTAGGAATCCTACGATCAAAAGCAGCCCGATGGTACGCATTCCGGTTACGATCACCGCAGCCAGCAGTATGAACAGTAGACGCTCCATGCGGCGGGTTTTAACCCCCTGAGTTTTAGCGAACTCAATGTCGAAAACTGTGAGTTTCAGTTTGCGATAGTTTAGTAGCAGCATCGCGATAACAAAAGATGTAATGCTGACGCTGAAAATGGTGTCGCTGGTTGTGAGGTGAGTGGCGTTACCGAGCAGGTATTCGCTGATCCCGCCTTTACCTGGCAGTGCTGAGCTCTGGATAACCGCTAACAGCAGCATACCACAGCTGAAGTAAAGCGAGATTGTGGCGACCATGGAAACTTCAGTTCCCAGTGGGGTCTTGCGTTCAATCAGGTTGGCGGTGAAAGCACCGGCTGCTCCGGTGCCTAGTGCTAGAACCGTGAGCATGGTTAAATCGCGGCCGTTGCCCAGTAACGCCAACCCTATGAAGAAGGCTAGCATCGCGCCGGGGAAGGATGCGTGGGAGATGACATCTCCCATGGTGCCCTGCTGTTTAAAGTAGATGAAAGTGCCCACAAGCGCAGCTCCGGCACCACAAAAACTGCTTCCGAGTAGCAGGGTAATGAAGGTGTGGGTGAAGAAAATATCTGTCATTGGATGCCCTGCAGATTGATGCCATAGGTGCGTGACAGGTTGTCCTGGGTGAAGGTGGTTACGGTTGAACCCTGTGCGACGACAGAGCGATTAACCAAAACCACATCGGTGAAGTAGGAAGTGACCGTGCTCAGGTCATGGTGCACGATGATAATTGTGGTACCGGCCTGTTGCAGCTGTTTCAGGGCAGTGATAATGGCGTTTTCGCTAGGGGCATCTACTCCTGCAAAGGGCTCATCGAGAATCAGTAGCCGTGGTTGCTTTACGAGCGCTCGCGCTAAGAAAGTGCGCTGTTTTTGCCCGCCGGAGAGCCTGCCGATGGCCTGTGCAGCAAACGGCTCTGCGCCGACCAATGCGAGGGCGCGATCCACCGCCGTATGCCGCGCAGTGCGATGCTGCAATTCGGGACTGCCGACCGTGCCCATCGCGACGACATCTCGTACAGTTGCAGGGAAGTCCCAATCTACTGAGGCATGCTGTGGTACATAACCAATCTGGCTGTAGCTTTCGCTCAGCGGGCGCCCCCCGAAAGTCACTCTTCCTTGCTGCGGCTTTAGAAGACCCAAAACCGCGCGCACCAGGGTGCTTTTGCCTGCCCCGTTCGGGCCAATGATGCCGGTGAGGCTCCCGCTGCGAAAGTCAATATTGACATTGTGCAGCGCTAGAAATGAGCCGTAACTGACGCTGAGACCGGTAATTTCTAGTGCTTTTTGCATATCTTCTTATTTTAGAGCTTCAGCGATGGTCTGGGTGTTGTGTGACAGCACCTCGAGGTAGGTGTCAACTTCTGGTTCTGCTCCGAGAGTGTCAGCGTACAGTTCTTTTTCAACCACACGTACCTGCCAGCCGCGGGCAGCAACGGCCTCGCTGAGGCTGGTGATTGCCTGCGGATTTGCCTGGGTGTCTTGGAAAATCGCAGGGATTTTCTTGTCGCTGATAAGCTTGGCAAGTTCTTCAATCTCAGTGGCGCTGCGTGCGGCGGTGGTGGAAATGAAGTCGGTGGCATGTACCTCAAGGCCGTAGTACTTGCCAAAGTAGTTAAAAGCGTCGTGTCCGGTGACCAGGGTGCGTGGTGCAGGTACCTGGCTCAGTAGGGCCTGGGCTTGCTGATCCGCAGCAGCGATTTCAGCCTTATATTTTGCGGCGTTTGCCTTGTAAGTATCGGCGTTAGCAGTGTCAGTGGTGGCGAGTTTGTCAGCCATCAGGTCAACCACATCCTGCCAGATTTCAGGATCGTTCCAGATGTGTGGATCAAAGTGCATTTCCGGGGCTTCGGGGTCGCTGACAGGAATCAGTTTGCTCTCGTCAACGTGTTCGCCAACAGCAAGCTGCTTATCGCCCAGGCTCGTTAGCGGGGTAACCATCTGCGCCTCCAGGTGCAGGCCGTTCCAGAAAATCAGGTCGGATTCGCGCATGGTGTTGATGTCGCTAGTGGTTGGCTGGTAGGTGTGTGGGTCAGAGCCCGGGCCCACGAGGGTGATGATTTCTGCATCAGGCGCGATGTTATGCAGTGCGTCGGCGAGATAGCCGGTGGTTGCGAAAAGCTGCAGTTTATCGTCGGTCTGGGGTGCTGCGGGGGTTGCCGCTGTGTCTTCTTGCGGGGCGGTGGCGCATGCCGTGAGCAGGCCGGTTACAAGCGTTGCTGCGCAGAAGGTTTTCAGCATCCGTGAGAGTTTCATTCAAGCTCCTTTATAAGTTTTATTGAACTTAAAAGTTAGCCTAGCCTAATAATTTTTTTGCCGCAATAAAAAATACCCGCTTAGGCGGGTAAAATTTAGCTAATTTTTACAGCAGCTGAAAGCAGTGAAAAACTATTGGATAGCCACTAAACAAGCGAAACCCAGATGCTGTGAATCACGCCACTGCCCAGCGTTAACTTCTTACCTGCCGCATTGCGGGCGATTAAAGAGTCGGAAAACGGCGGGCCAGGGGCGAGACGCAGCTGATCGCCAATTGCGATACCAAGTTCTGCCAGGTGCACCAGTAGTTCCGGGTTGGAGTCAGCGATACGCTCCACGATAACAGTGCTATCGGGGGCTACTGTGTGCAGTGGCACTGCATCTGGCATTTCAATGGTGCCGTCTGCTGCGGGAATGGGATCACCGTGTGGATCACGGCTGGGGTTGCCAAGTTTGTCGCAGATTCGCGCAATCATCAAGTCGCTGCAGGCATGCTCTAGGTGCTCTGCCTCCTCGTGGACCTCATCCCAGCTGTAGCCCAGCTCGTTAACTAGATAGGTTTCAATCAGACGGTGCCGTCGCACCATCTCTAGCGCTGCCTGGCGGCCAGCTGCTGTTAACTCGATGGCACCGTAACGCACATTCGCAACCAGCCCCTCGGCAGCAAGTTTTTTGACTGCGTCGGTGACAGTTGGAGGGCGTACCCCGACGTGCGCAGCTAGCGCCGAGGGGGCCACCGGGTCGGTGCTCCACTCCTGTAAAGCCCAAATTGCTTTCAGATAGTTTTGGGCGCTGGTTGAAAGATGGTTGACAGACACCATTTTAGTTTAGCTCTTGAACCTGAAAACACGCGCTTGTGACCAGCCGATTTGGTAGTCGATGGCGCTTGTGTGAGATAAATTAAGTTCTGGATGTAAACACTAAAGCAGAGGTGAAATGCACAAGCGTATTGTTATTTTTGAGGTTGAGGGTGGAGCCGACAAGAACTTCACCGGACACCGCGCTGACACTATGCCGATTGCTGAGGCAATCAACGCTGCCGGGTGGCAAGCTGAAGTCATCTTCTACCGGCAGGAATGGGTCGAGCAGATTCTTGACTATGTCGTCGGAAAATTCGACGGTTATATTTCACGAGTTAACCCCGGAACCGTTCCCGGCGGTGAAGCTGGCTACTTTAATATGCTGCGAAGCCTCTCTGACAGTGGACTTATTGGTTTGCAGCATCCTGATGAGATGATTAAATTTGGCTCGAAGGATGTGCTGGTAAACCTCTCCGACACTGAGCTGGTGCCAAGCGACACCTACGCTTACTACACAATCCCTGAAATGCAACAGACTCTGCCGTTGTCACTGTCGCACGGAGAACGCGTGCTGAAGCAGAACCGCGGCTCTACTGGTTCTGGTATTTGGCGGGTGCGGTTGTTGCATGAGGAGGATCAGCAAAAGCTGGTGCCCGGCGTGGCAGTACCGTTGGATACCATGCTGCACTGCACTGAAGCATTTGACAATCACGTGGAGCATCACACTCTCGCTGATTTCATGCAGATGTGTGAGCAGTATATTGTGGGCGATAACGGTATGCTCGTGGATATGCGCTTTATGCCACGCATCAAAGAAGGCGAAATTCGGGTACTGATGGTGGGTTCGGAGCCGTTCTGCGTGGTTCACAAAAAACCGGCAGAAAATGCCGACGCTTTCTCTGCAACGCTGTTTTCCGGTGCTCAATATCAGTATCAAACCCCTGCTGAATGGCAGGAGCTGTTGCAGATGTTTCTGCCGCAGTTACCACAGTTGCGCGAAAAACTAGACGCACCGTATGTGCCTTTGGTGTGGACAGCTGACTTCATGCTTGACACTGCACCTGACGGCAGCGATAAATACGTGCTTGGGGAGATTAACTGTTCCTGTGTGGGCTTCACCTCCCAATTGGACATGGGAATCCAGGAGCAAATCGCGGCGGAAGCCATTAAACAGATTACCGCGCGCTTGGCCAACTAGCTCATGCTCGGCTAACCGAGTTGCTCGGAAATTTCGAGCCAGCGTTCCTCAAGTTGCTGCACTTCATCCCGCAGCGCTAGGGCTTCTTGGTTCGCCTGAGCCAATCGCTCATAGTCAGTGTGGGGAATCTGGGCCATGGCGTTGTCTGCCTGTGCGATCCGGGACTCTAGCTTTTCGAGTTTCCGGGTGATTGCAGTGAGCTCTTTTTCCGCAGCACGGCGTTCCGCACCACTCAACCCGGTGGCAGCCAGCTTTCCCGAGTTAGCAGCATTTTGAGAGGTGGATCCACCGTCCGCATGCTCGCCCGCTGTCGCCTGTGCTGGCGCGCTTTGTTTGGTCGCTTCGCGCTGCTGTGCGGTGCGCAGCTCGAGGTATTCGTCAACGCCGCGCGGCAGATGCCGCAGGGTGCCGTCAAGCACTGCGTACTGTTGGTCGGTGACCCGCTCCAGGAGGTAGCGGTCATGGCTCACTACCAGCAGAGTGCCTGGCCAAGAGTCAAGCAGGTCTTCCATCGCGGCCAGCATGTCGGCGTCAACGTCGTTGGTAGGCTCGTCGAGAATCAGCACGTTGGGTTGCGACAGCAAAATCAGCAAGAGTTGGAGGCGGCGCTTCTGGCCACCAGAAAGTTCTCCAACAGGAGTAGATAGTTGCTCGCGGCGGAAGCCGAGGCGTTCCAGTAGCTGAGCCGGGGAGAGCTCTTTGCCGTCTACCTCAAACACGGTTTTGGTGCGCGCTAGAACCTCTCGCACTCGATCGCGGGCGATTTCGGTAAGCTGGCTAAAACGCTGATCGAGCACCGCAATCTGCACGGTTTTGCCATGCTTTACCCGCCCGCTGGTGGGGGTGATTGTGCCCGCGATGAGATTTAGCAGGGTTGATTTTCCGGCGCCGTTGGGGCCCAAAATGCCGGTGCGCTCGCCCGGCGCGAGATCCCAGGTGATGTCACGCAGCACCTCTTTGACCGGTCCTGTCGAGCTCGTGGCTACCGCGGCGGTGTCGGTGGTGGTAGTCGTGCCCGTTGTCACGGCTGTGGCAGCAGCGGCGCTGGGTGCCACCGGAAAACTCACTCCGGCGTGGCTCAGACGCACCACATCTTTACCGAGCCGGGCCACTGCGAGCCGCTGCAGCGCCACGGTGTCACGCAGCGGTGGTACATCGGCGATGAGAGCATTTGCGGCATCAACCCGGAACTTCGGTTTCGAGGTGCGCGCTGGCGCGCCGCGCCGTAACCACGCAAGCTCCTTGCGTAGCAAATTTTGGCGTTTTTGTTCAGCCTGCGCCGCAATGCGGTTGCGCTCTAAGCGCTGTAGCACATACGCAGCGTAACCGCCCTCGAACGGCTCTACAATGCCGTCGTGCACCTCCCAGGTGGTAGTGCAAACTGTATCTAGGAACCATCGGTCGTGGGTGATTACCAGCAGCGCTCCCTGCTGCTTTTGCCACCTCCGCTGCAGATGTGAGGCGAGCCAGGAAATACCCTCTACGTCGAGGTGGTTCGTGGGCTCGTCAAGCGCCAAAATATCCCAGTCTTGCACCAGCAGCTTAGCCAGGGCGACTCGGCGCCGCTGCCCGCCCGACAGCATAGATACTGTGCCCTCCCAAGGCAGGTCTCGTACCAGGCCATCGATTATGTCGCGGGTGCGCGGATTGCCAGCCCATTGATGTTCCGGGGTGTCGCCCACGATGTTAGTGCCAACTGAGGCGGCTTCGTCGAGCTGATCTTGCTGACTTAAAACCCCGAAGGTAACACCGCCGCGGCGGGTTACTTTGCCGGAGTTTGGGGTCAGCTCCCCGGTGAGCATTGCCAGCAGAGAGGATTTACCGTCGCCGTTGCGACCAACAATGCCAATGCGGTCGCCCTCAGAGATGCCCACAGAGACTCCACTAAAAACCGTGCGGGTGGGGTATTCTAGACTGAGATTTTCTGCGCCGAGTAAGTGAGCCATAGGAGTAATTTTAGCGATATTGTAGGGGATAGCGGCGGGCAAGTAGCAGGAAATTTAACATCATCGTGGTGGCTGCTGGCGCTTTATGGCGGCAGTATATATACTAGCTATATCACACAAGGAGGATGTGGCGAATGTTCACGCTCAAACAAATGCAAGTGCTTGAAAAAGTAGCGCAAACAGGAAGTCTAAATGGGGCTGCGATTGCGCTCGGCTACGGGATGCCGACAATTTCGCATCACCTGCGGTCACTGGAGCAGGAGTGCCAGTCTAAGCTGATTGAACGCAGTAGCCGTGGCACTCGCCTCACCCTTGCTGGAGAGGTTGTGCTGCGCGAAGCAAAAGTAATGCTGGCGCGCGCTGAATCGCTTGAGAAACAGCTCGCTAAGCTGCGCGAAGCGGACAGCATTTCACTGCGCATTGGCACGTTTGCGTCAATTGGCTCCAAACTGGTGCCCTATACCATGCGCGAGCTGGCGGCACAGTACCGGGTGCGAGTGGAACTTACAGAAGCAGAAACCTCTGAGATTTTGCAGCAACTGGCGGACGGGAACATCGATGTCGGGCTGGTGTGCGATTACGATAGCGATCCATTACAGCTGGACAGCACCAAGGTGCATGCAGTTGAGCTGTTTAGCGAACCGTTCCAGGTGCTGGTGGGCGCCGGCACTGCGCTCGCGCAAAAACGTGAGGTGGACTTTGCAGAATTACTCGAAGAGCCTTGGATCATGAGCCGCGTCCCGGATGAGGTCAGCGACCGCGTGCTAATTCGCTCCTGTGCGCAGTATGGAGCAACTCCACGACGTTTGGTTGCCACCGATGATCTTGGTATGATTCACGCCCTCGTCAGCAGTGGTCAGGGTATCTCCCTGACAACCCGCGCAGCATTCGAGGGGTATAACGGGGTGCGGTTGCTGCCGATTAAACAGCGTCTTGGTAATCGGCGGGTGTGGTTTGTGCGCAACAAGCAGGAAAGCGCCGCGGCAGCGCTCAGCTGTGAAACTCTGATGAGCGACTATGTGAAGCAGCGGAAATTCCAGCAGCTATAAAATCGCACAGCAAAATCCAGAAGCTTAGATCGACGGAGAACTATGACTCAGGCAACCATCAACCTCTACGAAATTACTATCACGGAACTATTGCTGGCTTACCGTACGCGGCAGCTCAGTCCGATTACGGTGACAGCCCGGTACCTGGAGCGCATTGCTGCGTTTGATCGCGCCGGAAAACATTTAAACTCGGTGATTGTGATGAACGACGCAGCCCTTGCAGCTGCGGCGGAGTCAGAGCGGCGGTGGCGTGACGGCACTGCGCGACCGCTTGAAGGGGTGCCGTTTACGGTTAAAGATTCCTATATGGTTAAGGGTTTGACGGTTGCCAGCGGTTCACCTGCGTTCGCAGGCCTGATTGCTAACTGGGATGCATTCACGGTGCAGCAATTGCTGCAGGCCGGGGCGGTGCTGCTCGGTAAAACTAATATGCCGCCGATGGCTGACGGAGGGATGCAGCGGGGTGTTTATGGCCGCGCCGAAAATCCTTATAACACTGATTATTTAGCGGCGGCATACGCCTCCGGTTCCTCCAACGGTTCAGGTGCTGCAACTGCGGCTAACTTAGCAGTTTTTGGTATGGGCGAAGAAACCGTCTCATCCGGTCGCAGCCCTGCGTCGAACAACGGCCTGTGTGCCTACACACCGAGCTGGGGGTTGATTTCTATTCGTGGCAACTGGCCGCTGTTCCCGGCGCGCGATGTGGTTGTGCCGCACACCCGCACCATGGTTGACATGTTGCAACTACTCAATGTGCTGGTAGTTGACGATCCCGAAACCCGTGGCGATTTCTGGCGCCATCAGCAAGTAGTGGAGCTGCCACCGGCTAGCGCTGTGCGCCCGGCAGATTACACCGAGCTCAGTGATCCACACGCGCTGCAAGGCAAAGTGCTCGCTGTGCCGCGAATGTATCTCGGGAAGGATCCAAAATTTCCGATGCCGGTGCGGCCGAGTGTGTTAGCGCTATGGGAGCAAACAAAAGCCCGGCTGGAGGCGCTTGGAGCCACCGTGGTGGAGAGCGACTTCCCGGTTGTGGAGCAGTATGAGCGTGACAAGCCAGCTGGTGAGCAAATCGCCGAGCTTGGAGTGCTGCCTGAGGGTTGGATGGCAACCGAGTTTAACCACTTCCTAGCTTTTGGATGGGATGATTTCCTGCGGGCAAATAACGATCCTGAGATTCCAAACCTCGCGGTTGTCGACCCAGATGCTATTTTCCCGCTCGCGCCGGGCACTCTGCCTGACCGCTATGAAGAGGTTCCTGATTATGAGAACCGCTATCGCGCGGTTGTGAAATATGCTCAGGAGGGAATTGCGGATCCGCGCGACCGCGCCGATTTTGCAGCCGGGCTGCGCGCGCTGGTGCAGCTACGCACCGAGCTTTTCGAAAATTGGCTTGCTGCTCACGGCTACGACGCTGTGGTTTTCCCTGCGAACGCTGACATAGGCACCGAGGACGCAGAGCGGCTGCCTGCGGCAAACGATCACGCCTGGCTTAACGGGGTGCTGTTTTCAAATGGTAATTATGCGCTGCGGCACTTTGGGATTCCAACCGTGACAGTGTCAATGGGGGCAACCAGTGATATTCAAGTCCCTGTTGGTGTCACTTTCGCGGGTGCCGCCTACAGCGACAGCGACCTGCTGCGCTATGCGGCTGCGCTTGACGGCGACGGTTTCATCCGGCCAACCCCGCGGCACGCTCCGGGAGTTGCGGCTGATTTGTTGCCGGTGCAGCAGGAAGAGACGGCGGATCTAGCCGTCGTAGTCACCGCCACCCAGGCTGTGGCTGTGGCCGAAGGCCTGGAGGTTGAGATAAGCGGTGCTGTGACACTTGCGGGTCACACTGCCGGACTCGCTGAAGTGCCACTCGGGGTCACCGTGAACGAGCAGACAGTCGCGGTTAACACCGGGGAAACCGGGCATTTCATGGCGCGATTGATAGTGGCGCGCCCAGAGTTTGGTTTGAATCCGGATCCGGGGAGTCTGTTGGCGGTTGTTAGAGTTGCCGATAGTTCACTGTATCGCGGTGCGGTTAGCTGTGAAATCGCTTACGTCTGATAGTCGCTGCGGAGCTTTGAGTGGTGACATATCATGGCCGATATATGGTTAAAGGTACTTTGCATCGAGTGCTGCTTCGTGGCCGGTTTATTGTAGCTTGATGGTGGTGCCGAGCTTACTGAGGAGATTTGCGAGGCGTTGCTGTTCTGCTGCAGTGAGACCCTTTAAGGCCTGAGTTTCGGCGCTGAGCAGAGCTGTGAATGCCTGATCCACCCGCGCGATTCCAGCAGCGGTAATCTGCACGAGTACCCCGCGACCATCGTTGGGGTCTTGGGTGCGGGCAACTAGGCCGCGACCGCACAGACGGTCCAGGCGATTGGTCATGGTGCCGCTGGTAACCATGGTTTCTTGCACCAGGGTTTTGACGCTAACCTTGGTTTCGGCTCCCGCGCGGCGCAGCACAGCGAGCACATCAAACTCCCAAATTTCGAGATCTGCAGCCTCAAAAGCGGCGGCGCGGAGCTTGTTAAGGTGCTTTGTGAGTCGCGCGAGACGCGAAAAAACAGCGAGCGGAGCCATGTTTAGTTCGGGCTTAGCAGTTTGCCAGCGGCTGATGATTTCCGAAACTTCGTCGCGGTGCTCCATGCTAAATATTTTGCCAGAAATTAGCGGCGTGTATCAGTTAGAAAAAAACTGCAGTTTCTGGCAAGATAGAAGAAGTGTTTTTGACACATTCCGCCTTGGTGTAATTGGCAACACTCCTGGTTTTGGTCCAGGCATTCTAGGTTCGAGTCCTAGGGGCGGAGCTGGTAGCCCTCGCGTTACCCTCCTGGGCGTTGCCCAGGGCGCGCCAATGCAGTTTTGGATGCGTGTCAGCCAGTTCCGAAGGAGCAGCACCTATGACAAATCAGCAAGCTCAAGCTCTCGCGGTTGTCATCTTGGCTGCGGGGCAAGGCACTCGCATGAAGAGTAAACTACCGAAGGTGCTGCATGAGATTGGCGGCTTGGCGCTAATTGAGCATGTCCTCACCACCGCGTACCAGCTGCAGCCAGAGCACGTTGTAGCGGTTGTGCGACACGAAAAAGAAATGGTCTCGGAGCGGATTTTGAAATTTGCGCCGCAGACCATTTTGTGTGAACAGGATGAAATTCCAGGCACCGGGCGTGCGGTTGAGCAGGCGTTAGCCGCGTTGCCAGCAGCGTTCAACGGTGATGTGGTGGTGCTTTCTGGTGATGTGCCGCTAATTGGGGTTGAAACGCTGCAGCAGCTGTTCACCGCGCATCGTGCGGGTGCTTACCAAATGTCTATTATGTCTGCAGTGGTGCAACAGCCAACCGGGCTGGGACGGATTTTGCGCGATGGGCAGGGCGAAGTTTCTGGCATCGTAGAAGAAAAAGATGCTTCGCCTGAGCAGCGTCGTATTACTGAAATAAATGGCGGAGTTTATGTCTTCGAGCGCGCCGCGGTGACTGCAGCGCTTGCTCATATCGACACTAATAACGCGCAGGGGGAGAAGTACCTCACCGATGCTGCGGCTGAGATTCTCGCTGCCGGTGGCAAAGTTACCGCAGCAGTCACCACAGACAATTGGGCGCTCGCCGGCGTCAACGACCGGGTGCAGCTTACCGCTGCAGCAACTGAGCTGAATCGCCGCGTGCTGGAACAGCATCAACGGGCAGGAGTTACTATTGTGGCTCCAGAAACCACATTTATTGATGTCACCGTGCGCATTTCCCAGGATGTTACAATCGAGCCTGGCACTCTGCTAAGGGGTGCTACGCAGATTGCGGCTGATTGTGTGATTGGGCCCGATACAACGTTATGTGACTCGGTGGTGGGCGCAGGTGCCACGGTGCTGCGCAGCGAAGTGCACGGCGCAACCATTGGTGCTGGAGCCACAGTTGGGCCGTTTAGCTATTTGCGGCCAGAAACCAACCTCGGAGAGCATGGCAAGATTGGCGCTTTTGTGGAGGTTAAAAAGTCACAGCTCGGTGCCGGCACCAAAGTGCCACACTTAAGTTATGTAGGAGATGCGACAGTGGGTGCTGACGTCAATCTCGGGGCGGGCACAATTGTTGCCAATTATGACGGTGTGAAGAAGCATCAGACTGTTATCGGAGACAGCGTGCGCGTGGGGTCGAAGAGCGTGCTGGTGGCGCCGGTTGAGATTGGCGCCGGAGCTTATACTGGTGCTGGGGCCGTGGTGCGCAAAGATGTGCCGGCTGGTGCCCTCGCACTGTCGGTTGCGGCGCAGCGAAACTTAGCAGGGTGGGTTGCAGCAAACCGCCCCGATTCAAACTCAGCAAAAGCAGCAAACGCTACAGATGGAGAATCCCAAAAATGAGCGCTATTGAAAAGGCAACTCAGAAGAAGCTGGTTTTGATCAGCGGCCGCGCTTACCCGGAACTGGCAGAAAATGTCGGTAAAGAGCTAGGCGCTGAGGTGCTATCGACTGATACTCGCACGTTCGCAAGCGGCGAAATCTATACTCGCTTTAACGAGAGCGTGCGCGGCGCAGACGCCTTCGTGATACAGAGCCACCTTGATCCAATCAATGAGAGCCTGATGGAGCAACTGATTATGGTGGATGCTCTGAAGCGTGCTTCCGCGAAGCGCATTACCGTGGTTGCGCCTTTTTACCCATACTCTCGTCAGGATAAAAAAGGCCGTGGCCGCGAGCCAATTTCAGCTCGTTTGGTTGCAGACCTGTTTAAGGCTGCTGGTGCGCACCGAATTATGTCGGTGGATTTGCATGCTTCGCAGATTCAGGGCTTCTTCGATGGTCCGGTAGACCACCTCTTCGCGATGCCAGTGCTGTTGGAGCACTTCCGCCAGAGTTTTAAAGATCGCGATGATCTCACCATCGTGTCACCTGACATGGGTAGGGTGCGAGTTGCAGACGTGTGGAGTGACCAACTTGGTGCGCCACTAGCGATTATCCATAAGCGGCGTGATCCGAAGGTGGCAAACCAGGTTAGCGTGCACGAAATTGTCGGTGACGTGAAAGACCGCTGGTGCTTGATGGTGGACGACATGATTGACACCGGCGGTACCATTGCTAAAGCGGCGGAAGCGCTGGTAAAGAACGGTGCTCGTGGTGTGACAATCGCCGCAACCCACCCGATTTTCTCTGGTAAAGCCCCAGAGGTGCTGAATGCTCCGCACATTGATCAGGTGGTTGTGACTGACACTGTGCCGGTGAACGCAGAGAAGCGCTTTGACAAGCTCACGGTGCTGTCAATTGCACCACTCTTGGCAAAGGCAATTCGTGAGGTGTTTGAGGATGGCTCTGTTACCAGCATGTTCGAGGGCGCAGCTTAAGGTACAGAGTAGCGTAACTGTATGAGGTGAAGCGGCAGCTGCGGCTGCCGCTTCACCCTTTTACTGATACCCGTGCGGCGAGCATTCTCATTGCCGCCGCCGCGTTTGATGTGCCGCCCCGTGCACAGTAGCCTGCGCTGTTCCGCCCTGTTGCAGCGCTGAGCTGCTGCGGATGATCCCGTTAATCGAGCACCTGATTTCTAGCATCCGAGTGATTGGTCAGAAACTCGTACATCTCGGTTTCATCAACACCAGGGAAGGTGCCTGTTGGCAGAGGGGCCAAAATATTTTGGTGCATTTTGGCGCTTGCCCAGCTCTTACCCTCCCAGCGCTGCAGCAGTTCCTCGGTGGGGTGTTTGCAGCAGCTCAAATCAGGGCAGCCGGAGGCGCGCCGCACCGGTGTTTCCCGCCCGCGGAACCACTTGGCATCATCAAAACCCACGCCACAGGTAATCGAAAAACCTCCATCTGCGGTGTCGCCGGTTTGCACGGTAGACCAAAAAGTGCCAACCGGAGTGTCGGTATATTGGTAAAACTCATTGGTGCGGTTGCGACGGTGGAAAGCAACTCGACCCGGCCAGTTCTTACACACCATCTGCCCCTCAATGTTGCCGCCGGAGTCGGTTGGGAAGGGCAGTCCGTCGTTGGAGTAGCCACGAATCATGCCGCCTGCCGCATCGGTGCGATAGAAATGTGTGCGCAGCCCCAGGTGTGTGGTTGCAAGGTTAGTAAAACGGTGAGCTGCGGTCTCGTGGGTTACTCCGAAAGCGTCGCGCAGATCCTCAATCGCAAGATTGCGTGAACGCTTCGCGCTTTGTAAAAACTGTACCGCTGCTTTTTCGGGCATTAGACAGGCTGAAGCGAAGTAGTTAATCTCCAGTCGCTGCTGTAAAAACTCTTTGTAATTACCGGGTTGTTCGTGACCCAGCACGCGGTGCGCCAGCGCTTGCAGGGCGAGGGCGCGGAGCCCGTGCCCGCCGGGGATGGACGCTGGCGGAAGATAAATACGGCCGTTCTCAAAATCGGTGATACTGCGCGTATTTGGGGGTAAATCATCAACGAATATCAGCGAGAACCCCAGCTTCTGTGCCAGTACGTCAACGGTGCGGTGCGTCAGCGCCCCGCCGGTGTGCCCCACGGAACGCATTAAATCAGCGGCCAGTGCTTCGATTTCGGGCAGATAAAAATCACGCTGCCGCATCTCGGAGCGAATATCGGTGTTGGCGCGTCGCGCGCCCTCCGGGGTGGCAGCTTGCTGCTGCGCCTGACGCTGCACCTCTCGGGCGAGGCCAACTAAGGCTTCTAGCGCTTCGTCGCTAACCTTCTTGAGAGAGCGTACCTTCGGCAGCTGTAACTGCTGATAGCTGTTGCCCTGCTGCAGCTGTGCGAAGGCGATTTCCAGGGCGCTGCGTTTGCTCGGCGGCTCCAGCGTAAAAAATTCACTAACACTGACCTGCAACTCTGCGGCGAGCTGCTGCAGCAGGGTGATTTTAGGCTCGCGTTTGCCGTTTTCGAAGTTTGATAGCTGGCTGATGCTGAGCCCAACACGGCTGCTTAGCTGCTCCAGGGTTAGACCCGCTTCTTTGCGGAAATGCTTCAAGCGTTTGCCAAGCAAAAGCGAACGGCTGCTGTCTGATAGTGAACCGTTGTTATCAAGTTGGTTAAAATCTGGCATAGTTTGATTATATGTCAAAAAATCAGATTTTTTACAGGAGTGCCTGTCGTGAAATTTGAAAATAAGTAAAATAATTGAATTAAAGAGAGCCTGTAACCGGCAGGCCGCAATACCCGGGCAGGGGAGAAGTAACAATGCCTACAGCAGAATTTACACCGCTGGTGCACGCAGTAGCAGATATCGAGACCGCCGCACCAACAGCTGACACCGCAGTAATCTCATGGGTCAAAGGGATTGCAGAACTCGTAAAACCAGAAAAGATCTTTTGGTGTGACGGCAGCGAAGCTGAGTGGCAGCTGCTGACCAGTGAAATGGTTGCTGCGGGCTCGCTGATCCAACTCAATAAAAGCATCCGCCCAAACAGCTTCTTAGCGCGCTCATCTGCCGACGATGTGGCACGCGTTGAAGACCGCACCTTCATCTGCTCAACTAAAGAAGAAGACGCTGGCCCAACCAACAACTGGTGCGCACCTGAGGAGATGATTGCCAAGCTGGAGCCGCTGTTTAACGGCGCGATGCAGGGCCGCACCCTCTACGTGATTCCATTCGCGATGGGTCCAGTTGGAGGCGCTATTACCCAGTATGGCTTGCAGATTACTGACTCACCTTACGCGGTGCTTAACATGCACATTATGGCGCGTGTTACCCCGGATGTGTTGCGCGAGATTGAAGCTGGTAAGCAGTGGGTGCGCACTGTGCACTCGGTTGGCGCACCACTAGCGCCGGGCGAGGCAGACAGCACCTGGCCATGTAACTCAGAGAAATACATCTGCCACTTCCCAGAAACCCTCGAAGTGTGGTCATTCGGCTCCGGCTATGGCGGTAACGCGCTGCTGTCTAAGAAGTGCTTCGCGCTGCGGATCGCCAGCGTCATGGGCCGCAACGAAGGGTGGCTCGCCGAGCATATGTTGCTCATCAAGGTGACCAACACCGACACTAACAAGACTTACAACGTTGCAGCTGCCTTCCCTTCAGCCTGCGGCAAAACCAACCTGGCGATGTTGCACCCAACAATTCCGGGTTGGAAGGTGGAAACCCTCGGTGACGATATCGTGTGGTTGCGCCAGGGCGAAGACGGTCGCGTTTACGCTATCAACCCAGAGCACGGTTTCTTCGGGGTAGCGCCGGGTACTGGGGAGGAAACCAATCCCACCGCGATGGAAACCATGTGGGGCAATACTATCTTCACTAACGTTGCGCTGACTGATGATGGTGATGTGTGGTGGGAGGGTAAAACTGCAGAAACCCCTGCGCACCTCATCGACTGGCAAGGCAAAGACTGGACACCAGATTCTGGCCGCGTTGCAGCGCACCCGAACTCTCGCTTCACAGTTGCTGCGATTCAGGCTCCAACAATCGCTGCCGAATACACCACCGCCCCAAGCGGGGTGCCGCTGGATGCAATCCTGTTTGGTGGCCGCCGCGCCACTAATGTGCCGCTGGTAGCTAAGGCTTACGACTGGCAGCATGGCGTTTTCATTGGTGCTACCATCTCCAGTGAGAAAACCGCTGCGCAGGAGGGCAACGTCGGTGAGCTGCGCCGTGATCCGTTCGCAATGCTGCCGTTCTGCGGTTACAACATGGCAGACTACTGGTCACACTGGCTGGAAATGGGAGCCAAGCTCGGCGAGCACGCGCCACAAATTTTCCAGGTCAACTGGTTCCGCAAGGACGCTGATGGTCGTTTCCTGTGGCCAGGTTTCGGCGAAAATTCACGGGTGATTGACTGGATTCTGCGTGCTGTATCTGGCGAAGTTGCCGGGGTTGAGAAGGCCAACGGTATTGTGCCAGCACCTGGAGAGCTAAACCTTGATGGGCTGGAAATCAGTGACACAGATCTGGAACAGCTGTTTGCTGTTGACAAAGATTCTTGGCTGGCTGAGTGCGAGATGACTGAGGAATACTTCGCGCAGTTCGGCGATAAACTGCCAGCGCAGCTAGGCGCAGAGTTGCAAAACCTGCGTTCACGCCTGCAGACCGCATAGTCTGCACGCCCGCTGCACCCAACCTGCGGCGCCGGCGACCTTGTGCGCTTCGAGTTCTGCCCAACTCGGAGCGCACAACTTTTTTCGCGGCTAGCTGGAGGGATAGGTCCGTCGCCGCATGAAATTGTAACAGCCTTGCGGTATGCGAGTCTGTCGGAAGCTGCGAAAACACCCCGGAAGCTGCTAAAGTTATTTATTGTTGCTGCAGCAACAAGCCCCTATAGCCCAACTGGCAGAGGCAGTAGACTTAAAATCTATTCAGTCAGGGTTCGAATCCCTGTGGGGGCACAATGTGATGTCCCAAGACATATGTCCGTATTTGTCTTGGGACGTTTGCCTTGCCAGGACTGGTTTAGCTGGTTTAAGTTTGCGAAGCACTATCTATCGCTTGCGAGCTTTGCGTAAACAAGAGTTTTCACTGCGGCGTCGCAAAAGCATTGCAAGAGCCAATTCTAACAGTCAGATAACCGTCTCGTAGGCAGCTAAATCTCCAGAAAGTTAGCAGTGAAAAAGCAATAGACTTGAACTATGAATACAGGAACGATTGTGTTGCTAGCCGCCGTTGGGCTGGTGCTAATTCTAGGGCTCTATATCTGGCTCACCTACAACGGTTTGGTGCGCCTGCGTAATCGGGTAGATGAAGCCTGGAGCGACATCACGGTGCAGCTGAAACGCCGCGCTGATTTGATTCCGCAGCTGGTGGAGACTGTAAAGGGTTACGCGGCGCACGAGAGCGGAGTGTTTGAGGCAGTTACCCGCGCGCGGGCGGAGACCATCAGCGCGCAGAGTCCTGCAGAGGCATCAGTTGCTGAAAACCATATGCAGACCGCGCTGAAGTCAATTTTCGCGGTAGCTGAGGCCTACCCACAGTTGCAGGCAAGTAAAAACTTCCTCGATTTGCAGGCTTCGCTAGTAGACACAGAAAACAAAATTCAAGCTTCACGGCGCTTTTACAACGGCGGTGTGCGCGAATACAACACCAAGATTCAGCTTTTCCCGAATACTTTATTCGTGCGGGCAATGGGCTTTAAAGAGCGGGATTTCTTTGAGGTTGAGGATCTTGCGGCTATCTCTGAGCCACCACGTATTGATTTCGGCTCATAGCGAGTAAGGCAGAGCGATGTACAGTGCGATCCGCAAAAATAAAATCAATACCGTGCTGATCATGCTGCTTTTTGTGGTTATCATTGGGGCGCTCGGATTGCTTGCCGGGTATATTTACGATAATCCCAGCATCACCATTTTTGCTGTCGGTGGTGCCACTATCTATGCACTGATTCAGTATTTCATGGCCTCGCGAATGGCGTTGTCTATGGCTGGGGCACGCGAGATTACTGCGGCAGAAAATCCGCGGCTGTATCACACCGTGGAAAATCTGGCGATAACCACCGGCATGCCGATGCCGCGAGTTTACATTATTGACGATCCGGCCCCGAACGCTTTTGCGACGGGGCGTAACCCCGAAAACGCGGTTGTTGCAGCGACCACCGGGCTGCTTGAGATTATGTCTGACCGGGAGCTTGAGGGCGTGATGGCACACGAACTCGGACACGTTAAAAACTATGATATCCGGGTTAACATGATTGTCTACGGTTTGGTGGTTGCAATCGGAATGCTGGCGGATATGCTGATGCGGATGGCGTTCTTCGCGCGTGGTAACCGCAACAATAACCCCGCAGTGATGATTTTAGGGCTGATTGCTATGTTTGTTGCGCCGGTGATTGCGACTGTGGTGCAGCTGGCCATTTCCCGCCAGCGCGAGTATCTTGCTGATGCCACGGGCGCGCATGTCACTCGCGATGCCCCAGGCCTCGCCAGTGCGCTGCACAAGTTGCAAGAATACGGGCGGCCGCTGCAGCAGCAGAACAGCTCTATGGCCCATATGTGGATGGCGGATCCGCAACGCCCGGGTATGATGCAGAAGCTGTTTGCGACGCATCCGCCTTTGCCTGACCGGATTCGCCGGCTGTTGGAGATGCAGGATAAGTTCTAAGCAGATACAAGTGGATAGCGATTGTTCAGTCAGTGACGGGCTATCCTGTAGCGTCCGAGTTTTATTATTTGTGCACAAAAATTACGGTATCGCACGAATCTCCCTGCAAACCTCGGCTGCTGTCAAAAACGCGGTTTTTTATGGTTGCAAAAATGCGCAAAAGTACTAATGTTTAAGGTAACCAACCAAGCGGATTTTACCGCTGTTAACTACATTGGAGTGAAACAAAAGTGACTGAGTTTTATGCGTCTGGCACTCGAACCGAAACCGATTCGCTGGGCAGTGTAGAAGTTCCGGCGAGTGTGTACTGGGGTGTGCATACTGCCCGAGCTATCGAAAACTTCCCAATCTCGCGCCGTCCGATCTCTGTTTATCCTGATTTTGTAAGGGCTTTTGCATGCGTCAAGCAGGCTGCTGCTCGCGCTAACCTGGAAATCGGGGCGCTGGAAGAGCAGCGTGCAACCCTGATTGACCGCGCCTGCGAAGATGTTAAAACTGGCATGCTGCACGATCAGTTTGTTGTGGGCGTGGTGCAGGGTGGCGCTGGTACCTCAACTAACATGAACGCCAACGAGGTTATCACTAACCGCGCACTGGAGCTGGCTGGCCGCAAGAAGGGTGATTACGCCTTCATTAATCCAAACGACCACACTAACCGCAGCCAGTCAACCAACGACACCTACCCAACCGCAATCAAAATTGCTTTGGTGTTCTCAATCAAGTCACTGCTAGAAGAGCTCGCGCTTTTGGCAGACAGCTTTGAAGCTAAGGGTAAAGAGTTTGCTGGCATTTTGAAGGTTGGGCGCACCCAGCTCCAGGATGCGGTGCCGATGACCCTGGGGCAGGAGTTCAACGCATTCGCTGTGACCCTGCGCGAGGATGTTGACCGCCTCAATGAAGCAATGCGACTGCTTTACGAAGTGAACATGGGTGCAACCGCAATCGGCACCGGCATTAACGCTCCTAAGGGTTACAAAGAGGCTGTTATTAAACACCTGCGTGAGGTTACCGGTATTCCGCTAGAGACTGCAGGTGACCTGATTGAGGCAACCACAGACACCGGCGTTTTTGTGACCTTCTCAGGTGCCTTGAAGCGAGCGGGCCTGAAGCTTTCGAAGATTTCAAACGACTTACGTTTGCTGTCATCAGGCCCACAGGCTGGTCTCGGCGAGATTAACCTGCCGGCCCGCCAGGCAGGGTCTTCAATCATGCCGGGTAAGGTAAACCCGGTAATTCCAGAGTCTGTAACCCAGGTTGCTTACGCGGTTGCCGGCGCAGACGTGACAGTTTCTATGGCGGTTGAAGCAGGCCAGCTGCAGCTTAACGCTTTCGAGCCAGTAATTGCCCACTCGCTGTTCCAGTCAATCACCTGGTTGGAGCGCGCATGCTACACCCTGCGCGTAAACTGTGTTGATGGCATTACCGCAAACACCGAGAAACTCGAAGACACTGTGGCACGCTCAGTTACCGTGATTACCGCGTTGGCGCCGGTTATCGGCTATGCCGCTGCAGCGAAATTGGCTAAGGAAGCGCTCGCTACCAATGGCAATGTGCGTGAGATGGTTGTTTCTCAGGGTCTGCTGGGTGAGGCAGAACTTGATGAGCTGCTGCAGCCAGCAAAGCTGGCTGGTCTAACTCCGGACAGTGAGGATGCGCGCCAGGCGGGTAAAGTAACTCCGGCAACCGAGGTCGACTCAACGAGCGTCATGGGCGAAGCTTAACGACGATAGAGTCAGGGGCTCTCGGGTTTAGATCCGAGAGCCCCTTTTTGTTTGCTACGGCCGCCGGCTCGTCTTGGGTTTTTAGCGCACGGCTAGCAGCTGTGGCGCGATGAGACAGCGCTTGCTGTGGCGTACCGAGCGCAATCGCACTGGTGGCTATGGTTGAATGTTAGATTTCGACCGCGTGGGTGGTGAGCGCGCCAATCTTTTCAATGGTGACGGTCGCCACGGTTCCCTGTTTCAAATAAAGCGGAGGTTTTCGGCTGCGGCCGGCACCTCCGGGAGAACCGGTGGAAATCAGGGTTCCAGGCAGCAGAGTTAGAGAGCGAGAAAGTGACACAATCAGCTCCGCAACGGAGCGAATCATGTGTCCTGTGGTGTCATCCTGCACCCGTAAGCCATCAATATCGGTTGTGATGCGTAGGTTTTGTGGATCCAGAATTTCATCAGCGGTGACCACAACCGGGCCAACCGGTGTGAAACCATCGAAAGACTTGCAGCGAGACCACTGCGGCTCGGTAAACTGAATGTTGCGCGCGGTTAAATCGTTAACCACGGTGTAGCCGAAAACATAGTCGAGCGCATCAGCAAGCTGTACATTTTTTGCAGGTTTGCCTATAATCACGCCGAGTTCACCCTCATAGTCAACCTCGGTAGACTGGTCAGTTGGCAGTTCTACGGTGCCATTGTGCGGCGCCAGAGAGTTCGGGAACAGCGAAAACAACACCGGGCCCGAATCATTATCAAGTTTTAGCTCACTGGCATGCTCGCTGTAGTTAAGACCGACAGCCAGCGTAATTGGCGGAGTGGTCACAGCCGGTGCGTACCGCAGTTCGGTCAAAGGAGTAGCGATGCTGTCGGGTGCCGTTGCAAGGGCTTCGTGCAGCTGCTGCAACCCTGTTTCGCCGGCGGTGATAAGCTCCTGGAGAGTGGTGAAGCCCAGCCCCAAATCGGAAGTGAAAATAGCGCTACCGTCTAGCACCACAGCCAGGGAATAAGAATCAGAATCATTTCGAGATAATTGCGCCAACTTCACATAACAATTTTAGCGAAGAAAATTGTGTGGAGCTTGAAAGATTGTGCGTGGGTGCAGTCCTTCTCTGATGAAGCTCTTCTGCGTGGAGCTTCTGGTGAATGGCGCTCACCGGTAGTGACAGTATTCAAAGTGGGGTGTCGCACGAAAGTGTGAGAAAATTTTAAGTATGACTAATTTAGAGCGTCCAGAAGTTCCGTTTCCAGAAGGTCCAGCCCCAACCGAGCTGGTTATCGAAGATATCGTGGTGGGTGAGGGAGCCGAAGCCGTAGCTGCTTCAACCGTTGACGTGCACTACCTCGGCGTAGACTACGACAGCGGTGAAGAATTTGACTCATCCTGGTCACGCGGTGAGAGCATCAAGTTCCCGCTGCGTAACCTAATTCCAGGGTGGCAGCAGGGCATTCCGGGCATGAAGGTTGGCGGCCGGCGCAAGCTGATTGTGCCACCGCGCCTGGCTTATGGTGTCGCTCCTGGACACCCGCTTGCCAAGAGCACCCTGGTCTTTATCATCGACTTGGTAGACGTCGCCTAAGTTCGGCAGCGGTTATCACCACGCGCGGCAGTTGCTGCTGCTCGGTACAACAGTTTGCGCTGGGCAGCATCGTCTGCCTGGTTGCATGGTGTCACTGAAAATGCTGGGGCGTGGCGGGTTTTAGTATGCTAGAATTAACAAGTTGCCGTTAAACCGGCCGCGGATAAAGAGAGCTGGCACAGTGGGTGACCAGCGCCGCGCAACTACCAAGAGGAGAACAAATGTCACTTGACGCAAAAGTGAAGCAGGAAATCATTGCAGAGTACGCAACAAAACCAGGTGACACCGGTTCACCTGAGGTACAGGTTGCTATTCTCTCTCGCCGCATCAAAGACCTCACCGAGCACCTGAAGCAGCACAAGCACGACCACCACTCACGTCGCGGTCTGCTGCTGCTGGTTGGTCAGCGTCGTCGTCTGCTCGGCTACCTACAGAAGGTAGACATTGAGCGCTACCGTAGCCTTATTGAGCGCCTGGGTCTGCGTCGATAATCTGGCAAAAATTTTAAGAGGGCTAAAGCTTTTTGCTTTAGCCCTCTTGCTTTTGCGATTACGATTTATCGTGCCCGCGTAGCTGATCGCGTAGCTCCGAGATTTCCTGTAGTAGCGCGGGAACTGACTGTTTAGCCGCTGCAGAAAGTCGGGTGCGCGCTTGCTCTGCAAACTCCGCGGTAGCTGCCGCGCTGTTGTGCTGCTTGGAAGACCCTGCGGTGCCTGGAGTTTCGTCATGCTCGGCGGCGATAGTTGGTGCATTCGCAGGAGCTTCCTGGAAGCTGGCTGCGGCCTGCGCCTGCAGCAGGGAAGAGCGAATCTCATCTCCCATAGTACCGACGGAGCCTGGGTTTGACGGCAGGAACAGCACATTAGAGCGGCCGTTGCGGGCAATGTCCTGCATAGCGTCAAAGTACTGTGTCATTAACAGCAGCTGTTCGGCCGTGCCTTCGATACCGACCTTGCGGAGCATCTCATACTGCTCAGCGATGCCAAGCGCAATAGCTTTGCGCTGTGCTGCAACGCCCTCACCTTGCAAGCGCTTTGACTCCGCCTCTGCTTGGGCTTGGGTGACGCGCTTAATCTTGTCTGCCTCGGCGAGTGACTGTGCCGCAACCCGGTCACGCTGCGCGGCGTTAATTGAGTTCATTGAATCCCGTACTTTCTGGTCAGGGGAGATATCCTGTACCAGGGTGTTCACGATGTTAAAACCGAACTCCTGCATTCTAGTGGAGAGTGTTGCCTCGACTGAGCGGGCAATATCGTCTTTAGACTCGAAGGCAGCGTCCAGTTCCAATCCGGAGAGCGCGGAGCGCACAGTGTCAAAGACATAAGAGCGAATCTGTGCTTCAGGGTTTGAAAGGCGATAGTATGCATCCTGCACTGATTCTTCCCGAATCACATACTGTACCGCAACCGGCACTGTCACAAAGACGTTGTCTTTAGTTTTAGACTCGATATTCACCTCAAGCTGTTGAATGCGTAGCGAAATCGGCTTGGTGAGGCTGTCGATGAAAGGCATCTTGGTGTTGAGACCAGGTTTTGCGACGCGCAGGAACTTACCAAAGCGTTCCACTATGATATTTTCTTGGGTTTTGACGGTGAAGAAGAATGAACTTCGCAGGCCGCCAAAAAATAGAAATCCAATACCCGCCACGAGCACCAGAACCAGGCCGACAAGCAAAGCGAGAGACATTATGGTTTCAAAATCGGGGCCACTGCTGGAGTAGCTAGCGGGTTGTAGGGTGAGTGAGAAAACTGCTGGTTGAAGCACTGTGTCCTCCTATTTGACGTTGAAAAAAGTTCTGGGTGGATAGTTTGCACTATACACCCAGAACTGCGTTATAAAAGTTGTTACACTGTTAGCGCTTAACAACCGGGAAAATCCCGGTCACTGGGTTTTCTCCCTGATCGTAAACCTCAGCTGGGCTGCCGATGATGTTGCTATCAGGAGTGCCAACAACGCTGTGGTCTTTGCCAGTGTACTCGAACTGGTTCAGCACCCAGCGAATCGCCTCTAGGCGGGCGCGTTTCTTGTCGTTTGATTTTACGACAGTCCACGGTGCCTGCGGGGTGTCAGTGTAGAAAAACATAGCCTCTTTCGCCTCGGTGTATGCTTCCCACTTATCGAGGCTGGCGAGGTCGGTTGGGCTCAGCTTCCACTGCTTCACGGGATCAGTTGAGCGTGACAGGAAGCGGGCACGTTGCTCTGCTTTACCCACTGAGAACCAGAATTTAATCAGGTGGATGCCTGACTGGGTCAGCATCCGCTCAAACTCTGGGGCGGAGCGGGTGAATTCGAGGTATTCCTCCGGAGTGCAGTAGCCCATCACGCGCTCAACACCGGCACGGTTGTACCAGGAACGGTCAAACAGCACAATCTCGCCCCCGGTCGGTAGGTGCTGCACATAACGCTGGAAGAACCACTGCTTCTGTTCGCGTTCTGTTGGTTTCTCCAGCGCCACAGTACGCGCACCACGCGGATTCATATGCTCCATAAACCGCTTAATCGCACCACCCTTGCCGGCAGCATCACGGCCTTCGAAGATGATGACAACTTTTTCGTTGCTCTCCTTCACCCAGGCCTGGAACTTCAGTAGCTCAATTTGCAGTTTCCGCTTGGTTTTTTCGTACTCTTTGCGACTGATTTTCTCGCTGTAAGGGTAGCCTTGCTTCCATGCTTCCGGGTCTGGAGATGCTGACTCCGGATCAAGCAGCTGCTCCAGCTCGGAGATTTCATCAATCTCCGGAGTGACATCAACCTGACCTGGCTCCGCCATCTCGAATGTGAAATCGGTGCTGTCAGCGCCGTTGGTTCCCTGGTTTGAATCGTTGATGTTTTCGCTCATAAGCCCTCGTTTCAGTCGCTACTATTAGCAATATAATTCTACCTCAAAAAGCTCTCAGGAAAAACTCAGGGTACGCTAATTTTTAGCACTGACGTGGCCAAGTAAGGGCGAGAGCTGCGGGTGGATCAGGTTACGCCTGGCCCTTGGCATCTGGGTCTTCCGGTGAAGTGATAGTAGCCAAATCGATAATCGGAATGCTGCCTGTGGCCGCAAACACTAGCATCTGCTCAGCGTCATCGTTTTGTAGGTGCAGGGTCTCGGTGCCATCTGCCGAGCCCTGCTCAGCTGCTGTAGCCCCGTCACCGGTAGTCACGGCTGCAGGCTCCTGCTTCCGGGACGACCGCTTCTTAAGCGCGGTTACGGTGCCGCCGATGACGATAATCAAAACTGCCACCCACACTGCCAGATATAGCGGCAGCTCGGCTGGCGCTACTGCCTCGCCTAGCAATAGAGAAACCAACATTAGCAAGCCAGGTTCGAGGTAAGAGAGCAGCCCAAACAGGCTCATTGGGAGGTATTTGGCGGAGAGGATCCACACAATCAAAATGCAGGTGCCGAAGGCACTGATGGCAAGCGCTAACAGCCACATTTCGGTGCCGATGTGCTGTAGTCGGGTTGCCTGCCAGATGAACAGCGCAGCGGCAAAGGGGCTGACGAATGTGAGCTCCCAAAACATACCGCCTAAGTGTGAGGTGCCGATGGCGCGCCGAATCACGAAGTATAGCGGGTACAGCAGTGCCACCCACAGCGCCTCCCAGGCGAAGCCGCCAACCCGGATAACCTCGTAGGCAATTCCTCCCGAAGCGATGATAACGGCTAGCCAATGCCACCATGCAAGCACATCACGATATAAAAATCGCCCGATGATAACCAGCACTAGCGGCATCAGGAAATATCCGAGGGAAACTTGCAGCGCCCGCCCCGAGATTGGGCCGTAGGCGAATAGCCAAAGTTGGCTGGCGACCATAGCGCCGCACAAAAGCACCACCGGAATCCGCCACGGTGCCGCACGCAGATGCCGCCAAGTTTCAGCGATGAGGCCTAAACTTTTGGAAGCAGCGAAGAAAACTAGGAGCGCAAAAGTTCCCAATACGATTCGTAATGCCGCTATAGTTTCCGCGTTTAGCGGAGTGAGCAGCGGAGTTAAATAGTAAAGAACAGCGAAGCCGAAGGTGCTCAACAGCAACAGAGCCGTGCCACGGCCAGTGGTGTTTTGGGCCGGCGTCATTGCTGTCGCAGGGTGTGTGCGCCAATTACCTCGCCGTATTCGGTTTCACCGATTGGCTCAAAGCCCATTCGCAAGAAGAACTCCTCCGGGCCGCTTTCGCCGCGTTCCCACAGCACGGTGAGCTTTTCTACGCCGCGCGCCGCAGCCTCCTCCAGCAGGGCGTTTACAAGCTGTTTACCAACGCCTTGGCCCTGGCTATCAGCATCAACGTTAATACGCCAAAGCGCCGCGCGAAATTCTTCTTTGTTCGCGGTTGGATCAAAATTTGCGTGGATGAAACCTACAACTTTATCACCCAGTAACGCGACTCGCTGCCACGCCGACTCCACCGGAGTTACCGCAGCTGCAGCAGCATAGCTAACAGGGGTGATGAACTGCTCTTGACCCGGTTTCAGACCAAGTGAGTTTACCGCGACGATAGTAGCGGCAGATAATTCTTCGATTCTTACTTGTTCTGTCATGCCATAAGATTACTTGACTTCAAGACGCAGTGCAAAAACTGTGGTAAAAATTATGGAAAAATTAACCAAGTGTTAGAGGCCGTTGTTTTTCGTTGCCGCAAGCACGTCGAAGTAAGATACCGTAGCGGCAGCGACGAATAGCAGCGCTGCTACAGTCCAGTGCATCCCAAGCGCGATGGCAGCTGCCAGCCCGCAGGTGAGAAAAACTAGCGCAACCAATGCCCGGAGATAGCGGTCAACCTGCAGCACTGGTCTGACCGACAGGAACAACGCCCACACCAAGAGAGCTGCGAGGGTCACGCCAATCGCAACCAGTACACCTGGCAGTGGCAACTGAAAACTGCGGAAACTCCAGAGGTTGAGTGCAACCACCACCAGTACATCAAAAACGGTGCGGATGGTCGCGATGATTGGCACGGAGCGGCTGTTGTGAGACATTGGTTTCCTTAGAGTTTGCGGCGGTTAAAGATGCGAGATATTGGTGCTGCACGTAGCTGCGAACTGGGGCCGGTGCGCCGGGGCTTGCCGACGCCAGCGCGACGCCTACTTGAAGATTACAGTGCGCTGCCCGTCAAGCAGAATCCGGTTCTCAGCAAACCAGCCGACGGCGCGACGCAGTGTGCGGGCTTCCTCGTCTTGGCCGATCTGCTGTAGCTGGGTAGGGCTGGCTGCGTGATCCACCCGCATCACATCCTGCTCAATAATTGGCCCCTCATCAAGATCAGTGGTGACAAAGTGGGCAGTGGCGCCGATTAGCTTCACGCCGCGGCTGTGTGCCTGCCGGTAAGGGTTCGCGCCCTTAAACCCAGGCAAGAAAGAGTGGTGAATGTTAATTGCTTTGCCCGCAAGCTCGGCGCACAGCTCCGGGGAGAGGATCTGCATATAGCGTGCCAGCACTACGAGCTCAATATCGTGCTCCGCGACCACCTCGCGGATCCGCTGCTCGAACCGCTGTTTGTCAGCTGACGCAGTGATTGGCAGGTGTTCAAACGGTACTCCGTAAAACTCTGCGAGCTCACCCGGAACCGCGTGATTAGCCAGCACCAGTGGTACCTCAATCTGCAGTTTGCCGTTGCGCTGGCTGTACAGCAGATCATTAACACAGTGTGTTGCTTTCGAAGCCAGAATCAGGGTGCGCAGCTTCCGGTCAGAGCTGACCAGGTTCCACTCAGCGTTAAAGCGCCGCATCACCGGGCTGAGTTCAGTAGTAAAGCGGTTAGCGAAGGTTTCTGGGTGCGCGATCGCTGACGCTTCAATGCGCATAAAAAAGTTGCCTGTATCGAGTGAAGCAAACTGCTGGCTCTCTTCGATATTGCCGCCGGCTGCCACCAAAGCGCCAGTCAGAGCATGCACGATGCCGGGCTGATCCACACATTTTAAAGTAAGCACCCAAGTTTTCTTCATAATCACCTATTTTAGCTTGAAGCTGGCGGAACACTCCCTGCACAATCTCTCACAAGGGAGATTAAAAATCTAATAAACTTGATAGCGTCGCAACTGGCGTCAAGATGGGTGACCATCGGGGAGCGACACATCCACAAAGGCCGCACGCCTGGGTCGCGCAGTTAAGCGCTGCGTTCATACGGTGCAATAGGAGCAAAATGTCTAATTCATTCTTTAATGAACCTCTCGCGGTGGTTGACCCAGAGATTGCCCGGGTGCTTGACGCTGAGCTAGATCGCCAGCGTGGCACACTGGAGATGATTGCCAGTGAAAACTTTGTGCCGCAAGCCGTGCTTGACGCGGTTGGCAGTGTGCTCACCAACAAGTATGCTGAGGGCTACCCGGGGCGCCGTTATTACGGTGGCTGTGAAGCGGTCGACGTTGCTGAGGAACTGGCGCGGGAACGTGCTAAGGCACTGTTCGGTGCGAAATACGCGAACGTGCAACCGCACTCCGGTGCTTCCGCAAATGCTGCAGTGTTGAGCGCAATTGCGGAGCCTGGTGATACTATTCTGGGGCTGGATCTGGCACACGGTGGCCACCTTACCCACGGCATGCACCTTAACTTCTCAGGCAAACTCTACAAGCCTGTAGCCTACGGTGTTGATCCGGAAACCATGCTGATTGATATGGATAAGGTGCGAGAGCTTGCCAAGCAGCATCGGCCACGCGTAATTATCGCCGGCTGGTCAGCGTATCCGCGGCACCTTGACTTTGCGGCTTTCCGCGCGATTGCTGACGAAGTTGGCGCTACCCTGTGGGTAGATATGGCCCACTTTGCCGGACTGGTCGCTGCTGGCCTGCACCCGAACCCAGTGCCGTACGCAGACGTGGTTTCTTCAACCGTGCACAAGACCATCGGCGGGCCCCGTTCCGGGTTTATTCTGACCAACGACCTGGAGCTTTACAAAAAACTCAACAGCAACGTGTTCCCGGGCCAGCAGGGCGGGCCGCTGATGCACGTTATTGCTGGTAAAGCTACTGCTTTCAAGCTCGCTGCCAGCCCAGAGTTTAAAGAGCGGCAGGAGCGCACCCTGCGCGGCGCCAAACTGCTTGCTACGGCGCTTACGAGCCCAGAGTCAAAGGCAGCCGGAGTCGATGTGCTCACCGGCGGCACCGATGTGCACCTGGTGCTAGCTGATTTGCGCAACTCTGAAATGAGTGGCCAGGATGCGGAGGATGCACTGCACGCCGCCGGCATCACGGTGAACCGTAACTCTGTGCCGTTTGATCCACGCCCGCCAATGAATCCGAGCGGAGTGCGGATCGGCACTCCGGCCCTGGCGACCCGCGGTTTCGGTGACGCTGAGTTTACCGAGGTTGCTGACATTGTGGCGCAGGCGCTGCAGGGCAAAGACCCGGCACCGCTGCGTGAGCGGGTTTCCGAACTAACCGCTAAATTCCCGCTGTACCCACAGCTGCAACACCTGGTTTAACAGGCAAGAGGGGAGTGCGAGGTTAGTATGGCAGCGGAAATTCTTGATGGTATTGCCTGTGCTGCGGCGTTGAAAGCCCAGCTGCGTGAGCGGGTACAGCGGCTGCAGGAGCGCGGTGCGAGCTGTGGCTTGGCAACTGTGCTGGTGGGCTCAGATCCTGGCAGTCAGTGGTATGTTAATGGCAAACACAAAGACTGCGCTGAGGTGGGCATCGCTTCGCTGCGGCGGGAGCTGCCGGAGGATGTCACCCAGGAAGAGCTCGAGGCGGTGCTGCGGGAACTAAATGAGAACCCGGAGTGCACCGGCTACATCGTGCAATTGCCGCTGCCAAAGCACCTTGACACTGACCGGGTGCTGGAACTTATCGACCCGGCTAAAGACGCCGATGGGTTGCACCCGACAAACCTGGGGCGGTTAGCGCTTAACGTTAATAAAGAAATCACCACCCCGCTGCCGTGCACTCCGCGCGGCGTAATTGAGTTGGTGAGCCACTACGGCATTGACTGGAATGGCAAGCATGTGGTGGTGATTGGCCGCGGCGTGACGGTCGGTCGCCCGATTGGAGCGCTGCTGACACGTCGCGAGATTAACGCCACGGTTACCCTGACTCACACCGGCACTAAAAACCTGCCGGAGCTGCTGCAGCAGGCCGATGTGATTGTTGCTGCCTCCGGTGTGGCACGGCTGGTGCAGCCAGAGCACGTGCGGCCGGGCGCGGTTGTGCTTGACGTGGGAGTGAGCCGTGAAATCGACCCGGTAACCGGAAAATCAAAGGTAGTTGGTGATGTGGATCCGGCCGTCGCCGAGCGTGCCGCATGGATTTCGCCGAACCCTGGCGGGGTTGGCCCGATGACCCGCGCCCTGCTTTTGAAGAACGTGGTAGAGATGGCGGAGCGGCAGAGCCGATGAACGCACAGCTTTCCAGAGCCCGAGATCTCACTCGCTACACTCAGGATTTCCCCAAACCCGGGATTTTGTTTCGCGATGTCACACCGGTCTTAGCAGACGGTGCGGCGCTGCAAGCGGTAACCGCTGACATCGTCGACAACGCCCCTGCCTTCGACGTGGTTGCCGGAGTTGAAGCGCGCGGCTTTTTGATTGCGGGCGCCGTTGCAGCGGCAACTAAAACCGGGGCACTGGCGGTTCGCAAAGCCGGCAAACTTCCGGTGCCCAGCGCGAGCGCCAGCTACGAGCTGGAATACGGCACCGCAACCATCGAGGTGCAACAGGATATTCCGCCCGGGTCGCGAGTGCTGATCGTTGATGATGCGCTGGCAACCGGTGGCACCGCGCTCGCGGCGGCACAGGTGCTGCGTGCCATTGGAGCTGAGGTTGTGGGACTCAGCGTGCTTCACGAAATCAGCGGTCTAAACGGTCGCGCCGCGCTGGGAGAATTACCGTTGCACGTGGTCTTTCCTAACAGTGAAACATAATTCCCTAACCGTGATGCGTGACAAGCTGCCACTAGCCGATTTTCAGGCTTTCGCCGCCGCTATAGAGGCGGCTGACGGGGTTGCTGCTTTTAACGATGATTCGCTGCTTGGTTATCACCGTAAAAGCGTGCTGTGGTGTGCTGGTGCTTCCGGCGAGTGCCTTGCCGCAGCGGTGTGGCAACAAGAGGGCGGCGCCGTCACCGCAGAGCTGGCGGTGGCACCGCAGGCACGCCGCCAGGGTGTGGCGCGGCACCTGGTGAGCGCAATTGCACGGGACGCTGATCCCGCAACCACCGCACTTTTGGTATGGGCGCACGGCAATTTACCGGCGCAGCAGCGGTGCGCCGCGGCGTTGGGATTCGCCGCGGTGCGCGAGCTGCATAAAATGGTGCTGCCAGAAATTTCCGTGGCGCTCGTTGGCATGCAGGAAAGCGCTAGCAAGGGCACCGCAGCTAATGATGACAGCCTGGCCGCGCCCGCAGATAACACCAGTGCCGCAATGGGAGTTGGCTCCGAGGTCACAGTGCGCAGCTTCACCCCGGCAGACAGTGATGCATGGGTGCAGCTAAACCGCGAGGTCTTCGCGAATCACCCGGAACAAGGCAAACTGACGCTGCGTGACTTGCAAGAGCGGCTGGCGCAGCGGTGGGCTGATCCACGCAACTTCTTGCTGCTGCAAGATACCAGCGGAAAGCTGCTCGGATACAACTGGCTGAAAATCACTCCCGAAGCGGCTGAGATTTACGTTATTGGGGTCGCGCCGGAGCAGGCAGGCCACGGTTACGGCAAGCTGCTGCTGCAAGCTGGCCTGGAGCGGCTTTTGGAGCTGGGGCACAGTCGTGTCGAACTGTATGTTGATGCCGCAAACACTGCTGCGCTGCGGCTGTATCAGCGCTGCGGTTTTGAGATCGTAGAAACCCACACCCAATACCGGTTAGGCGCCACGGCGCTGCAGAGTCTTGCCGGGGTGCAGCAGCAGGCGGCCGCCGGGTAACGGCGCAGCGCTGGAGGTGAACATGTTGCAGGTGGTGACAGGGTTTACGGTAATCGGCGCCGCGATTCTGTGCGGCTACGTGCTGGGGCGCAAAAATCTGCTCGGGCAACACGCCGGTTACGTGCTCAGCCGCCTAGTGTTTTTCTTGCTGTCACCGGCGCTGTTGTTCACCGTGATGGCGCAGGCGGATCCGCGCACCCTGTTTTCACCTCTGCTGGCGGTGTCGCTGCTTGCCGCCATCGTGGTTGCTCTGCTCGGCTACCTGGTGCCTCGTTACTTTTGGGGAGCGCCCAAGTCGGAGGCCCTGATTTTGGCGGCCGCAAGCAGTCAAATCAACTCCAACAACATCGGTATCCCGCTGTCGCTCTACATTCTAGGCAGCACCGCCTATCCGGCGCCAGTGCTGCTGGCGCAGGTGTTGCTGTTTTTGCCGCTGTTGCTGACGCTTTTGGAGTTGCTGACCCGAGCGCCGGGGCAGTCGATCCGCAAAACTTTGCTGCACTCGCTGGCGAATCCGATTCTGTTGGGTTCGGGGCTGGGTATTGTGGTGTCCCTGACCGGTGCGCAGCTACCCACCCTGGTGTGGGATCCGGTGCAGCTGCTCGCGAACGCTGCTATCCCGGTGCTGCTCGTGAATTTCGGTATCTCCCTGGCCGAGCGGCGGAGCGCAGCCGCGATTGCAGACCGCAGCATGCAGCGCCAAAACCTTCTGTTTGCGGTGTTTTTGAAACTGCTAGCGATGCCGCTAATTGCCTATCTTGGCGGTGCTTTGATTTTCAGGCTTGACCCGCAGCAGCTTTATATCGTGACAATTCTCGCCGCCCTGCCCGCAGCGCAAAACACCTTCAACTATGCGCAGCGCTACGCTGTCGGATTTAACTTGGTGCGCGATGTGGTGGCGCTGACCACGCTCGGCTGTGTCCCGGTGATTGCGGGGTTGGCGTTGCTGTTCGGGTAGGGAGCCGCTGTTCGAGTATGGCGCTGCTATGGTTGGGCTGCGGCGCTGTAGCGGCAACGGCGTAGCCGCGCAGCGCTGATTTTGCGGCAAGCCCTGCTAAAACCTTGTTTTTGCAGCCGCGCCTGGTATTTTGGCTAGAGAAAGTACTAAACTCCACTGGGTTTGGTGTGAATTGGAGGATTCCCTGTGCAGAAGAACAGCAAAAAAACTCGCCTGACAGGGGCGCTCGCTGGCGTCGCTGTGGCAGCCGTGTGCTTTGGCGGTTTGCAATATATTCCAGCGCAGCCTGCTTATGCGGTGGATCTGCCAACCTGGGAAGATGTGCAGCGCGCTAAGGAAAATGAGGCCGCGGGTGCTGCGAAGGTTGCTGAAATTAAGAATCTGCTCGCCGAAGTGGAAAAAGAAATGGCGCAGCTGCAGAGCGCAGCTGAAGCCGCGGCGCAGCAGGCGCAGCAGGCGCAGCAGGAGTTTGAAGCGGCTGATTCTCGCCATCAGGCGTTAGCCGGGCAAGCAGAGAACAGTAAAAAAGAAGCAACGCTAGCAGCTGATTCTGCGGCTTCGGTGGTGGCGCAAATGTATCGCTCCGGCGGGGTGGACCGTAACCTTGAACTGTTTTTGAATTCTGATGCGGCGAGCGCTGACGCGCTTTTGTCGCGGCTGTCCCTGATGTCCAAGGCGTCTGAGCGGACGACATCCCTGTCTGAAAATGCTTACCAAGCGGCTAACACCGCAAGCGCATTGACCGCGCAAGCGGAAGAAGCCGCAGCGGAGCGGCAACGACTGTACACAGATGCCGAAACGAAGTGGCAGAGTGCCGCTAAGGCGGTTGAGGACACTCGTCTGAAACAGCAGCAGACTGAGGAAAAGCGACGTGTTCTGGAGGCGCAACTCGCGGCGCTGCAGGATGACACCGTGCAAACCGTAGCGGGCTACGAAGAGCGCCTACGAATTGAAGAAGAACAGCGCCGCCGGGAGGAAGAAGAGCGTCGTAGGCGAGCAGCTGCGGAGGCTGAAGCGGCCCGTAGGCGCGCTGAAGAAGCCGCTGCCGCAGCGCAGCAAAGCGGCGGTGGCGGTGGCGGTGGCGGCGCAGCCCCGAGCGTTCCCACCCCGCCAGCTGCCAGCGGCAGCTGGAGCAGCCCGCTCGGTGCCGGATCTTACTATGTCAGCTGCCACTACGGCTGCTACTTTAACCATCAGGGCATCGACCTCGCAGCAGGCCCCTGGACTCCTATTTACGCGGCATCCGCGGGGCAAGTCACCTGGTCCGGCTGGAATGGCGGCTACGGCAACCTGGTGATGATTGATCACGGCGGCGGGGTGCAAACTCGCTACGGGCACATGATACAGGCGCCCGCAGTGAGCTACGGCCAGTGGGTTGGCCCCGGGCAGCTTATCGGCTATGTTGGTTCAACAGGGTATTCTGATGGCCCGCACCTGCACTATGAAACCCGCGTCTGGGGCACCGCCCACAACCCTTACTACTTCATGGGCGATCGCGGCATTTGGTTGTAAGCTCTGAATTACACAGCAAGCCGCAACATTTGGCCTAACAAAAGCGGGTGGTCTGGAAAATCCAAGCCACCCGCTTTCGTTGTCAATCTGCTTAGTGCCCAGCAGCTGCGAGACGGTCAATCGCCTCCACAATCAGCTGCTCCGCATCAGCGGCGCTGCCCCAAGCATCCACCTTCACCCATTTGCCCGGCTCCAGGTCTTTGTACCGCTCGAAGAAGTGCTCAATCTCTTTGCGGGTGTACTCCGGAATGTCAGCAACATCCTGAATGTGTGCCCAGCGTGGATCCTTCGCCTGCACCGCAATGACCTTGTCGTCGCCGCCGGCCTCATCACTCATGCGCAGCACCCCAACCGGGCGCACCTTTACCCCGACGCCCGGGAACACAGGGTAGTCGAGCAGCACCAAAACATCCAACGGATCGCCGTCCTCACCGAGAGTGTTCTCGAAGAAACCGTAGTCGGTCGGGTACACAAAGTTGGTGTAGAGCACGCGGTCGAGGTAAACGCGACCGGTTTCGTGATCCACCTCATATTTATTGCGGCTGCCCTTAGGGATTTCGATAACTGCATCATATGCTGCCATAGTTGCTCCTTGTCGTTTAATTAATAACGCTGGTTTCATTCTACTAAGCCGCAACAGGGTGCGGCTGAAACCTGCGGCCAGAGCCGATAAAATTAGCTGAATGGGCGGAAATCTAGATCACACAATCGCGAAACTGCGGGTTGCGGTGCGGCGTGCCCTAGCAGATGCCGTGCAAACTGCGTCGCATCACAGTGTTGTGGTGGGATTATCAGGCGGCGCGGATTCACTCGCGCTAACCGCGGCGACCGTGTTTGAAGCGGCGAAACTTGAGCTGCAGGTTTATTGCGCGGTTGTGGATCATGCCCTCCAATCGGATTCTGCCACGGTGGCGGCGACGGCAGCTGCAACCGCCACCCGGATGGGAGCTGTCGCTCAAGTGCTGCCGGTGAACGTGCGGCACACCGGGGAGGGGCTAGAGAGCGCAGCGCGCACGCAGCGGTATCAGGCGCTGGCAGATTTTTGTGACGCTGTTGGCAGCGCGCTGCTGCTGACCGGACACACCGAGGATGACCAGGCGGAACAGGTTTTGTTGGCGCTGGCGCGGGGTTCCGGGGTGCAGGCAATAGCGGGGATTCCGCCGCGGCGTACCCTTGTCAGCTCCGGCGGGAACGAGATTACTGTGCTGCGGCCGCTGCTTCGTATCACCAGGGCTGAGACGGAGGCTGCCTGCCGCGCGGCCGGGCTGGCTTGGTGGGACGATCCACACAACCGCGAAGAACGTTTTTTAAGAGCTAAGGTAAGGCATCACGTGTTACCGGTGCTGCGCGAGCACCTGGGGGAAGCGGTGAGCGTAAATCTGGCGCGCACCGCGCAGTTGGCGCATGCTGATGCGGCGGCGCTGCAGGAGCTAACAGAGCGCAGTTTCGCAGCAGCGGCGCAGTTGCGGCGAGATTCAGCGGGACAGGTGAGCGGCGTGGTGTTTGCGGTGCCGGATGTGCAGCAGCAGCCGGAGGCGATTCGCAACCGAATGATTCGCAGGGCAGCTGCTGCGCTGGGGTGCTATTACACCATGCAGCAAACCGCGGCGGTGGCAGCTTTGATTACCTCGTGGAATGGCCAAAAACCGCTAGATTTACCGGGCAGCAGAGTTAGCAGGCTGCGCGGGGAGCTTATTTTTGAAAAAACCGGTACGATAAATTCACAGTAAGTTTAGATTCGAGAGGAAGCAATGCACGCGACAGACATCGCAAACGAACTCGCTGAGGTGCTGCACACCGAGGCCGAGCTGCAGCAGAAACTTGCCGAATTAGCGCGGCAAATTGAGGCTGATTACACCTCCGAGCCACCGCTCTTGGTGGGGGTTTTGAAGGGTGCCGTGATGGTTGTTGCGGATCTTGCCCGCGAGCTGAAGTTTCACGCAGAGATGGACTGGATGGCGGTTTCCAGCTATGGTTCTGGTACCAAATCTTCTGGTGTGGTGAAAATTCTGAAGGATCTTGACACCGACATCACTGACCGCGACGTGTTGATTGTTGAAGACATTATTGACTCCGGCTTGACCCTGTCGTGGCTGAAGGAAAACTTGCTCAGCCGCGGCGCGAAAAGCGTTAAGATTTGCACCATGCTGCGTAAACCAGAGGCGCTGAAAGTAGATATTGAAGTGGAATATGTGGGCTTCGATATTCCAAATCAGTTTGTGGTGGGTTACGGTCTTGACTACGCTGAAAAATACCGGAATCTACGGGATGTCGCGGTGCTCGCGCCGCATGTTTATTCCTAGCAAGTCGGGCAACCGCGGCAATCCCTCGCTGTGTCACACTCGCGACGGCGCTCACCAGATAAACCCGGTTTTACTGGTTTCCGCCGGTAGCTCCCGGGAACGCCTGGGGCGCAGCAACCCCACATTTAACTGATTACGCATTAACTTCATAAAAGCGCTCAAAGTTTAGCTTGTAGCTGAATATTCAGCCGGAACTAAAACTATAAAGATAGGCTGAGAGTGTTGCAAACCCCGTTGAGAAAGGCTCTTTGTGGCTGCTGTAAACTCCAAGCGGAAGAAATTTTTACGCGGACCGCTGCTGTATCTGGTGCTCGCACCGCTGATTGTGCTGCTCGGCTGGTCGCTGCTGGCGCAAGGCTCAAACCCTGAAGTGAAGACTGATCGGGGCTTGGAGTTGTTGCAGAGCGCCGAGTTGAAGAACGTCACGATTATTGACGGCGAACAGCGGGTCAACCTAGAGCTAGTTGAGCCAGACGATAAAACCGGCGCGCAAACTGTGCACTTCTACTATGTAGAGCAGCGCGGCGCAGCTGTTGTGGAAGCGGTTAATAAGGCCAAAATCGCTGACGGCTACAGCGATTCTGTGCCGCAGCCGAACCCGTTTTTCTCGATTCTGACCTTCTTGCTGCCGCTTTTGATCTTTGGGGTGCTCATCTGGTTCATGATCTCCAGCGCCGGTAATGGCCGGGGTGTGATGCAGATCGGTAAATCCCGCGCTAAACTGGCCTCTAAAGAAATGCCGCAGGTGCGTTTCAGTGACGTCGCAGGCGCAGACGAAGCCGTGGAAGAGCTGCACGAAATTAAAGATTTCCTGCAAGACGGCAAACGCTACAAGGCAGTCGGCGCAAAGATTCCGAAGGGCGTGTTGCTGTACGGCCCGCCGGGCACCGGTAAAACCCTGCTCGCTCGTGCGGTTGCGGGGGAGGCCGGGGTGCCGTTCTACTCCATTTCCGGCTCCGACTTCGTGGAGATGTTTGTTGGTGTAGGTGCTAGCCGAGTGCGCGACCTGTTTAAAGAGGCGAAAGCTAACGCTCCCGCAATTATCTTCGTGGACGAGATTGACGCAGTGGGGCAGCGTCGTGGCAATGGCTTCGGCGGCGGTCACGATGAGCGTGAACAAACCCTGAACCAGCTTTTGGTGGAGATGGACGGTTTTGAATCAGACACCCAGGTGCTGATGATTGCTGCCACTAACCGCCCCGATATGCTAGACCCGGCGCTGCTGCGCCCGGGCCGCTTCGATCGGCAGATTGGCGTTGACGCGCCTTCGCTGGTGGGTCGCCAAGCAATTTTGGAGGTGCACGCCAAGGGTAAGCCGCTCGCAAGCGATGTTGATCTTGCCGCTGTGGCGCGTAAAACCCCGGGCTTTACCGGCGCAGATTTGGCAAACGTGTTGAACGAGGCTGCGTTGCTAACAGCTCGGTCAAACGCGCAGCTGATCGATAACCGCGCGCTTGACGAAGCAATTGACCGTGTGATGGCCGGTCCCCAGCGCCGCACCCGGATTATGAAAGACCACGAGCGCCTGGTTACCGCCTACCATGAGGGCGGGCACGCGCTGGTGGCTGCTGGTCTTAACCACACAGATCCGGTCACAAAAATCACTATTTTGCCGCGCGGTCGGGCGCTGGGATACACCATGGTTGTACCGCTTGACGACAAATACTCAGTCAGCCGCAATGAGCTGCAGGATCAAATTGCCTACGCGCTGGGTGGCCGAGTTGCTGAGGAGCTGGTGTTCCACGATCCGACAACTGGCGCCGGTAACGATATTGATAAGGCAACCGACACCGCGCGACGGATGGTGGTTGACTACGGTATGAGCGCGAAGCTCGGTCCGATTAAGCTCGGCAACGCTAACACCCAGGCATTTATGGGAGATCCGACCGCCGGCGGCGCTGGCTACTCTGACAAAGTGGCGGAACAGATTGACGCTGAGGTGCGTGACATTATGGAACAGGCACACAATGAGGCCTACCAGGTGCTTACGATGAACCGCGATGTGCTCGACCGTCTAGCACACGAGCTGCTCGAAAAAGAAACTCTCGATCATAACCAGATTGCAGAAATCTTTAAAGATGTCAAGAAACTGCCGCAGCGTGAAACCTGGCTCTCCAGCGAGGCGCGGCCGGTGTCACAGATTCCTCCGATTGCGGTGCCACGCGCAACCGCAGCTACCGCAGCCGACATCGCAACACCCGCCGCAACACAGTGAATGCAGTAGATCAACCCCGAATCCGTGCAGCCGTCAGTGAAATCTTGGCGGCTCTGGGAGCGGATCCGCAAGCCCCACACCTGGCACAAACGCCAGAGCGAGTTGCCGCCGCATACGCGGAATGGTGCTCCGGGGTGGGGGTTGATCCACATCAAATTCTGTTACAGAGCATCGCAGCGGAGTGCCCCACCGGAGACCTCGTGGGGGTTAGAGACGTGGAATTCACGGCGCTGTGCGAGCATCACTTGTTGCCGTTTCACGGGAAAGCGCACATTGCGTACTTGCCGGGGGAAAAAATTGTGGGGCTGGGTGCACTGGCGAGGGTTACCCAGGCGCTTGCGGCCCGGCCGCAGTTGCAGGAGCGGCTTGGAGCGGAGCTGGCTGGGGCGATCCACACTGCCCTCAGCGCGCGTGGTACTCTGGTGGTTTTGGAGGCCCGGCACGGCTGCCTCAGCGACCGCGGTCCGAAGCAGCTCGCAGCTCGTGCTCTGACCATCTCCGCCGAGGGAGAATTACGCACCGGGCCGCTGCGAGATGCGGCGCTGGCGCTGTTGACCCGGCACGATAGGGGCGTGGAGTTGGGTATGACTGCGGATTCGGACACAACCGTGGAGCGGGCAGATGACTGAGATTTTCGGAATTCTCAATGTGACCCCCGACAGTTTTAGTGACGGGGGCAAGTTCGATACGGTTGCCGCCGCGGTGCGGCACGCCGAGCACATGCTTGCCGCGGGAGCCACGATTATTGATATCGGCGGGGAAAGCACCCGCCCAGGCTCGACGCGGGTTACTCCCGCAGAGGAGCAGCGGCGGATCCTGCAGGTGGTGCGCGAGGTGAGCCAGCTCGGGGCGGTTGTTTCGGTTGATACCCTGCATGCCAGCACCGCCGAATTAGCGCTGGCTGCGGGGGCGCAGATTATTAACGATGTCTCCGGCGGCTTGCACGATCCGGCGATGTATCAGATCGTCGCCGCTGCCGGCGCAAAATACGTGCTGGGACACTGGCGGGGGATTCCTGATCCGCAGCATCGCCGCAGCAACTACGACAATGTCACCGCGGAGGTTGCCGCGCAGCTTAACAGGCTCGCAAACGCTGCGCAGGCTGCCGGAGTCGCGCCGGAGAAGATTATTGTGGATCCGGGTCTTGGCTTTGATAAAACCGCGGCCCAGTGCTGGCAGCTGCTGCACGAACTCGGGCAGCTGCAACAGCTCGGATACCCGGTTCTCATCGGGCTGAGCCGCAAGCGGATGATTGCTGCGGCGCTGCAGGAAGTCGCGGTGGACGCCGCCGCAGCGCTTGCTACAAA
This sequence comes from Canibacter oris, assembly GCF_014197205.1. GTDB lineage: Bacteria > Actinomycetota > Actinomycetes > Actinomycetales > Microbacteriaceae > Canibacter > Canibacter oris. Next base: position 45,796 of record NZ_JACIFD010000002.1, read on the forward strand.
AGACTTAGCCAGTGCGGTTGCAAATGTCTTGGCGGTGCAGCAGGGGGCCTGGGCGGTGCGTACACACGATGTGGCGGCAACTACGCAGGCGCTTGCGGTGTGGCACAATTTCACTGCAGCGGTGCCGCGAACTGTGCAGCCGCAAACTGGCGCGCGAACCGTGCAGCCGCAAACCGCAGTGACCACCGCTGCTGCAACCGTGACCGCCGCCGTGCCAAACGACACTATCTTCCTTAGTGGGCTAGAGGTTTACGCTCACCACGGTGTTTTTGCGGCGGAAAAAACCACCGGGCAAACCTTTCTGATTGACGCGGTGCTGGAACTAGATTTTGCGGCAGGTAACGCCGCTGATGAAATCACGCGCACCGTGAACTACGGGGAAGTGGCTGCCGCCCTGCACGCTGCGGCTGCTGCAGACCCGGTGGACTTGCTGGAAACCCTGGCGGAGCGCCTCGCCAAGGTGTGCCTCAGCTTTACCGGGGTCGCAGCAGTCACCGTCACCGTGCATAAGCCTGAGGCTCCGATTACGGTGCCGTTTGGAGATGTCGGAATTACCATCACTCGCCGCCGGCCAGCCGCAACCACAACTGCGACGGCTAAGGAGCTGCGATGATTTCCCAGTTTGCCCCAATCGTGCTGGCTTTCGGCGCTAACCTTGGCGATCGCGCCGCAACGATTGCCGCGGCGCAGCAGGAGCTAGCAGCGCACCCACAAATCACCGAGTGGCAGGCGTCACCGCTGGTGTGCAGCGCGAAAGTTACACTCACAGGGGTGGATCACGCCGGCCCTGCATACCTCAACGGGGTCGCGACCGCGGTGACCACACTGCAGCCGCTCGAACTGCTCTGTTTGCTGCAAGATTTGGAAACAAAATACGGCCGTATCCGCGATCAAAAATGGGGCGATCGCACCCTAGATATTGACATCATCTCCTACGCCGGAGTCGTACAGCGCACCCCGGAACTAACGCTGCCGCACCCTTTGGCCCATACCAGAGACTTTGTGCTGGCCCCGTGGCTGCTGCTTGATCCACACGCGGTGCTATTGCGGCACGGGCGCGTCAGTGACCTGCTGCAGCGCCTGGGCAACACCACCGCTGTGTATGATTCGGAGCAAGAGCGTGTTTAGCAGGCCCCAGCCATTGAGCTACGGTGTGTACGCCGCCCTGGCGGGAGCGGTGATGGGATTTTGCGTGCAAATTTTGGCAACCGTGCGTGGCGCGGCCCTTTTCATCCCGTCCTGGGCGCAGGGTGCGGTTGTGCTTGCCATCGCCGTTACCGTGCTGCTGCTAGCATGGCAAACCCGCAGTCAGCAACGCGCCTATGGCATGGTGCGAGACCCTTTTAGGGCGGTGCGGATCCTCATGGCGGCGCGGGCAGCAGCCTTGCTTGGCGCGCTGACCCTGGGCTTTGCCGTTGGTTTACTACTGTGGATTTTGCCGCGGTTGGCGCACGTCGCTGTCACCGTTTGGGGTCCGACCACTATTCTCGCGTTGTGCGCAGTGGTAGCCTATATTCTAGGAGTGATAGCCGAGCGGTGGTGCATGCTGCCGCCGGCAGACGACGGCACCGCAGCGGAGTCAGCCGCTAGCTAACGAGCCGCCGCCAGTTGCAAGTAACAGAACAGGAAGAACAATGGAGATCAGAGAGTTTGACGGCGGTGCGCAGATTGCCGGCTTAGGCCCGCAACAAAACTGGCCTTACGAGACCGGAAAATGGCACCGTATCAGCCCCACCTATGTGTGGGTTGACCTTGCAACCAACCTGATTTTTGCGGTGCTGTTCTTGGGGGCGGCATGGTTCGTGTTTCAGCAAGATTTTGATGCTAAAACTGGGATTGCCATTAGCCTACTAGCAATCGCGGTGCTTTCGATCGGCAGCGGTTTGCTGGCTTTCCGTCGTGCCCGCACTATCGGATACATGCTGCGCGAGGATGATTTTGTGTACAGCCGGGGCCTGCTGTTTCACCGGGTGATTGCGGTGCCTTACGGCCGGCTGCAGCTGGTAGATGTAAAACAGGGCCCGCTGCTGCGGATTTTTAACCTCGCAAGTCTGAAATTTGTGACCGCGGCCGCCGGCAGCAACGTGGAGCTGCCAGGATTGTCAAAAGAGGTTGCGGATCGGCTGCGTGATGAGCTGATTGCAATCGCCGAATCACGTCGAAGCGGGCTGTAATGCAACCGGAAACACAGCTTGAAACCACCGCGGCAGAGATTAACGCGCAGCTACCTGGTAAGCACGACGCCGAGGGCTGGTCTTATCTCAGTAAACTCTCACCGGTGCTCAACAGCGGCTTGATGATGTTTGTGGCCCTGAGCATTGTTTTCGTGAACGCCCGAGACAGAATCATCGGGTTATTCTTCCCTCCGTTCCGTAACGATTTCACTGACTACTCTGGATACGGCGGCGATACCTTCGACGTTTTCAGTGCTCTCGCGCAATTCGGTTACCTGGCGGGAATCGGGCTGGTGGTGCTGGCGGGTCTGTTGGTGTGGCTGGTGAGCTGGGTCGAGTGGCGCTTTACCCGTTACCGGGTTACCGCGGAAGCGGTGCAGCTGCGCAAAGGAATGCTTTTTAAACAGCAGAAAGTTGCGCCGCTGCGGAAAATTCAGGGCGTCGATCTGGAGCGGAAACTACTCGCAAAGATTATGGGCCTAGCTGCGGTCAGCATCACTACCGCAGGCGGTAACCTGAAACTCGAATACCTCAGCTACGCAGCAGCACAGCAGGTGCGGGAACAGCTGCTGCGGCTGGTGCACATCACCAATCAGCCAGCTGCTGCTGCGCAGCAGGCAGGGGTAGCCGAGGCAGGTGCCCCAACCGTAGGTGGCACAGGTGCGCAGGCTGATCCACAGCACTCTAACCTGCCACAGCAGCTTATCGCGCCCCAGCAGCCGCTTGCGGTGCCGCACACTGCTGCGTACGGCACCCCACCGCAGGCGCCAGTATCCACTTCCGGAACCACGCCACAGATTGGCACCACCGCTGCGCAATTGACACAGTATGCCGCCGCGCTGCTTCCCGAAACCGCTGCGCAGAGTGTTGTGAAGCTTTCGCCGGGGCGAATCTTGCTGAGCTTGCTGCTGAGCGGCACCACCGTGTTCATCGGGATACTGGTGCTGGTCGGGCTGCCTCTGCTCTTTCTGCTGCCGCATGATATTGATGACCTCTTCGCGATTGGTTTCGGCTTCATTTTCGCGCTGCTGCCAGCCGCTATTGCGCTGATCAGCATGGTCTTCAAAACTCTTAACGAGAGCTACAACTTTAACATCAGCGACAGCCCCTCCGGGGTTTTGATAACCGCGGGGCTCACAACCACCAAAACCGCAACCGTGCCGCAGCGGCGCATCAACGCAATCGAGGTTAATCAGCCACTGCTGTGGCGACTAGCAGGCTGGTACCGCGTAAAATTTGTGAGCTCCGGCGGCGGCACCGAAGCAGAAATGGCAAGCGGTAAAGGTTACCTGGCGCTGCCGGTGGGCAGCCGTGACGAGGTGCTACGGGTGCTGGAGCTGCTGCTGCAAACCGAGGTGCCTGAGGCGCTTGCAGCCGCGGTGCTCAACCCTAAAGCGAAGCTGCCTTACCGTGCTGCATTACGGGCAACCCCGCTGCTGACCATAAACGCGAAAATGGAGGGCGCCGCGCTGCTTAGCGCCGGCGGCAAGCCGGTGCTGTTGAGCAAAGGCGGGCTGGCAACCCATCGTAACTGCCTGATCCTGCTCGATCGGGCCCAGGCCGTGCAGGTTTCAGCCGGACCGCTGCACACCCTGCTGCGCCTGCACCGGGTCGAAGCGATTAAGCGCGGGATGACAACCCGCAGTGCCATTCGCGGGCTCCGCCCGGTTGCAGCTCGCGAGCTGTTCACTGAAATTAACCAGGCGCAGCTGCATAAAACTGGCGAGGCAGCGGATGCAGCATAAGCCGGGGCGGCTTACAGTTGGAGTCGTGGGTTCTGGAAAGGTGGGTCCGATTCTGGCCCTCGCACTCGCCGGTGCTGGGCACCATCTCACCTCGATTACGGCAACCGGCGAGAGCGCTCGCGAGCGGGTCGCCGCGATGTTGCCGGAACTGCCAATTCTGCCGGCAGACGAGGTGGTTAAAAGCTGCCAGCTGGTGATTTTTGCGGTGCCCGGCGACGAACTACCGCAGTTGGTGGCTGGTCTCACCAAGATAGGGGCTTGGCAACCTGGGCAGCTTGTGGCGCACACCGCGCCCGAGCACGGTTATAGTGTTTTCATGCCGGCACTGACAAGCGGTGTGATTCCGCTGGCGCTGTCACCGGTTATGGTGTTTTCCGGCACGAGCCTTGATTTAGCGCGGCTGCAGGAGAGTAGCTGCGTGGTCAGTGCCCCAGACCCGGTGCTGCCAATCGCGCAGGCGCTGGCGGTGGAAATCGGTGCCGAACCGCTGGTGCTAACCGACGAATCACGCGCCGAATACGCGCAAATCATTTCCTACATCCGCGACTTTAGCGCCAGCCTAGTGCAGCAAAGCGACCGCCGGCTGCGCGAAATCGGGGTGGCTGATCCACATAAAATCAGCGAACCCTTAATTGCCAGCAGTATTTCCGAGGCGCTGCGGGTGGCTGATCCCCTGCGCTATGAGAGCGAGTTTGACGAGCCATAAAATCTTGCGGCGCCGCACCGTTAGCGAGGCAGAAACCCGGTAAACTAAAGCTATTAACTAAAGCTATACAAAGGAGCGCTAATGAGCGAACAGTCGCAGAAACCTGAAGCTACCGAAACTTTCGAAGAGAAAGTGCACGAGCAGAAGGCGGTGCGTCTTGCCAAGCGCGACAAGCTCAACGAGAACGCTCCGCTGGGCGGCGGGGCCTACCCAGTGACGGTTCCGGTAACCACCACCATCACCGCGGTGCGTACCGCGTGGGGGCACCTCGAAGAGCAGCCAGAGAGCCAGTCAGGCGAGGTTGTGGGTGTAGCCGGGCGCGTGATTAACCTGCGCAACACCGGGCGGCTGTGCTTCGTAGCGCTGCAGGCCGGTGACGGCACCAAACTGCAGGCGATGCTGTCAGAAGCGCTGGTCGGCAAAGAGCAGCTGGCAAGCTTTAAGGAGTTGGTGGATCTCGGTGACCATTTGTTCGTGCACGGCGAGGTTATCTCTAGCAAACGCGGTGAGCTGAGCGTCATGGCTGACAGCTGGCAGGTTGCTGCAAAAGCACTCGCGCCGCTGCCGAACACTTACAAAGACCTCAACGAAGAAACTCGGGTGCGGCAGCGCTACCTCGACCTGATTGTGCGAGAGCAGGCGCGCCGTAACGTGCTGACCCGCGCCACCGCGATGCAGAGCCTGCGGGAAACCTTCGCGGCGCAGGGCTTCGTGGAGGTCGAGACCCCGATGCTGCAGACCATGCACGGCGGTGCCGCAGCACGTCCGTTTGTAACCCACTCCAACGCTTTTGACACTGAGCTCTACCTGCGCATCGCTCCGGAGCTTTACCTAAAGCGTGCCCTGGTCGGCGGTATGGAGCGGATTTTCGAGATCAACCGCAACTTCCGTAACGAGGGCGCCGACTCCACCCACAGCCCAGAGTTTGCGATGCTCGAAGCCTACCAGGCTTACACCGACTACAATGGCATTGCCGATTTAACGCAGCAGCTGGTGCAAAACGCGGCGCTCGCGGTGAACGCTGGCACTGAACGCGAGGGCACCCATGTGGTGCAGTGGGCTGATGGCACCCTGTTTGATCTCGGCGGCGACTGGGATCGCATCAGCATGTACGGCACCCTGTCAGAGGCTTGCGGCAAGCACATCACCCCGGAAACCACTGTGGCTGAGCTGCAGCAGATTGCTGACGCTGCCGGTGTAGAGGTGAAACTGCCGAACCACGGCAAACTGGTTGAGGAGCTGTGGGAGCACTTCGTGAAAGAGCACCTGACTCGCCCAACTTTCGTGATGGATTTCCCGGTCGAGACCAGCCCGCTGACTCGCCATCATCGTGAGATTCCGGGGGTTGTTGAAAAGTGGGATCTCTATGTGCGCGGCTTCGAGTTGGCAACGGGCTACTCTGAACTGACTGATCCGGTGGTGCAGCGCGAGCGGTTCATGCAGCAGGCTGCGGAGGCGGCGCGCGGCGACGATGAGGCGATGCGCGTTGACGAAGAGTTCTTGACCGCAATGGAGCACGGTATGCCACCTGCCGGCGGTATGGGAATGGGCATGGATCGATTGCTGATGGCGCTCACCGGCCTCGGGATTCGGGAAACCATTCTGTTCCCGCTGGTGAAATAGTGGCTGTCGGGCGCAGGCATGGGGTTTTCTGTGGCTGCGCCCTGTTACACTTGAAGCATGATTGAAGAGTGGTTGCCAAACGCCATCTGGTCACTTATCCCCACGATTTTTGCGGGTTTGGTGCTGTGGCTGATTATTCGATCAATTCTGCGTGCGGATCGCACCGCCCGGCGTGAATACAGCCGCATTGAGGCAGAAGAACGTGCTAAGGCTGGCCTGCCACCGAAACCAAAAACCGGGGTATGAACTATTTCGGCATTGAGCTCAGCTGGTGGCAGATTTTGCTGCCGGCAGTTGATACTGTAATCCGCATTACGGCGCTGTTTACGGTGCCTCGCAACCGTCGCCCGTCTTCGGGGATGGCGTGGCTGCTGTTTATTTTCTTCCTCCCTATTCCCGCGGCGCTGCTGTTTGCGGTGATCGGCAGACGGAATCTGCCCAAGCAGCGCAGGGAGCGACTGAAGCGTTTCCAAAAGGGCATCAGAGAGCAGCTCAATGACGAAACTCTACTGGCATTCCCGGTGCCGCAGCAGCCCCGTCGGCAGGCGGTTGAAAACGCTATTAAAATCGCTCGCACCTTGGGCGCGTTCCCGATGGTCGGGGGCAACACCGCACAACTGTGGCCGGAATATCACGAGTCTATTGCGCAGATGGCCGCGGCAATAGACCGTGCTACCCGCTTCGTGCACATGGAGTTTTATATTCTGGTGCAGGACGACACTACCGCGCCGGTTTTTGAAGCGTTAGAGCGCGCTACCAAGCGTGGCGTTAAAGTGTATGTGTTAACTGACCACATTTCCGCGGTGCGTAACCCCGGAATGCGTCGTACCCGTTTAACGCTGCAGCGAATTGGCGCGGAGTATCGTTATATGCTGCCGATTCGCCCGTGGCGCGGACAGTGGCAGCGCCCGGATTTGCGCAATCATCGCAAACTGCTCGTAATTGACGGTGAGATTGGGTTTATGGGCTCCCAAAACCTCGTGGACTCCAGCTACAATAAGCTGAGCAACCGCCGTCGCGGGTTGCACTGGAAAGACCTGATGGTGGAGCTGCAGGGGCCGGCCGTGTTGGCACTCGAAGCGGTCTTCTTGAACGACTGGTACGCAGAAACCGGGCAGGTGCTGGAACAGGTGGCGCAGCTGGAGCCGGTTTTTGCGGCAGATGCTACACTCGAGGCGCAGCTACTACCTTCCGGTCCAGGCTACGCTACGGAAAATAATCTGCAGGTCTTTGTCGCGTTGATGTATGCCGCGGTGAGTCGGATCCGCATCACCAGCCCGTATTTTATTCCCGACGGCGCGCTGATGTCGGCACTGAAGGCGGCAACCGCACGCGGGGTTAGCGTGGAATTGTTCGTGTCGGAAATTGGTGACCAGTTCGGGGTTTATCACGCGCAGCGTTCTTACTATGAGGAGTTGCTAACCGCGGGGGTCAAAATTTATCTGTTCCGGCCGCCGTACATTTTACACTCGAAGCACTTTTCCATTGATGAAGACGTTGCAGTTATCGGATCTTCTAACATGGATCAGCGCTCCTTCAACTTGAACTTCGAGATTTCCCTGATTGTTCACAGTGCCGAGTTTGCTGCGCAGCTGCACCGCGTCACTGACGATTACCGAGGTAACTCCCGGGAGCTAACGCTGCAAGAGTGGCAGCAGCAGCCACTGCCGAAGCAGCTTTTTGACAATTTGCTGCGACTCACTAGCGCACTACAGTAGGGAACTTTACTGCTGGCGTAAGCCATAGGCGAACAGCACAATTTTTTGCGGTGTCAGGCCTTAAAGTAGGGGTGGAACTAATGTATCTGCGAGCAGCGGGTACGAGGAGGAATAATGTTTGAGAGATTTACCGATCGCGCACGCCGAGTGATTGTTTTGGCGCAGGAAGAAGCGAAACTGCTCAATCACAACTATCTGGGTACAGAGCACATTCTGCTGGGTCTGATTCACGAGGGCGAGGGCTTTGCGGCCAAGGCGCTACAGGAATTGCGGATCACTCTCGACGCCGTGCGGCAGGAAGTGACCGATACGATCGGGGTCGGTTCAGACAACACTAGCGGGCACATTCCTTTTACGCCTCGCGCTAAAAAAGTTTTGGAACTCAGCCTGCGTGAGGGGCTGCAGCTTGGGCACGGCTACATTGGTACCGAGCACCTGCTCTTGGGGTTGCTGCGCGAGGGTGACGGCCTCGCGGTGAAGGTTTTGGCGCGGCTCGGTGCGGATGTGCAGACTGTACGTACAACCGTTTTGAATCTGCTGCAGGGTAGCCAGAACGGGAAAGATCCGGTTGCTGCCGGGGTGCAGGAGGGGCGCGCCTCGAAAGAAAAAGGTTCGCAGGTGCTGAATCAGTTCGGTCGCAACCTCACGGAGGCGGCGCGCGAGGGCAAACTTGACCCTGTTGTGGGGCGTGAAAAAGAGGTTGAGCGCGTGATGCAGATTCTGTCACGCCGCACCAAAAACAACCCGGTGCTGATTGGTGAGCCGGGTGTCGGTAAGACCGCGGTTATCGAGGGACTGGCGCAGGCTATTGTGTCGGGGCAGGTGCCAGAGACGCTGAAAGACAAGCAGGTTTATGTGCTTGATTTGGGGTCCCTGGTGGCTGGTAGTCGCTATCGTGGTGACTTTGAAGAGCGCCTTAAAAAGGTGACAAAGGAGATTCGCACCCGCGGTGACATTATTATCTTTATCGATGAGATTCATACCCTGGTTGGTGCAGGTGCCGCGGAAGGCTCAGTTGATGCTGCAAACATTCTGAAACCGCAGCTGGCTCGCGGTGAACTGCAGACCATCGGTGCCACTACGCTCGATGAGTACCGCAAGCACTTTGAGAAAGATGCTGCGCTGGAGCGCCGCTTCCAGTCGGTAATCGTGAATGAGCCGAGCGTGCCGCACACTATTAACATTCTGAAGGGACTGCGGGAACGCTACGAAGAGTTCCATGGTGTGAAGATCACCGATGAGGCTATCGAAGCAGCGGTGAAGATGTCAGCGCGCTATATTCAGGATCGTTTCTTGCCAGACAAAGCGATTGACCTGATTGATGAGGCTGGGGCGCGGCTGCGGTTGTCTGTGCTGTCAAGCCCACCGGAGTTGGCAGAGCTTGATGAGCAGATTGCGCTGGCGCGAGCTGAGAAAGACAAAGCGATTGAGGAGCAACGCCTTGATGACGCTGCTGCGAAGCGTGAAGAAGAGCGCGCTCTCACCGCGAAACGGCTGGAGCGTGAAAAAGAGTGGCGCAAGGGTAACGTTGAGACCGGCGGGGTGGTCGATGAGGGGCTTATCGCGGAGGTGCTGGCTAACTCTACCGGGATTCCGGTATTTAAGCTGACCGAGGAGGAAACCGCACGCCTGCGTTTCATGGAGGAGTCACTGCACCAGCGAGTGATTGGCCAGAAAGAGGCGATTGCTGCGCTCAGCCGCACGATTCGGCGCCAGCGTGCGGGGCTCAAAGACCCGAAGCGGCCGTCAGGTTCTTTCATTTTCGCGGGCCCAACCGGCGTCGGTAAAACTGAGCTGGCTAAGGCACTTGCGGAATTCCTGTTTGACGATGAAGACTCGCTGATCTCGCTTGACATGTCAGAATACGGTGAGAAGCACACCGTGTCGCGGTTGTTTGGTGCGCCTCCGGGATTTGTGGGCTTTGAAGAGGGCGGTCAGTTGACTGAACGGGTGCGCCGTAAGCCGTTTAGCGTGATTCTGTTTGACGAGATTGAAAAAGCACACCCCGATATTTTCAACTCTCTGCTGCAGATTCTTGAAGAAGGCCGGCTGACCGATGGGCAGGGTCGTGTGGTCGATTTTAAGAACACCGTTATCATCATGACCACGAACCTCGGATCTAAGGGCATTGCCGGCGGTCCCGTGGGCTTCCAGATGGGAGCTGAAACCGCAGCCGGATATGAGGCAATGCGCGGTAAAGTGAATGAGGAGCTGAAGAATCACTTCAAGCCGGAGTTTTTGAACCGCGTTGATGACACCATCGTGTTCCCACAGCTGTCGAAAGATGAGCTGCTGCAGATTGTGACGCTGTTTGTGAAGAAACTTGCCGACCGTCTGTATGAACAGGAAATGTACCTCACCATCACCGACGCGGCGAAAGAGCGTCTTGCCGATGTAGGTTATAACCCTGCTCTCGGGGCGCGGCCATTGCGCCGTGCGGTGCAGCGCCTGCTGGAGGATCCACTCTCAGAGATGATGCTGAACGGCGAGTTCGTTGCTGGCAACACCGTCGCGATTGACTTTGTGGACGGGGAGTTCACCTTCGCCACCAGCGGGGAAGCTAAAAACTTTGCCCGCACCGCGGCAACCAGTGCCGCAGCCGTGGCACAGGGCGCAAGCACTCAAGACTAGCTGGCATAGCCGGGTGATGCGAGCGGGCAGGGGTTTAACCTTTGCCCGCTCGCTTTGGGTGCGGGCCGGCTATCGCCTACAATTAAGCCGTGGATGAAATTATTGAGCAGCTCAGCGCGGTGGGAGCTGATGCCGTGCGCAGTTCTCTGGTGTTAGCAAGCGGCGGGAACCTGTCTGCTAGACTGAGCGCGGAAACCTTCGTGATTACCGCTGCGGGCACCTGGCTTGACCGGCTGCAACCGCAAGATTTTACGGTTATGAATCTCACCGGTGCCGTGTTGCAGGGGCCACGCCCGTCAAGTGAGTGGAAGCTGCATCAGCGCGCATACCTCAGCCGTCCTGACGCGAACTGCGTGATTCACATGCATCCGCAGCACGCCACCCTGCTGGCGACGTTGGGGCAGGAGATTCGCTTGTTCACACTAGATCACGCTGCCTATGTTGAAAGCATCGGAATTACCGAGTTTTATCCAAACGGTTCTGATGAGCTGGCCGACACTGCGGCGCACGAGCTCGCTTCTCACAACTGTGTGGTGATGAAGCATCACGGGTGCAGCGTGGTCGCCGACACCATCGAAATGGCATATCGCCGGGTGCTGAACCTCGAATCTGCGGCGCAGTACAGCTTTAAGGCGTTGCAACTGGGAGATCAGCACACTCGGTTCACCGCTGCGAGCTGGCACGCCTAGAGAAATCGGCGGGCGAGTAGCCTGGTCATCCGGGTCGCTAGCCATCGGCGCCTGGGCTATGTCGCCAGCCTGGGCTAAGCGGCTCGCGCAGCTCGCGCGCACCCGGGTTGCTTAAACAGCGAAGCGCACAGTGCGCCTCGGGGTAACAGCCCCGGTGACGGCAATGTCGTGCTCGTCGCACGGCAGATTATCAAAAACCTCGTTATCGTAAACCACCGCGTAAACCGGCGGCAGCTGTTCCATTGAACCCAGGGTGCGGTCATAGAAACCGCCGCCCCAGCCGAGTCGGGTGCCGTCTGCGGCAACGGCACACGCCGGCACCAACATGAGATCAAACTCGGCTGACTCTAGCGGGCCAAAAACCTCTCCCACAGGCTCCGGGATGCCATACTTGCCCGGCACCACCTCGGTGCCGTGCGGCTCGATCCAATCAAGCAATAAATCATCACGGCAGCTCGGAAACAAAACCCGCACCCCATGAGCCGCGGCCCATGCATTAAAACCAGTGGTCGGTGGTTCGTGCCGTACCGGCAAGTAACAAGAAACAGTTTTGGCGCCCAGAGTCGTGACCAGCTCAGCAAGCTGTGCGGTGAGCTCGCGCTCAGCAGTGGCAAGCTGCGCGGGTGTCAGCTCACCGCGGCTCAGCCGCACAGCGTCGCGAATCTGGTTTTTTTGCTGCTGTACAGTGTGCATAACTCCATTTTCTCAAATTCACCCTGCGGTTAGCTGCTTTTTAGGTAAATATCGGTAAGGTAGTGCCTATGACAAATAAAACTGTGACTAAAGCTGTGATTCCGGCCGCAGGCCTCGGAACACGCTTCTTGCCGGCAACCAAGGCAATGCCTAAAGAGATGTTGCCAATCGTTGACAAGCCAGCGATTCAGTATGTTGTTGAAGAAGCGGCAGCAAGCGGTCTAGAAGACGTCTTAATTATTACTGGCCGCAACAAAGGTAACATCACCAACCATTTCGACAGCGTGCCAGAGTTGGAAGACACCCTGGAGCGTAAGGGTGATGAGAAAAAGCTTGGACTGGTGCAGGATGCCAGCGAGATTGCTGATGTGCATATGCTTCGCCAAGGCCAGCCACTCGGCCTTGGCCACGCGGTAGGGCGTGCGCAGCAGCATGTTGGGGATAACAGCTTCGCTGTGTTGCTCGGTGATGACCTCATTGACGAGCGTGATCCACTGCTGCCAACCATGATTGCCGAGCACGATGCGCGTCAGGCGACAATTATTGCGCTGATGGAGGTGCCGCCGTCGCAGGTGCACCTGTACGGTTGCGCGGCGGTGGAAGAGACTGACACGGCTGATGTGGTGCGGATCACCAGCCTGGTTGAGAAACCAAGCCCGGAGGAGGCGCCGTCAAATCTGGCGGTTATCGGCCGCTATGTGTTACGCCCGGAGATTTTCGCTTTGCTGGCAACCCAGGAGCCTGGCCGCGGTGGCGAAATTCAGCTCACCGACGCGCTTAATAAACTCGCGCAGGGCGGTGCGGGGGAGCACGCGGGGCCGGTTTACGGTGTGATTTTCCGTGGGCGCCGCTACGACACGGGCGATAAGGCAGACTGGATTAAAGCGAACGTCCGCCTCGGCGTGGATAACGCTCAGCTGGGTGCCGAACTGAAAGCCTGGATCAAAGAGTTCGCGGCGCAGTTAGACGACTAATAATACTGAATTCGCTGCCGCATTGCGGCGGTGGATCGGTGCAGCGGGCGGTTACTTCGCAGGGCGGGGTGACCGCCCGCTGGTGTTCCTACCGGTTTGCTGTGCTGCTCCGGCGGTGTAGCGCTGATGGCGCTCTCGCTAGACGGTGGTATCGCGGGTGCTTTAACGATTATTATTTGCGCTTAGAAAAAAGAATGTGGCTCTCGCGTGTTAGCACCGCTAACTCAGCAAGCGCGTTCTAAGGTTAAAGCATGGGTGTTTCTGGCGGCGGAATTTTAGTACTGATTGCAGTGCTGTTATGGGCGGCGGTGCTAGTGCCGCGTCTAATCCGCGGTCATCAGCACCGTGCACGCTTGCGGCAGTCCCGCAAGCTGCAGCGCACGATGCAGCGTCTTGCGCACGTGGCGCAAGAAACCGCAGCTGATCGTTTGATTTACAGCGCCAGGGAAGCTCTGAATCGCGAAAAACTGCAGGAGCTAAAGCTACAGCGGGAAGCAGCGCAGCGTGAAGCGCAGCTGGCGCACGCCCGGGCTGAGCGAGAGCTTGCCAAACTCGCAGCGAAGCAGGCTGCGAAGCTCGCGCGGGCGCAAATGCGCGCTGCGAAACTTGTGAGCCCGGCGATGCAAAGGCTGCGCAGGGTGTTAGCTGTGATTACCGTGCTAGCGGTGGTTGCGGTTACCGTGAGTGGTGGCTATGCAATTGCGACCGGACAGACCACACTGTTTTTTGCTGCTCTTACGACCATGTTTAGCGCCGCTGCCGGGTTGTTGCTGTGCGCTCCGGGGCGTAACCAGCATGCGCGAGAACTGCTGCAACAACAGCGAGTAGCAGTGCAGCGCAAAGCGCAGCAGCGCCGCCAAAAGCAACCCGTTTCCGCGGCTGTATCACAGCAGACACAGGAACAGCCAAAGCAAGCTGCGGTGGTGGATCACGCCGCCCAAGTAGCGGCGCAGCGCCGCGCTAATGCCGAGCGGCAGGCCCGCCGAAAGTTGCTGGCGCAGGTGCGACAGAGCACCGCAGCGCAGCAGCAGGCCGTGGCTACTGGGGAGGGTCTCACCTTAGAGAATCAAACCCAATCAATTTTGTTGCGTCGTGCTGCCGTGAAGCAGCCAGACTCTGTGCCGCAGTCTGCGCCGCAGCCAGTGGCGGTAGAGCAGCAAGTGCCGCGGACTGTGCCGCAGCCTACGCCACAGTTAGCGTTACAGCCAGTGCGGCAGCCGGTCGCCGTGCCGCGGCCAGAAAGCAACAGCCAGCGCGGTGCGGAATGGACCGCAGCTTCTCCGCAGCGCGCCGAGAAAGCCGTATTGACTCCGGAGCAGCTAGAACGGCAGCAGCTGGTGACAAGATTGCGGCGTATGGGAGATCTGCAAGACCTGCAGGTTACCGCCGTAGACCTCGACGCAGCTCTACGTAACCGCCGCAGCGCTAACTCCTAGATAGCCTCTGACAGCATTTCGCGAAACAGTGCGGGGTGATCCACAAACACCGCATCAACTCCGGTAGCTAGCACATCGCGCCATTCCTGCTGCCAGTTGCCGAAGGCTGCGGCGGGCTCGGAGCTGCGATTCAGAGGCTCCAGAAATTCGTTTTCGGGGCGCAGTGTCCAGGTGTAGAGCTGCAGGCCGTGCGTCTTGGCAAGGTTGGCAAGCGCAGCTTGGTGCGGCGCTGCTTTGGCCGGTGACACAGCTCCGGCGGTGGTAGCAGACTGTTGCGACTGCAGCAGGGTTTGCTTATCGACGCTGATGCCCGCAACATTGTGCCGCAGATAAGCGAGCCCCGCGTCAGACCGGTACCAGGTGTAGCTGTGGCTCGCATCGTCTGCAGGGTGCCCCTCGTGCTCAAGCAAGAAAATCAGCTGATACGGCGCGCCCATGCGTTTTAGCGCCTGCAACGCGGTGAGTTCAAAGCACTCAATAATCACGCGCTCCGGTGTTAAGTGCCAGCCGCCCTCGAGCAGCTCGTCACAGAGCAAGCGTGGCAAATCATAGCCCTGACTTGCGAGGTAGGAGACGTGCTTTAGCTCAATTACCAGATTGAACTCGGTGCCGTGTTTTGCGCTCTCGGCCGCGGTCAGCTGTAATAAATCGCTTAGCCTTAACAGCGGTTCGATGCCGTCGTAAGCAGTGTTTGCGGTGCGGATGTGCGGTAGTCGCTCGATACAGCGCAGCTGGCTCAGTTGCTCCCAGGTCAGATCCTCCGCAAACCACCCGGTGAGAGTTTCGCCGTCGATGGTTTTGGTGGTGCGGTAGCTGGCAAATTCGGGTCGCTGGGCGATATCGGTTGTGGATCCAATCTCGCACTCGTGACGCACCACGAGCACGCCGTCACGGCTGACAACAATGTCGGGCTCCACCGCGTCTACACCCTGTGCAAAAGCCAGACGGTAGGCACCAGTGGAGTGTTCCGGGCGCCAGCCGCAGGCGCCGCGGTGTCCAATTAGCATCGGAGAGGGAGAAGTATTAACCACATATGCAGTTTACTGTGCTGCGGCGAAGCCTGAAGATGTGGGAGAATAGAAGGAAGTGTCTGAACAGACCAAAAACATAACAGGGGTTGAACGGTGAAAGAGCGTAATTTTAGTGACCGTGGCGGGCGCGACAAGAAACAGTACGGGGCTGCACGTGGCGCGGAGCAAGGGCAGCGGCGCTCGGATAAGCAGTGGCAACCTCGGCGGGAGCGTGGCGGCGGTGAGCAGCGACGGGAGTTTGGGCGTGCACAGCAGGACGGGTTCCGCAGTGGTCGTGACGGGTTCCGCGGTGCGCGTGGTGAGCGGAGCGAGGGGTCCCGTGGCACGCGCGGTGACAGCTTCCGTGGTGGTCGTGGCGGCGGCGCAGAGCGGTATGTAAAGCGTGACCGTGCAGCTGGTGCGCCACGCCGCGGGGAAGATTTTAAGCGCGACTCAGGTCCGCGTCGTGATGGTGACAAGTGGCGGCGTGATAACCGTGAGGGTGGGCAGCGCCGCGACTGGCGCGAGCAGCGCGGTGCCGCGGAAAATCGCGGTGGCCGCAGGGAACAGTGGCAGCAGAGTGATCGCGCTCGCCACGATCGCGCCGGCGGTGATTGGCGCGAGAATCGGGGGCGTGACGCGCAGTTGAATGATGACCGGCGGGATTTTCGCCGTGATGGCAAGCGGGATTTCCGGCGTGATGAGCGGCGCGATGACAACCGGAATTTCCGGCGCGGTAGCGGTGACTTCAAGCGCGATGATAACCGCGAGTTCAAACGTGACGGCAACCGTGATTTCAAGCGCGACGGCAGCCGGGATTCGCAGCGCGAGTTTAACCGTGGTGATCGTTTTGAGCGGCGTGGTGGACGCGCGCAAGACCGTGACTTTGGCCGTGGCGGTACTCGCGGCGCGGGCCGCTCTGATCGTGGCGGTCGCGAACGCACCTTTTCCGAGGCGGAGCGTATTGCGCACGAGTTGCGTCCGGTGCGTGCCGCGCACATTGACCCGGAGATTCCTGACGAGGTGCTGGCGAACCAGCTCCAGCCGAGCGCCCGCAACGAGCTGAAGACCCTTGAAAAAGACAACGCTGACCGTGTTGCACGACACCTAGTGATGGTGCGTGAGCTGATCCACATTGATCCTGAATTAGCGCATCAGCACGCAATTAGTGCCTCGCGCCGCGCTGGGCGGATTCCGGTGGCGCGTGAAACCCTCGCCATCACTGCTTACGCACTTGGCGACTTCGCGATGGCGCTGCGAGAATACCGCACCTGGCGGCGGCTGACTGGGCGCGACGACCACATTGCTTTCATGGTTGACTGCGAGCGTGGGCTGGGACGCCCTGAAAAGGGTCTGGAGCTTGCTGCTCAGGTTGATCCGGCAGACATTCCGCACGAGGCGCGGGTGCACTTAGCGATTGCGGTTTCTGGTGCGCGCCTTGATATGGGACAGCCGGTGCAGGCGCGGGCAGAGCTCGAAATTCCGCAGCTTGATCCGCGCAAGGCGTACCCCTTCAGTCCGGAGCTGTTTCGTGCTTATGCCGCTGTGCTCGAAGAACTCGGTGATGCGGCGGCCACAGAGTGGGAGAATTTGGCGGATCGCGCAGAAGCAGCCCTGCTAGACAGTGTTGGCGGCGACGAACTGCTGGTCACTGACGCGATGGCGAGCGATGCTGAGTTGGCAGAGCGAGGCATCGCTCTGGAAAACATGGCGCCGCAGACGGTAACCACCGCAGGGGATGATACTGATAGCGCTGCAGTAGATACCACAGCCGCAGCCGAGAGCGCACCAGGCACTGACGGTGAGGATGCGTAATGGCGTTGTTTAAGAGTGCCGAAGCAACTCCGCTCACCGGTGTCGAGCTGCTGCTCGCAGACCTTGACGGAGTGGTTTACCGCGGCGCGCAAGAAATCCCACACGCGGTGAGCAGTCTCAACGCAGCAGCTGCGACCATGCCGTTGGCTTATCTTACCAATAACGCCTCGCGCACCGACGCCGCCGTGGCGGAGCAGCTCAGCGGCTACGGTCTCAACGTTGCCGCAACAGACGTGGTAACCAGTCCGCAGGCCGCGGTGACGTTGCTGCAGCGAGACGTAGCTCCCGGAGCTTTGGTTTTTGTGGTAGGCGGTGAGGGAATCACTCATGAACTCAAGAAAGCTGGCTATCGCGTCACCCGTAGCGCCGATGACAACCCTGACGTTGTGGTGCAGGGATTCGCGCCGGAGGTGGGGTGGAGCGAGCTCGCGGAGGCCGCTTTTGCCCTGGCGGAAAAAGCTGACGGCAGCGCGATCCGCTGGATTGCAACCAACACCGACTGGACAATTCCGCTGGCGCGCGGTATCGCACCGGGTAACGGCTCGCTGGTTTCGGCGGTGCACAACGCCGTGCAGCGCCTGCCCGAGTTCGCAGGTAAACCGGAGACCGCGATGTTTGAGACCGCGTTTTCGCGCTACGGCACCACGCAGGCGTTGATGATTGGCGACCGTCTCGACACCGATATCAAAGGTGGCAAAAAGGCAGGCATCAAAACCCTGCACGTGTTAACGGGGGTGGATCGCCCCAAACAGCTATTGGCGGCCGCGGCGGATATGCAGCCGGATTATATCGTGGCTGATTTGCGCGGGCTGCAGCAGCCCTACCCAGAAACTAAGGTTGCACGTGATGGCAGCTGTAAAGTTGGTGGTGCAAAAGTGCGAATGGAAGGGCATAAGGTGCAAATTTTGCGCGAGGGAGAGGACCCGCTAAACCTGCTGCGAGCTGCTTGTGCCGCGATTTACCGTTCGGGTCTGGCAATTTACGGGTTACAGGTGCCTGAGATTTTGGTGCGCGACCACTGGCAGTAGGAGCCAGTTGCAGCAAATGATGAACCGCAGTTCGTGATACTCGTCTTGGTCTGTTTTTACGTATTAAACAGAGTTTTATCGCACTTTGGCGCTTAACTGCTTTGGGCTGACCCGGGCTGATACAAATAAAAACTGCCTCTGTGAGAATCGCAGAGGCAGTTTCACGTTTTGCAGGTTACTGCTTGTCGTCAATCTCCATTTTTTCGCGCCTTGGAATCACGCCGAAGGCGAGCCAGAACGCGAGCGAGTCAAGCAGCAGACCAGCGGTGAACAGCCAGATGCTGGTCATGCTCTCACCGTACTCAAAAGAGATACCGAAGAGGTAGAAGCCACCAACCAGCATTGCGAAAGTAATCAGGAACAGCAAGATGGTGCCAAATGAAGCAGCAGGACGTGAAGCCTGTGCGAATAGTTCATCGTTGTGCTTTGCAGCGCTCACAAAAATCTCCATTCTCGGTGAGAAAACGCCAGTTACACCCTAGTGTAGCACTTTTGGGCAAACTCCCAGCAATGCGACTCCGCAGATTAGTTGTCACAGACCGGATTTTTAGGATTTGTGTCCCAAATTGTGGAAGACTTGAGGAAAACTACGCTGGTTAGGGGACATGGGCAGCATTTAAGGGCGGCGATTGTTAAAATTACTTCGTGGAGAAAGAAGCAGGTGAGCGTACCCCGGCATCGCATGCCGCAGCGCGGCAAACGATTAGCCTGGCAACTGTCGCACGCCATAAAAAAGGGGCAGAAGCCGCACACCTTGCAGAGCAGCAGGCAGCGCTGCAACAAACCTTGCAGCAGCTCACAACGCAGTTAGAGCAAGCAGAGTTAACAGCAAAGCCTGAGATTTACACTATGGCTCACGATGAGCTACTGGCCCACCTGCAACACAGTGATCAGGGTTTATAAAAATGCGATTGGATTCAGCGCTTGTGGCTCAGGGGTTGGCGCGCAGTAGAAACTTAGCACAGCGGCAAATAGCTGCTGGACAAGTGCTGGTTAACGGCTCGGTTGAGCTTAAAGCGAGCCGGAAAATAACTCCGCAAGACATACTAAATCTCACAGCTACAGAAAAATACGTTAGCCGCGGTGCATATAAACTGCTCGCGGCGCTGCAGAGCTTTGAGCTCTCCCCAGCGGGCGCTTACGCCCTTGATTTGGGGGCCTCCACAGGAGGGTTTACGCAGGTGTTGCTGGAGCATGGTGCAACACAGGTTGCGGCATTAGATGTCGGGCATAACCAGCTGGCTCCGCAGCTGCGCAGTGATCGCCGAGTCGCGGTTATCGAAGGGTTTAACGCCCGCTACCTAGACGCGGCAAAGTTGCAAGAACTAACCGGTATCATCGCTCGCCCGACCTTAGTTGTGGGTGATCTTTCCTTCATTTCGCTGCAGCATATTTTCCCGGCTATCGCGGCAACGGCGGCACCTGAGGCAGTCGTTAGCCTGCTCATTAAACCGCAGTTTGAGGTGGGAGCCGGGGCAGTGTCACAGGGCATCGTGACCGATCCACAAAAGCGCCTCAGCGCAATCAAACAGGTGTTAGAGTACGCCGCGGCGGCGGGCTTTGACACCCTTGGGGTGGCGCCCAGCCCGCTGCAGGGCACCAATGGGAACCGCGAATATCTGGGATATTGGCGCCACAGCGCTCAGCCACATCCGGCAAAATGGTATCAACAGCTCGACACACTTGTGCTGGCGGAGGAGGAATAGTGGGGCCGAAACACATCCTGGTGGTATCTCACACCGCCAGAACAGAAGCAATCAAAGCAACCCAGCTGACTGTCGCCACTTGTGACGCCGCCGGGGTAACCGTGGTGATGGCCGCAGCAGACCAAAAAGCCTTCGCCGCGTATCTGCCGGCTAACAGCGTTAAAACCCTCGGCAAAGATATAGCCCTCGCACAAATCGACATCGCGCTGGTGCTCGGCGGCGACGGCACAATTCTGCGCGCGGCAGAGCTGGTGCACGGTTCTGAGTGTGCAATCGTGGGTGTGAATCTGGGGCACGTAGGTTTTCTTGCCGAGCTCGAACACCAGGAGCTGACCGCTGCCTTGACGCAGGTTTTAGCGGGCAACTTTGTGGTGGAAGAGCGCAGCACCCTCGCGGTGCAGGTGTTTGACGGCGACAAACTGGTCACTGAAACTTTCGCGGTAAACGAGGCAACCGTCGAAAAAACCAATCGTATGATTGAGGTTGCGTTGGGCGTTGACGGGCGGCCACTCACCGGTTTCGGGTGCGACGGGGTGGTGATAGCGACGGCTACCGGATCCACCGCATACGCATTTTCTGCGGGAGGACCGGTGCTGTGGCCCGGCGTTGCCGCTACCCTCGTGGTACCACTTGCCGCGCACGCGCTATTTAACCGCCCGCTGGTGCTGGGGCCGCAGCAGGTGGTAGAAACCCGGCTCGTGACCGCCAACAGCAGCGACGCGGCGCTGTGGTGCGACGGCAGAAGAAAATTTACTGTACAGCCAGGGCAGAGGGTTGTGGTGCAGCAGAGCGCTGAAAAACTGCGTTTGGCGCGGTTGCACGAGGGCATCTTCACCGACCGCTTGGTCAATAAATTTAATCTTCCGGTAACTGGATGGCGGGAGGCGATGCGGCATGATCGATGAGTTACGCATTAAAGATCTCGGCGTAATCGCCGACGCTGTGGTGCCGCTGGGGCCGGGATTCACCGCAATCACCGGTGAAACCGGCGCGGGCAAAACTATGGTTGTGACAGCGCTGGGGCTGCTTATGGGGCAGCGCAGCGACTCCGGTTTGGTGCGTGACGGTACCGCGCAGGCAAGGGTCGCAGGGGCGATTCAGCTGCCACCGGCTGGGGCTGCAGCCGCAGCGGTCACCGAAATTGTGACAGACTGCGGCGGAGCGCTTGAAGACGGGGAATTGTTGCTGGCACGCACCGTAGCTGCCGCCGGTAATAGCCGTGCCAGCGTCGGCGGGGTGCGAGCCCCCAGCGCAGTGCTACAGCAGCTATCTGAAAAACTCTTCTGCGTGCACGGGCAAGCCGACCAGTTGCGGCTAAAATCGCAGGCACAGCAGCGCGAGACCCTCGACCGTTTCGGCGGAGCAGAATTGGCGGCGGCCCTGCAAACCTATCAAGAGCTCTATGTAACCGTGCAGCAGCTGCAGCTTGAACATCAAGAAATTACCGAAAACTGGCAGCAGAGGCGACGCTTAACGGAGCAGCTGCAGGCCGAAACTGCAGAGATTCTGGCAGTGGATCCACAGCCCGATGAAAAACAGCAACTGCAGCAGCACATTGACAAGCTTAATAACGCCGAAGAGCTGCAGTATGCGCTGCACACCGCACTGCACGCGCTCAGCGGCGCAGACGGCGGCGAGCAAATACAAGCTGACACACAGACGCTGCTGGCGAGAGCCCGCAGCGCAGTGCTGGACGCCGCCGCCTATGAGCCTCAGCTCACAGCAACAGCGGCAACGCTTGAAGAAGCAGCAGCGCTGGTGCAGAACGCCACCGGAGAGCTGCTTAGCCACAGTGAAGAACTGACCGAAAACGTTACCGCAGAGCTCACTACCGCGCAAGAGCGATACGCCGCATTGATAGAGCTGGAACGCAAGTACGGTCCCGAACTCAGCGACGTGCTGCAGCACCTTGCAACCGCCAGCGATAAACTGCTGACCTTAGATTCTGACGACAGCCGACTGCAAGAACTAACCGAACAGCTCGCCGTCACAACTGCCGCACAGGAAGCGGCTGCGATGCAGCTGCGAGAGCTGCGCCAAACAGCGGCGGCAGCGCTCAGCGCCGCGGTCACCACCGAGATGCAGCAACTGGCGCTCGCCGACAGTTCTCTGGTTATCGAAGTAATTCCAGCGCCCGCAACTCAGCACGGAGCTGATGAGGTATTGTTCCTGCTGCAGCCGCATCCACAGGCGACCCCGCGGCCGCTAGCTAAAGCAGCCAGCGGCGGCGAGCTGTCACGCATCATGCTGGCGCTGGAGGTGGTGCTAGCGCAGGTCAGCCCGGTCCCGACCTTCGTGTTTGATGAAATTGACGCCGGAATTGGTGGTGCAGCGGCTATCGAGGTTGGCAAACGCCTGGCCCGCCTGGCACGGAGCTCTCAGGTGATTGTCGTCACCCACCTTGCCCAGGTTGCCGCTTTTGCAGGTAATCACTTGCGAGTGTTAAAAGACAGCAGCGGCGGATTCACTAGATCCAGCTGCGTGCAGTTAGCAGGCGATACCAGACTGCAGGAGATAGCACGGCTATTATCAGGATTAACAGATTCAGAGAGTGCTTTGACGCACGCGGCAGAGCTGATCGCCATGGGGCAGCAGGAAGGCTATACATGAAAAAGAACATCACCAGACTGGCTAAAGCATTAAAGCCGGTGACCGGTTCACTGCGGGTGATTGATCCACAGCAGCTAGATGATCATCCCGAAGTGAAGCGCGTTGATAAGCAACGGCTCGATAAAGAAACTTTGGCGATCTACAATCACGCCCGGGAAGCCGCTGAAGCGCATGCCGAACAGGTTGCTGAGCACGGCGACGGTAACGTACGGGTGCTTTTGAACCGTCCCTTCCAATTTGGGTTTGTGGCGACAGCTGGAGTGCTCTTCGCGTTGCTGTGTGGGCTGTTGGTGAGCCAGGCAAGCACCGTGCTGCTGTACATTTGCGGCGCACTGTTTGTTGCATTGGGGTTGGATCCGCTGGTGCGGCGCCTGGAAAACCGTGGGGTGAAGCGGCCCTGGGCGATTGCCGTAGTGTTCTTTAGTTTCTTCCTAGTCGTGGCGATTGTGCTTAGCATTATTATCCCGACAATTGTGCAGCAAGTTTCACTTCTTGTGCAAACCGCCCCCGCGCAGCTGGAACAGCTGGCAACGGAAGAGTGGTTTATTGATCTTAAGCAACGGTTTGCATACTACGTTGATTTTGAAGTGATGCTTGAAAAAGCGCGGGATGTCATTAATGACCAGAAAAACTGGTTCTCCGTGGCAGGTGGAGTGCTGCAAATTGCCGGAACCATCGCAAACGGGGTGACCGCGGCTATCATCGTCCTGATTTTGAGCCTCTACTTCCTGGCCTCGCTACGCTCTATGAAACGCGGCTTCTACTCCCTGACCCCGCTGAGCAAGCGAGCTCGAGTGATTGACATTACCGAGCAGGTTGCTGATTCTGTCGGCGGGTACATCACCGGGCAGGTGATTATTGCTCTCACTAACGCGGTGTTAGGGTTTATCGCGATGTCTATTATCGGTGTGCCGTTCGCGCCGGTGCTGGCGACGGTGGTGTTTATGCTCGCGCTGATTCCGCTGGTAGGTGCGCTAGGCGCAACTGTGCTGGTGACAACTGTGGCACTTTTCGAATCACCGGGCACTGCGCTCGCCATCGGTATCTACTATCTGATTTATATGCAACTAGAGGCATATGTGCTGACACCGCGAGTGATGAATCGGGCGGTGAGCGTGCCGGGAGCCTTTGTGGTTATCGGTGCTTTGACGGGCGGTGTGCTGCTCGGATTGATGGGCGCGCTGATTGCGATCCCGGTGACCGCTAGCATCCTGATGATTGTGAAACAGGTGTGGGTGCCACACCAGGATTCACGATAGGAGCAAAATATGGCTGTGGCACCCGCTCAAGCAGTAAAACAGTTTCAGCAGTATTTGCTGTTGGAGCGGGGCATCAGCGATAACACCCAGCGTGCCTATAATCAGGATTTAACCGCTTACACCCACTGGTTAGCAGCTAACCAAGTCACAGATCTCAATCAAGTGAGCAAAAAGCAGTTGAGCGATTTTGTGACCGCGGTTGCCGCCAGCGGCGCCAGCAAAGCAACCGTGACCCGTAGAATCTCGACCGTGCGAAGCCTGCACCGTTATCTTTACGAAGAGGGCATCACCGCAGATTTTCCGGCGGCGGCGCTACGCACCCCAAAACCGGCGAAGCCCCTGCCGCACACCCTCACGGTAGCCGAGGTTGAGCAGCTGCTGGCTGCTGCGGGGCAGCTTGATGCAGCGGCAACACCGGTGCAGCTGCGTGATAGGGCGCTGCTGGAACTGCTTTACGCCAGCGGGATGCGGGTTTCGGAGGCTGTCGGATTGGACCTTGACGACATTTACGCCGCAATCGAGGGCAGCGACTTGACCACTGGGGGATTTATCCGAGTGCGTGGTAAAGGCGATAAACAGCGACTGGTGCCTTACGGCAGTTTCGCGGGAGCCGCGCTAAACGCCTACCTGGTACGCGCCCGCCCCGGGTTCGCAGCCCGTTCCCGTCAGGATGGCGCAGCGCTGTTCTTGGGGCCACGCGGGGGTCGGATGAGCCGTCAAATGGCGTGGCTGGTGTTACAGCAGGCCGCTGCCCGGGCACAGCTGACAACCGCGGTTTCGCCGCACTCGCTGCGCCACTCCTTTGCAACACACCTGCTCGCCGGAGGCGCAGATGTACGGACCGTGCAGGAGCTGCTCGGACACTCCTCAATCGCCACAACCCAAATTTACACGCATGTGACGGCAGATGTGTTGCGGGAGAGCTACTTCACCTCGCACCCGCGCGCGAAACTACCACCGGCGGTGTAAACGCTGAGCTAACAGTTGTGCGCAGCTAATTATTGCACCACGACACGGTACGCGCTAGGAAACTTGCGGCAACCTTACCGCTTGGCAGCTCTATCAGTTGCGCCTGTGCGGTGCCGCCTGCGGGGGAAATCAAAACCGCCGCATACTGCTGGTTTGGGCTGAGGCAGAAGCCGGTTATCCGTGACGAAGCGGCAGCCGTGTTGAAAACGGTGCTGGAGTTGCCGGCGCTCGTGAGCAGCAGACTGGTGCCGTCGGCAGCTACGGCGAGGGTGTCACCCGAGGCCAGAGTGCGGTGCGCGGGGGAGGCTGATCCGCCACCTAAATCCGCGGTGCCATTAAGGAATGTGTCTGTGGCGGAGGCGTCCCATGCAGTGGCAGCTAAGGAGTTATGCGAAGCGCTGTCTGCGGCGGTAGCCGGGGTTGCGGGGGCGCCGAAGGGTGCACGATACACCACGCCCTCGGGCGTGCGCAGTAACACTGTGCTGGTGCCTGGCTCGAACCACCATTCGGCAACCTCCAGCTCCACGCCCCCGGCATCAGTGACCGGGCGCACCGCAGTACGACTCAAATTATTAAGGGTGTAAAGCCACAGATTATCTGCTGTGCCGTTAAAAAATTTGATGCCTAAAAGGGAGCCGTCTGCCGAAAACTGTGGCATCCGGGGCGCTGCTGTGGCTGGCTGCGGCAGTTCGGTGAAGCCTGTTCCATCAAGCCGCAACACAGTTAGAAGCTGCTCGAAATTATCGCCAGGCTGTAGCGCGGCAATCCAGTTGCTGGAGACCGCAAACTCGGTGATGTGCGCGGCGTTGAAAACCGCCGCCGGATTTTGCGGGTGTGGATCAGCGCCGACCGTATGCAGCGTCAGCGAGTCCTGCCCGGGAGCACTGGAGCCGAGCCCAAACACCTGCAACGCATCCGTGGGGAGCGCAGTGGTCACGGTGTGTGCCCTGCCGGTGCTCTGCGACACCGCGGTGACCCGTAGCTGATACGTGGTAGCCGCGAGCAGTGGCTGAGCGAAAGTGAGCCGCAGTTGCGAGCCCAGAATCTCCGTCTCAAACTGTGCCTTAGGAGTCATTGCGAGCTCGGTTATCTCGCGCAGTGGTTCATTAAACTGCAACGCAGCCTGTTGCCCTGGCATGCTTGTGAGCTGCGCAGAATTGTATGTCACATTTTGCAGCTGCGGCCCGCGCCCCAGGGTGTAACCCGCGAGCGCGAGCACCGTGAGCAGCAACAGCACTAGACTGCTGCTGATGGCGCGGTAGCTTTGTGGTTTCAGTTCTGCCATTAGCCACCACCTGTGCCGTCAAGATAAGGGTTTGCCGGGGGCGCAAGCGGGGTGCTGTGCTGCACACTCAGCAGGGTGCGGTGTGCGCCACTGGGGTCAGGGTTAGCGATGAAAAACCCGGTGATTTCAAGCCACTGCCCGGGCTGCTGGCTTTGCTGCCAGCCCGGGAAATACACCGGAATCGTGATTGGCTGCGCATCGACAATACAGCAGGTGACGCTGTAGCGGCTCAGCAGCAGCACGTCGGGGCTGTCAGTGGCGGTGATGAAACCGGTGGCGTGAACTGTGTTGCCTGCCAGGTCATTGGCGGTGGATCCAGCTGCGAGCAGCTGCGCCCAAGCGTTGAAGTCTTGTGACTGCTGGGCTGCTGCGACAGCGGAGCTTTCCGGGGCTGCCGCCGTGATGGTCGGTTGGGTGGTGGCGATTGTGGCTCCGGCTCGCTCCGCAGATAGCGGGGTGTGGGGGAGCAGCGCTAACGGCACCAGCAGCAGCGCAGCAACACTCTGCAACACAGTTTGGCTTTTGGGCACTGGGTGGGTGTGCTGCGAGGTTACGGGTTTATTAGCGCTGATAAAAATTAACGTCAGTGCCAGTGCCGCCATAACCGCGGTGAAAACGGTGTAGCGCGGATTGACGTAAAGCGGGAGTTTGCCGGTGATTATCAGCACCAGGCTGAGCACGATAGCGCCGAGCGCAAGCAACAGCGGTACCGCGCGAATGCCGCGCCAGAGTGGGTTTTCTCGGTTAGACAAGGAGATTCACCCCTAACCCCAGGGCGATGCAGCACAGCGCTGCAGCTATGGTGATAAGCGCTAGCGCGCGCCCGGTGAATGTGGTGCGCAAAAGCAGCAGCATTTTAATGTCTATCAGGGCTCCGAAAACTAAGAAGGTAGCGATTGCCCCGGGGGTGAAAACGCTGCTAAAGCTGAGCATGAAGAATGCGTCAACTGTGGAACAGATTGACACAATCGCCGCCAGCACGAGCAGCACGAGCACGCTGTAGAGCGGGTGCGTGCCGAGCGCGTAAAACAGCTCCCGCGGGGTGGCGGTTTGGATCAGCCCGGCCAGCAGCGACCCGAGAGCGAGAGCGGGCATCAGCAGTAATAGCTCGGCGGTGAACGCGGCGCTCACGTCTTGCAGTTTGCTGCGGTTTCCGGGTCGGAGGGGTGGCCGTGTGGCGGTGCTGTCGGCGGTGGCGGTACCAGTGCCTGTGGGGGAAGTTTTGTGGGCATTATTGCTACAGCAGGCGGTGCTGTTTGCGGTGCTGTTGCAGGCATCGCCGTGCTCATGTGCGAGTGCGTTTTGCAGCTGGGCAGCTAAGACCGGGGCATGCTGTGGCAGTCGGGAAAACAACCAACCGATGAAGTTCGCAACCGCAAAACCACCCACAATGCGCGCTATCAAGATTCCGTCTTGAAAACCGAAAGCCTGGTAGGTGGTGATGATAGTCACCGGGTTCAAAAGCGGCGCTGCCAGCACGAAAGTGATTGCCTCAGCTGGGGCAAACCCCCGCCGCAGCAAACCACGAGCCAACGGCACATTACCGCACTCGCACACCGGTAGCAAAAACCCCAGCAGGGATAGCGCACAGCGGCGCAGCACAGCACTGCGTGGCAGGATCCGCAACAGTAAATGCTGCGGTACCCAGAACTGCACCGCAACCGCGACCACGGTGCCGAGCACCACAAACGGGAAAGACTCAATGAAAACCCCGAGCGCCAGGGTGCCCGCGTCGCGCGCCTGCCACGGCACTAAATCCTGTGGCAGCAGCGTGGTTAGCAGCGTCAAAACCGTGAGCGCCGCGGTAATCGCAGCGACTGCAAGCCAGCGGTTGGTGGCGCTGGGGGGCTGCGGATGCGGTGCGGTGCTAATGCTCACGTCAGCTACTTTACCCTGCGCAACCCGGGCAAAAGCTCGGTATGATTAAGAAGAATCAGATTATTTTTTCAATCAGATTATTTTCGAAGGAGCAGCGGTGGCGCAACAGGAACTTGGGCTGGCAGGTCGCAAAGAGAAGTTTTTCGCGCCGCCGGCAAAGCTCAGCTCACATGGCCCGGCACGCATTATTTCGCTGTGCAACCAAAAAGGCGGGGTTGGTAAAACCACCACCACCATTAACCTCGGTGCTGCGCTGGCTCGTTACGGTCGCAAAGTGCTCGCGGTAGACTTCGACCCGCAGGGGGCGCTCTCCGCGGGTCTCGGGGTGCCTGCGCACGATGTTCCCACCATTTACGATTTGATGCTCGGCAGTGTGAAAGATCCGCACCAGGCAATCCAGCACACTAGCGTCCCTGGCCTTGACGTGATTCCCGCCAACATCGACCTCTCGGCCGCCGAGGTGCACCTGATTCACGAGGTTGCGCGGGAGCAAATTCTTGCCGGGGTGCTGCGCAAGGTTGCCGCAGAGTACGACGTGATTTTGATTGACTGCCAGCCATCTCTTGGGCTGCTTGCAGTAAACGCTCTCACCGCCAGCCACGGGGTTTTGATTCCGCTGGCATGCGAGTACTTCGCGCTGCGCGGTGTGGCGCTGCTGATTGACACCATTGAGAAGGTGAAAGATCGGCTAAACCCGGCACTCAACCTCGACGGTATCCTGGCAACTATGTACGACAGCCGCACCCTGCACGCGCGCGAGGTGATGGAGCGCCTGGTAGACACCTTCGGTAATAAAGTTTTCGACACCGTGATTGGGCGCACCGTGCGCATCCCTGACGCCTCAGTGGCAGCGCAGCCGGTGCTTGATTACGCGCCGAGCAACGCAGCCTCAGAAGCGTATCTGCGACTTGCGCGGGAGCTCGTAGCACGCGAAATTATCGTGTAGGTGGAGTATGACTGCCACCGCAGCAGCGCCAGAACAGCAGCACCTAGAAGGCTTCCACGTCAGTCTGGAAGTGTTCGATGGCCCCTTTGACCTGCTGCTCAACCTCATCGGTAAACACGAACTGGACATTACCGAGGTGGCGCTGAGCCGGGTAACCGACGAGTTTATCGGGTATGTGCGCGAGCTCACCGGCACCGCCGGGATGAACCGTGTCAGTGAATTTCTGGTGGTTGCGGCAACCCTGCTAGACATGAAAATTGCCAGCCTGTTGCCGCAATCGCAAGCGGTTGACGCTGAAGATATCGCGCTGCTTGAAGCCCGTGATTTGCTGTTTGCGCGGCTGCTGCAGTATCGCGCCTTCAAACAGGCCAGCGCCTGGTTTCAGGAACGGCTCAGCGCCGAACAATTCCGCATACCCCGCGCTGTGCCACTTGATCCAAAATTCGTGAGCAGCGCCCCGACCCTGCGGTGGCACACCAGCCCCGCAGATTTCGCGTTGTTGGCAGCCGCTGCGTTGACCCCAAAACAGATCGCCGCGGTGGGTCTCGGGCACCTTCACGCACCTACGGTGTCGATCCGTGAACAGGCCGCAATCGTAGTTGCGTTGCTACGCCGTAAAACACAGCTGACCTTCCGCGATTTGATTGCGGAGGTCACGGAGAAAGGCGTGGTGGTTGCACGTTTTCTCGCGGTGCTGGAGCTGTATCGCCGAGGTGCGGTGAGTTTTGAGCAGGAAGCTCCGCTGGGAGATTTTAGTTTGCGGTGGGTCAGCAGCAACTGGCAGGACACCGAACTTGATACGCTGGGGAGCGACTATGAACAGTGAAACCGCCGCCCAAATACAGCAATTACCGCTCGCTGAGCTCGAAGCATTGCGACAAGAGATTCCGCTGCGGCAACAGCTGGAGGGGCACCTAATTGCCGCTGTGCAGCCGCTTACGACCGCTGAGCTGGCAGTCGCCACCGGGTATCCGATTAAAAAAGTGGAGGCCGCGTTACAGCAGTTGCAGCGCGACTATGATGGGGTTGGTGGATCACCCCAGCGCGGTTTTGAACTGCGGCATATCGCGGGTGGCTACCGGTTTTATGTGCGTGAAATTCTGGATCCACTAGTCGCAGACCTGGTAACGCAGCAGCAGACGGCGCGGCTCAGTCAGGCTGCGTTGGAAACCCTCGCGGTTGTCGCCTACAAGCAGCCGATTAGTCGTTCCTCAATTGCCGCGATCCGCGCTGTTAATGTCGATTCTGTGGTGCGCACCCTGGTGGCTCGCGGACTGATCACTGAGGTGGATCACGACCCAGAAACAGGTGCCGTGCTGTACGGCACAACCCCGGAGTTGCTGGAGCATTTGGGGCTGACGAGTATTGCGCAACTGCCGCCGATTGCGCCGCTTTTGGAGGACGGCGCCGAAGGATTTGAAAATGAAAAAAACTAAAATCACCGAATTTAGCGCCGCGGATTTGGACGCTATCGCGCTGCCTGATGACTGGGTTGGGGCGCGCAGCGGCGCCAAACAGCGCGCCGGTGCCGCTAATCATGCCGTTACCGCCGCCGGCACCGGTGCTGCAACCGCCGCAGACAGTTCCGCAGCTGAGGGTGTGCGGTTACAAAAAGCGCTCGCAAGCGCCGGTGTCGCCTCGCGGCGTGCCTGCGAAACTCTGATTACCCGCGGCAGGGTGCGAGTTAACGGGCAGGTTGTGTGGGAGCTCGGCACCAAAATTACCCCTGGTACCGACGAGGTGCGCGTCGATGGGGTAGTGGTGCAGCTTGATGTCACCCAGCGTTACTTTATCTTCAATAAACCCGTTGGCGTGGTCTCCAGCATGAGCGACGATAAAGGACGCCGCGACCTCAGGGAATTCACCGCGGCGATTTCGGAAAGGGTCTACAATGTCGGCCGGCTCGACTATGACACCTCGGGTTTGCTGATCCTCACCAATGATGGGGAATTGGCACACAAACTAGCGCACCCAAAATTTGAGGTGGCAAAAACCTATTTAGCGCAGGTGCGAGGTAAGGTGACTCCCGCGACGATACAGCGACTGAAGACCGGTTTTGAGCTCGAAGATGGTTTTATTAAGGCGGATCACGCCAAGGCGTTAAGCGGCGCGAATGAGCGCTCAACCCTGGTGGAGCTAACCCTGCACTCCGGCCGCAACCGTATTGTGCGGCGCATGCTTGCCGCGGTGGGGCATCCCGTGCTGGAGCTGCATCGCAAACAGTTCGGGCCGCTTCATCTTGGCACGCTGCGCACCGGGGAAATCAGAGAACTAGCCACGGCAGAACGTGGCGCACTGCTAACCGCGGCGCAGGCAGCGGCCACCGGCAAACAACCGGGAGGTAAAAAACGGCAGATTACTGCCGGACGCCCAGGAGACGGAGCCGGGGCGCAGGGTATGCGCGGAGTTGCCCGCAGCAAGCCACGCGCCGGTAAAGTGATTAAGCGCGGTGGGCAGCAAAATGGTGCACAACAGCGGCAACGCGGAGGGAAATAATGAGTGACGCCCAGCTAGCAAGCAGAGTCACCGGCAGCGTACATATCATCGGCGCAGGATTGCTCGGCAGCAGCATCGGTTTGGCGCTGCGTGCTAAAGGCACCGCCGTAACTATTGAGGATATTTCAGAGGCGGCTGCGGCGCTCGCAATCGACTACGGTGCCGGCAGTGCGCTGCAACCCGGGCAGCAACCTGATTTGGTGGTTGTGGCAACCCCGCCTGATCAGGCCGCCGATGTGATTGCCGCGGCGCTGGTGCGGTTTCCGCAGGCAATTGTGACGGATGTTACCAGTGTGAAGTGGCAGCCGTTGAAACAGTTGCAGCAGCGCGGTATTGACCTGACTCGCTACGTGGGGTCACATCCTATGGCGGGGCGGGAAAAAGGCGGCACGATTATGGCGCGCGCAGACCTTTTCGTGGGTCGACCCTGGGTTATTTGCCGGGATGCAGACACCCCGGCGCTGGCGCTGGCGCTGGTTGAAGCGGTGGCGTTAGAGGTTGGCGCAGTGCCGATGGAGTGGCAGCCAGACGAGCATGACAGTGCAGTGGCGGCGGTGTCGCACCTGCCGCAGGTGGTGGCTTCGCTGCTGGCGGCGCAGCTGCTCAGCGTCAAAAGCGATTACCTGGGGCTTGCCGGGGGTGGTCTACGTGACACAACGCGTATCGCCGCGAGTGACCCGCGACTGTGGATCCAGATTCTCACCGCCAACAGCGAACCGGTTGCTGAGCTATTAGAACGGCTCGGCGCCGATATCGCGGATTTTGCAGCCGCACTACGAGACCCCGCAGCTCACGGCAGCCGCACAAAAATCGCACAGCTGCTGGCAGCCGGCAACGCTGGGCTGGAGCGGGTGCCTGGCAAACACGGCAGCTCCCGCTCTTTCGCAACCCTCAACGTGATTATTGCCGATGAGCGTGGCCAACTAGCGCAGCTTTTCAGTGATCTTGACGAGCTTGAAATTAACATGGAAGATTTTCGGCTGGAACACTCTCCGGGGGCTGCTATCGGCTTTGCTGAAATCAGCGTGTTGCCGGAGGCTGAGGAGCGGGCGCTCGCAGCGTTGAGCAAGCGTGGCTGGAGGATTGTATGACAATTATTGTGGCGATTGACGGCCCCGCGGGCAGCGGCAAATCAAGCGTAGCGAAGGCGGTGGCGGCGGCTGTTGGCTACGGTATTTTGGACACTGGATCCGCTTACCGTGCGCTTGCGCACCGGATGCGTGAGCTGGGCCGCGACCTTGACAGCGCTGCAAGTGCCTTGCAAACACTGGCCGAGTTAGAGTTGCGACTACCTTTGACTTCGGGGGAGCCGCTGATTGCGGCTGGGGCCGATGTGACCGCGGCGATCCGCGAACCGCAAATTTCTGCCCTGGTGTCTCGGGTTTCAAAGCATCACGCGGTGCGCCAGCAACTGAACCAGATTTTCCGGGAGCGTGTGACGACTAGCGGGCTGCCAGGCGTGGTCATCGAGGGGCGCGACATTACAACCGTGGTGTTTCCGGACGCCGATGTGCGGTTGATTCTTACCGCCAGCGCTGAGGTGCGTGCCGCAAGGCGGCAGCGTGAACTGCCCGGGTTAAGTCTTGAGCAGGTGCGGGCGGATCTCGCCGCCCGTGACGCGAAAGACCTGCTGGTGGTGAACTTTCTCGATCCCGCGCCGGGGGTGCAGCTGGTGGACACGACTGATTTAGATTTTGCTGGCTCTGTAGCCGCTGTGATAGCTGCAATCTCGCAGCAAACCGCGGTAAACTAGAGCAGGAAAGAAGCGAGGAAAGATGAGTTTTGAGAATCAGGAAGCTGCTGGTGCAGCTGGTGAGGGGCCGGCAGAGTTTGATCCGGCCGAGCTCGGGTATGATTTGCGCGACCCTGATTTTGATGGCAGCGAACTTGAGGGCGTAGAGATCGATTTTGAGGCGTTAAACGCAGCGGTTTCTGACGAGGAACGCACCGAAATGCTGCGGCAGAGCCTGGCGGGGTTTGAACTTGATGATGAAGATCTGGCGCTGCTGGATATTACAGATTTTGATTCCGCTGCGGAGCATTTTGAGAACCCGCCGGTGGTGGCGATTGTGGGTCGCCCGAACGTTGGTAAATCAGCGCTGGTGAACCGGATTTTGGGGCGCCGCGAGGCCGTTGTTGAAGATGTTCCCGGCGTTACCCGTGACCGCGTCAGCTACCCTGCTAGCTGGCTGGATCGCAAATTCACCCTGGTAGACACCGGTGGGTGGGAGCCTGACGCCAAGGGTATTGACCGTTCTGTGGCGCAGCAGGCCGAAATCGCGATTGAGCTGTGCGATGCGGTGCTGTTTGTGGTTGATTCGCGCGTCGGGGCAACCGCAACCGATGAGCATGTGGTGTCGCTGCTGCGCCGCACTAAGAAGCCGGTTTTCCTGGTTGCAAACAAGGTTGACGATGCGGTGCAGGAGCCAGAGGCTGCGGTGCTGTGGTCGCTTGGTCTCGGGGAGCCGTATCCTGTTTCTGCGCTGCACGGCAGGGGAGTTGCGGATCTGCTTGACGCGCTCATCAAGAAACTTCCGGAAGAGAGCGCCGTGGCGCAGCCGAAACTCGGCGGGCCACGCCGGGTTGCGCTTTTGGGGCGCCCGAACGTTGGTAAATCTAGCCTGCTGAATAAGGCCGCTGGCGAAGAGCGCGTGGTTGTGAATGAGCTTGCCGGCACCACCCGGGACCCAGTCGATGAGCAGGTGGAGATTGCCGGCCGCGTCTGGACTTTTGTTGATACCGCGGGTATTCGGCGCCGGGTGCACCTGCAGAAGGGCGCAGATTTTTATGCCACGCTGCGCACCGCGACAGCGCTTGAGAAGGCTGAGGTTGCGGTTGTGCTGCTTGATGTGACGCAGCCGATTAGCGATCAGGATTTGCGCATTATTGACCTGGTGCTGGAGTCTGGCCGGGCGCTGGTTTTGGCGTTTAACAAGTGGGATTTGCTTGATGAGGATCGCCGCCGTTACCTGGAGCGCGAGATCGAGCAGGATCTAGACCACGTGTCTTGGGCACCGCGAGTCAATATTTCTGCCCGCACCGGGCGGCACCTGGAGAAGCTGGTGCCGGCGTTGGAGACCGCGCTGGAAAGCTGGGATACTCGCATTCCGACCGCGAAGTTTAACGCTTTCCTCGCGGAGCTGGTGCAGGAGCACCCGCATCCGTTGCGCGGTGGTAAGCAGCCGCGGGTGCTGTTCGGCACGCAGGTGCAGAACCGGCCACCGACATTCGTGCTGTTCACCACCGGTTTCCTGGAGCCGCAGTATCGCCGCTTTATTCAGCGTCGCTTGCGTGAAAAATACAGCTTTGAGGGTTCGCCGATTGTGCTTAATATGCGGATCCGCGAGAAGCGGCCGCGCGGCCAGCGCTAGCTGATTGCGGAGAGAATCTCAAGCAGCTCGGGCCAGGCGTCACGGAAACCTGGATGCAGCTTGTATGAGGCGACCTCGGGCAGCGGGATCCACCGCATCTCGATGGTTTCTTCGTTCCAGTCAGCGGCAACGGTCGCAGCCGTGGCGCGCGCGATAACGGTGGTGTAGTGCCAAATCTGCTTGTCGATTTTGTACTCGGTGATTACCGTGAGGCTGTCGGTGTTGATGCCGGTTTCTTCAACGGTCTCGCGAAACGCTGCGGTCACCGCGTCTTCGGTGCGGTGCCGCGCGCCTCCGGGCACGCCCCAGGTGTCACCGTGGCTAGTCCACTCGGCGCGATGCTGCAGTAGAATGCCGCGGTCGGGGTCGTACGCTAGCAGCCCCGCAGCGCCAAAACGGCCCCAGTATTTCTCGCCGGTGGCGGCGACAACCCAGGCGTCGCCGGAGTCAGGGTCGGGGTTTTTGTGTGCGCTGTGATCGTGTGCAGAGGCCATACTACCAGCTTAGCCGACTGCTTGAGGGGTGGATCAAACTTCACAGGTTTTAGCTAGAGCGCTGCTGTTTCGCAAGCTGTTGTGCCTCCATAAATTCAACCGCGTTAGAACAGCGCAAATGTATAAACGGCAACCGTTCCTGCCGTGCACACCGTGAAATTGTGGCACAATAGAAGAGTTGCGTCTGCAACGGGCTATAGCGCAGCTTGGTAGCGCACTTGTCTGGGGGACAAGGGGTCGTCGGTTCAAATCCGGCTAGCCCGACTGAAAACCCCTGAATTTCTGCGGAAGTTCAGGGGTTTTTGCTTGTTTTTTAGCGGGTTTTGATGTTCCCCGGGGGAACATTGCTGATTTCTCTATATGTCCTGTTTCTCCTTGATTTTCCGCGGTTTTATGGCAACTTGTGGAAAGTTACGGAAAGTGGCAATGTTGTACGAATGTTGTACGGATTAGGTTATTTTTTGAAGCTCTTGAGCTCGTTTCGCTGCCACATCATCCATCATATGTAACGCACTACCATTCTTTCCCGGATGTCAAGCATAATGCACTAGGTGGAAGGGGGTCCAATCAACGCTATAACATTTAAGGACCTAACCAGTCTATTTTTGTTTCTTTATGCGCAGCTAAAAACACGTTTGCCTGTTCAAAACAGTTGGAATTTCTAAACGATGATGATCCGGCAGTAGGGTGGGCGCTGATAATGATTTTAATGTTATTAGAAATAGGGATGTTCTTAGAGATTCTTTTAAACACGTTTTCAGCTTTCCTGCCCCATATCAAGAACACAACTGTTTTCCCGGAAAGCAAGAGTGACGTTAATGTCGCATCGATTAGTGGTTTCCAGTGTTTGCGATGTTCTGTTCGCTTTCTAGATAATGGTTCCAAAGGAAAAGTTAGTGACGTGTTGAGTAAAAGAACTCCCTGATCGGCCCAGTCATCGAGAGTGTAATCAGTCCGATTGCCTTTAAACTGTCTGTTTACAGAGCTTAATATTTTCTTTATTGCTTTGTTTCTAGCAGGCTGGCCATTCGAGTAAGAAAAAGCTAGCCCGTCGGCAGCTCCTTTATCTGGGTATGGGTCATTGCCGAGGATAACTACTTTGACTTTATGGAACGGGGTTAATTCGTATGCCCTGAAAATATTTGTTTCCCCTGGTATTTCCGATTTAGACGTTTCCTGAAGGGCCTTTTCGATTTTCTCGACAATATCTGGGTCTTGTTTTTTAAGCTCATTGAGCCAATTATCAAGCTGATAATCCGAGAGCCGCGGTTTTTGGTTTTCGGTAGGATTAGGGGTAGTTGGCATCTTGTCTCCTGGTGAAATAATTACTGCGGGCAAGTCATAGCAAATGCTAATATCATGATAGTTCTTGGGCTGCTCGAATTGCAGCTGAATTTTGTGGCAATTTGGCTGGACTTGCTTGACTGTCTCTCAGGTGCAGCAGCCGATTATCGCAGAGCTACCGCAAAAATACGAGGCTGTTAGTTACCCGGTGGTGCAGCCAGGCGGCGCTGCTAAACCGTGGGAACTTAGCCAGCTTGTGGCTGATATCGCAAATACTTTAACCGCTCCCGTGCACGTTGTGGGAGTATCACTCGGGGCCGTCATCGCACTGCAGCTGGCAATTAGTCACCGGCATTTGGTTCGCTCCCTGTGTATTTCTGCGCCGCAGGC
This sequence comes from Canibacter oris, assembly GCF_014197205.1. Taxonomy (GTDB): domain Bacteria; phylum Actinomycetota; class Actinomycetes; order Actinomycetales; family Microbacteriaceae; genus Canibacter; species Canibacter oris. The sequence goes on from NZ_JACIFD010000002.1 coordinate 82,726, forward strand.
AAAACCACCTCGCGCGCTGCTGCAGTTACAGCAGGTGCTGTTGCGGCTGCTTCCCGCAAAAATCGTGTGCCCGCCAGAACTCACAAAACCCCAGCTGCTTGCCGTCACAAGTAACCTTGCGACACTAAACTTAGAGCCGCATCTACCTGCGATAACCGTGCGCACCACTGTTTTATGCGGCTCTAAAGATCTCCCAAATCTGCGAGCCGCACGTCAAATTGCAGCCCGAATACCACACGCTAATTTAGAAGTGGTCAGCGGAGTCGGGCACCTGTGGCATCACAGCGCACCGCAGCTGTTTAGCACAAAACTGCGGCATCATTTGGCTGCATCGGGCAGGGTGCAATAAGTCCTTGCGCGGAAGAAATCAGGGGCCCTCCGCACAAGGACTTTAACGCGCTTAAAAGCGCTATTTGCCGAGCTGGCGCAGCACGAACTCTGCGACGCGCTCCAGGAAGCGTTCGCCGCTGGCCACCTTCGCGGCGCTGGTGAAAATCCCGTGCGCCAAATCAGGAATATGCACCAGCTCCACATGGGTGCCACCAGCCGCTAGCAGGTTCGCATATTCTAACCCCTCGGCAGCCAGCGGGTCGTGTCCGAGAGTGAGAATCAGCGCCGGCGGCTGGCGCAGCAGCGCCGCATCTGCCTTGCCGCTCGCAGCATGCCGAGCGAGCAGCAGCGGGCTAACTCGATAATCACCGCGCAGCTCAGTCGGCACATAGTTATCGAGGAACCACTCCAGCGTCGCCTTGGTCAGCGGCACCCCCGTAGACACCCGCGCCCAATTATCATTAGCGTCGGTCTGATCCAGCATCGGATACAGCGGCACCTGCGCCACCACTGTGGTGCCCTCAACCAGCATTTCTGGCAGGAACGCGGTTACAGTCGCGAGCCCGCCGCCGGCAGAATCACCGACGGTCACCAGCCGAGACGCATCCCACGCTCGCTCCTGGCTGTTATCGCGGATCCACCGCACCGCCTCGCGGCAATCCAGGTGCCCGGCGGGAAATAGCGTGTCTGGTCCGAGCCGGTAATCGACCGCGACCACCGGCAACCCGGTGAGTGTCGCCAGGCGGCGGCACACTGTGTCATGTGTGTCAAGGCTGCCAACAACCCAGCCGCCGCCGTGAAAGAACACCAGCACCGGGTCAGCTGTTGCTGTTGCGGGGCGTGGATCATACACCCGCACCTTAAACTCGCCCTCGTCGTACGCCACGGTGACGTCTTCTACCAGCGCAATCTCATCAGCCGGCAGCCCGTTTGCGGCGCAGCTCTTTTCGTAGTTGGCGCGGGCGGTGGTGACATCCGGGGCGTCCTGGAAAGACTTGCTCCCGGCTTCCCGGAAAGCAGTGATGACGGCGCGCTGATCCACCGCAAAATCATTAATATCGATGCTCATATCGGCTCCTTAGCTGTTGCAGCAGTGTGGTTAAAAAGGGCACGACCCATAACTACCACAATAGCTATGAGTCGTGCCATGTTAAAGCGGTGTAACGCTTAGAGGGTTACCTCGGTTTCGCCGCTGCGCACCACGAAGTCACGCGGGTTGAACTTCTCTGCGAGCTGGCGGTACTCCTCAACGGTGCCTGACCAGTTGTTGATAACCTTGCCCTTTGAGTTCTTGTACCAGCTTGAGCAGTCGCTAGAGAATGAAGACAGCTCCATCTCTTTCTGCAGCTTCTCGTTGAACTCGCGTAGCACCTCTGGGCGCACCTCAACAGATGCCTTGTCGAGCTCAGCGGTCTGCTCCAGCGCGTCGAGCACGTGGCGCTGCTGAATCTCCAGCATGGTGACAACAGAGTTGTGGTTGAGGTTGGTGTTCGGGCCGTACATCAGGAACATGTTAGGGAAGCCGTCAACGGTGAGGCCGATGTATGCCTCAGCGTCTTCGGTGCCCCAGCGGTCAGCGAGTGACACGCCGTCGCGGCCGATGATCTGCAGCTTGCCCTGGAAGTTCTGGGAGTAGAAGCCGGTGCCGTAGATGATAACGTCTGCTTCGTGCTCCACACCATCGGTGGTGACGATGCCCTTCTCGGTGAAGTGGTCGATGCCCTCGGTTACCACCTCCACGTTGTCGCGCTGCAGCGCAGGGTAGAAGAAAGAGGTGCGCAGGATCCGCTTGCAACCAAAGTCGTAGTCAGGGGTCAGCTTTGCGCGCAGCTCTGGGTCAGCAACTGCTTCTGCGAGGTAAGCGAGAGCTTCCTGCTTGCCTTCTTCCTGTGCACCGGTGTTGTTACGGGTGCGCTCGAAGCCAGCTTCGCGCATGTTGTGGATCTCGCGGCGTGACTCTTCGAACTTTTCTGGGTTCGCGGTGAACTCGTCAAGCTGCTCGGCGGTGAAGTTGATCTGCTCGCGTGGCAGAATGTAGTTTGCTGAGCGCATGAAAACCTCAAGCTTGCCGGCAACCTTCGCTACCTCTGGCACGTACTGCACAGCAGATGCTGCGGAGCCGATGGAGATAACCTTCTTGCCGGTGAGGTCGAGGTCGTGACGCCAGTTCGCTGAGTGGAACTGCTCGCCCTTAAAGTTCTCGCGGCCCTTCCAGTTTGGAATCTTCGGGGAGTTGAGCTGGCCCCATGCCGGCACGAAGAAGTCTGCGGTGTACTTTTCGCCGTTGTCGCAAGTGATCTCCCAGTATGCCTCGGTGTCGTTCCATACAGCGGAAACGATTTCAGAGCTGTAGTGCATATTCTCTTCGATGCCGAAAGCGTCTTTCAGAGCAACCTGGTAGCCCAGCATTTCGTCGCCGCCGGCGAACATCTGTGACACGCGCAGGTGTGGGAAGAAGGTGAAGCAGTAGACGTGCGCCTGGGTGTCGCAAGCTGCGCCCGGGTAGGTGTTGTCACGCCATACGCCGCCAACGCTGTCTGCCTTCTCGAACACAGCGAAGTTGTCGATGCCGGCGCGCTTGAGCTGTGCTGCCATGCCCAGGCCACCGAAGCCCGAGCCCAGAATTGCTACACGATAGTGCTTAGTCATTTGTTTTCCTTTAGTTTCTGGTGAAGTTTTATGGCTGTTACAGCCAGTTTTTAGAACTCGATAATCTGGCGGAGCACACGGCCGGAGTGCAGTGCGTCCATGCCTTCATTGATTTCATCGAGGGTGATGGTGTTGGTGATGAGTTTTTCAAGCGGCAGTTTGCCTTCGCGCCACAGCTGTTCAAACTTTGGAATGTCACGTGACGGCACGGCGCTGCCGAGGTAGCTGCCAATAATGGTCTGGGCGCGAGCGGTGAGCTGCAGCGGGTGGATCTCGCTCACCGCGTCAGGGGCTGGCAGGCCGACAGTCACCAGCCGGCCGCCGAAGCCTACCAGGTTGTAAGCTGTTTCGAACGCTTTGTGGTGTCCTGCAGCTTCGATTACAACATCTGCTTTAATTCCGGCCGCAATTGCATCAGCCGGGGTGTACGCGGCATCCGCTCCGAGCGCGAGCGCCATCTCCAGTTTTTCTGGGAGTGCGTCAATCGCGATTACGCGCTGTGGATGCAGGCCGATAGCGGTTAGCAGCGCCGCCATGCCGACACCTCCTAGACCCACGATAGCGATTTCATCGGTTCCTGCGAGCTGCGCCGCGTTCAGCACTGCGCCACCGCCGGTGAGCACTGCACAGCCGAGCACCGCGGCGATTGCCGGCGGCACATCACTGCCAACTGGTACCACGGAGCGGCGATCCACGACAGCCCACTCCGCGAAGCCCGAGCAGCCAAGGTGATGTTTTACTTCTTCGCCGTTGCGGGTGAGATGCTTTGAACCTTCCAGCAGGGTGCCGGCTTCGTTAGTTTTAGAGCCTTCTGAGCATGGCAGTTTACCGTCGGTGAGGCACTCTTTGCAGGTGCCGCAACGGGGCAGGAAGGTCAGTACGACGCGCTGGCCGACTGTGATGTCGCTGATGTTTGCGCCGACCTCGGTGACGATGCCTGCTGCTTCGTGGCCAAGCAGCATTGGCATTGGGCGCGGGCGGGAGCCGTTGACCACTGAGAGGTCCGAGTGGCAGATGCTCGCCGCTTCGATTTTCACGAGCAGCTCTGACGGGCCGGGGCCGGTGAGCTCGAGGGTGTCAACTGTGATTGGTTTGCTCTCGGCATATGGTGCTGGTGCTCCAAGCATGTTTAGCACTGCACCGCGTGTGGTGATGGTTGTGCCGGTCATATCAGCTCCGCTTCTTCTCTGAAATTCACTTGTGAAAACTGTGATATTAAAATCTTCCAGCGCCAGGAGCGCTTATCCCTTGTGTAAAACAGCATATTTATTGCAACCTTGTGTAGAATTCTACATATGAGCAGTGGTGTGGATCAGCCTCAGCCAAAGGCCGTCAAATCGTTACTCGCAAAGCGCACCCGCAGCGAGCCCGAACTGAAAGCTGTGATTGCCGAAACGCTGGCGAATCCGGCTCCGGCGGATCAGGAAAAACTGGTCACGCTGCTGAATGAGCTGACTGCTTTGAGCGCCAAAAACCACACTATTAAAGACCAGCGTCTGGCACAGCTGGAGCAGCAGGTAGAGCAGCAGCGCGAACAATTGCAGGTGGCTGAGACGCTGCGGCGGCTCGATACTGTGCTGCTGCAAACGCTAACTGCCGGCGCGGATATTACTGAGCTGCAGCAGCAGCTGGCGCAGGTCAGTGGGCAGGAAACCCTAACGCTGTTGAATCTCACAAGCCGGCACACGGTGCGCGACACCGCGGGGCTCGGCATCGCGGCGCAGCGGTTGCTGCACCTGTCGAATAAGCAGCAGGTGCCGGCTGCCGGGGCCGACGATAATGGGTGCCCGATTTTGGTTGCCGCCGCGAAACGTGGTGGCGAGCTGGTGGGAGCGGTGCTGATCCACACCCCAGATGGCGTGGGCGCGCGCGAGGTTGCGTCGCGGTGCGCGGAGATTCTTGCCGCTTTCGTGGTTGCGGAGCGGCGGCTGCGTGGGGATTTGGCGGTGCGGCGCCAGGAGCTTTTGGAATTGGTTTTGGATCCGCCCGCCGGGGGTCTGTCGAACGCGACACAGCGGCGTCTGGCGGCGCATGGCATCACGCAGGATCACCCCTTCAGAATCGTGGTCGGGATCGGAAATCAGCAGGCGCTGGAGGCGATGGATCACCGTCTCGAATTTGATTTCGGTTCGCGGCTGCTACGAGGCATTATCGGCGGCGAACTGGTGCTAGTGATTAACGAGAAAAATTTTGTGGCGCTGCGTGAAACTTTGGCAGGGCAGCGCCGCCGCGCGTGGCAGGGGATGGTGATGGGGCACTCGCCGCGCCTGCACCGCATCGAGATTGTGCCGCCGGAGCTTGCGGTGATTCGCAGGGTGGTGGCAGCTGCCGCGCATTCTCGCCGCAGTGACAGTGATGTTTTGGTGTCGCTGGAGTCGTACGGGGTTTTGGGTGCGTTTTTGTCTCGCGTGAATATTGAGCCGACCAAAGTCGCGATGCGCGAGACGCTGGCGCCGCTTTTGGAATATGACGAAAAGCACAAAACCGAGCTTGTGAAAACCGCCTATAACTTCTTTAATGAGGGGCGCAATATTGCGGCTATTGCGCAGCTGATGCATGTGCACGAAAATACCGTGCGGCAGCGGCTGGAGCGGATTGCGGGATTGCTTGGGCCAGAATGGTGCTACGGGCAGGCCGGGCTTGACTACCACATTATGTTGTCGCTGCTTAGGGTTTTGGAGGATGAGTAGTAAAGCAGCGTGCAATCGCGTCTTGGTAGATGTGATTAACGCTGTCTAAACTCTGTGTCGGGTCAGTGATAAGGCTGAGCGTTAAGCCGTTCGCCAGGGCGGTCACAAAGTCTGCGAACTCATCGGGGCAGAGTAGGCAGTGAAAAGCCTCGTCCGTAACCTGTTTTAGCCAGTGTTTGATGCGCTGTTTGCCGTAGTCGGTGAACAGTTCGAAAACTTCTTTGGTGTGTGCGTTCTGTTCTGGGCCGTGGGCTTTGAGGAGCACATTAAACCACGCTTCGAGCGCTAATTTTTCTTGCGCTTGGGTGGGGAAAAACTGCTGCAGGCACTCCATAAGACGCGTCAGCGGCGGCACGCTGCTGTCGGTAATACGAAAGTCTTGAATTTGCGGCTCGAGTTCGCTGAGTAGCACTGTGTGTAACAGCTCTCGCTGTGTAGGGAAGTAGTGTCGCAGGGTGCTGGCGCCGATGCCCGCTGTAGTTGCTACGGCGCGCACGCTCACCGCTTCCCAGCCGCCAGTTGCTAGCAACTGCCTCGCGGCTTGAACGATTTGAGTTCTACGATCTATTTTCTGTGACATGGAATGCGTTTGGTACAGTGTGCTAATTTGTGATAGTTTTAGTTTACGCTAGTACGCTGTACTAATTAAGAAAGGTTTTAAAATGTTCTCTGCCTCAGCTCTCGATCAGTTTCAGGGTTTCGTGCAAGGTTTGCCAGAGCCGCTGCAGTGGCTCGGCGTGGTACTCATCAGCGCCGTGCCGTTTATCGAGTCTTACTTCGGCTCCGCAATCGGGGTAGCAGCCGGTATTTTCCCCGTCTTAGCGGTGCTTTTCGCGGTGCTCGGTAACACCGTGAGCATGCTGGTTTTTGTGCTCACCGCCGCGAAGACGCGACGGGCCATTAAACAGCGCGGCGGTGATCCACAGCCGCTATCCGCGCGCAAAGCAAAACTGAAACAGCGCCTAGACCGCTACGGTGTGCCGCTGGTTAGCCTGGCCGGGCAGACCGTGCTGCCGAGTCAAATCGTGGCAGCTGCGATGGTGTCTTTCGGTGCCGACACCCGCAAGGTTATCCTGTGGCAAATCATCTCAATCGTGCTGTGGGGCGCAGTGTTTGCGACCCTTGCGACGATTGGTTTTGCGGTTATTCGGTAGGTTTAGTGTTGTTGGCTACGGGTTTGGTTTGTGGCGGCTGTTTAACATAGCCGCCATCAACCAGCCCCGCTGCAATTTCAAACCTGTTGCGCAGTGGATCGCGCCCGGCAAGCACATACAAAACCGCCAGCGCTAAACCGTAGTGGCGCCACTGCTGCTGATGCACCCGCTCGTGGCGCAGCACCGCCTCGCTCACCGTGGAATTAGTGAGGAAACACCCGCCAATACAAACCCCGCCACGGCCAAATGTCCAGTTCGGCATGCCGGTGAAAACCCACAGCCCGTCAAGCTTGCGGATTTCTCCGGTGCTCCAAATAAACCCCCAGCAGAATCCGAAAGCTGTCGCGATTAAATAGCCGAGGCGCGCAAATGGCCAGGGCTTATTACTGCGCTGCGGCATCGGGGTTATGTCCCGCCATGTAAAGGCCAAGCAGTGCTTCGGTTGCGGCTTTACGCGGCATATCCGCCACAACTTTGCCCTCAAACATCACCAGAATGCGACTCGAAAGCGACATAATCTCGCTAAGTTCAGCGGAAATCAACAGCAGCGCACCGCCGTTGTCGCGATACTGGGTGAGCTCCCGGTGAATCGCTTCAATCGCACCAATGTCTACACCGCGGGTTGGTTGCTCAGCAATCAGCACGGGAGTTTTAGCGTCGAGCTCACGCGCCACCACAATCTTTTGGAGGTTGCCGCCGGAGAGGGTGCCAACAGGGGTTTCGTGGCTCGCGATTTTCACGCCGAAACGTTCAATCAAACGCTTCGCGTGCGTCACCATTCGGCTGCGAGACAGCAGCCCGCGCTGCAACAGTGGGGTTTTGCGGTGATGGCCGAGCGCCAGGTTATCGGTTGCTGCAGCAGTTGCCGCGCTGCCAATGCCGTGACGATCCTCCGGGATGTATGCAATACCAGAATCGCGGCGCTCGGTGATGGAGCTGGCTGAGCAGTCTGTGCCGGCAATCTTGACGGTGCCGGCGGTTGCGGCGCGCATCCCCATAATTGCCTCTGCGAGTTCAACCTGCCCGTTACCGGCAACGCCGGCAATGCCCACAATCTCGCCCTCGCGCACCACCAAATCAACGTTATCAACGGCGTTACGCCCCGTGCCTGGAACCGTCAGCCCCCGCACCTCAAGCAGCGGCTTACCCGGCTCGCGAGTCGGGGGAGCAGCGGTGAGATCAACATCGCGCCCAGTCATGTGCCGGGTCAGTTCTTGCGGGTTAGTCTCCGCAGTCACCAGCTCAGCAACGTTCTTGCCGTCGCGTAGCACAGTGACCCGGTCAGAAATAGACATCACCTCAGAGAGCTTGTGGGTGATGATAATGATGGTGCGCCCGTCAGCTTTCAGCGCTTTCAGCACCTCGAACAGACTCTGGGTCTCCTGCGGGGTGAGCACCGCGGTGGGCTCGTCAAGAATCAGCACCTGGGCATCACGGTAGAGCGCTTTGATAATCTCTACGCGCTGCAGCACACCGACCGGCACCTCAGAAACTTTTTTGCGCGGATCCACCTGCAAGCCATATTTCTCGGCGATTGCGCTCACTTCCCGTACCGCGGCTTCACGGTCAATCATGCCGCGCTTAGTAGGCTCCGCGCGGAACACCACATTTTCGGCGATGGTGAGCGACGGGAAGAGTTTGAAAGACTGGAAAACCATGCCGATGCCGGCTTCGATTGCGTCAAGCGGGCTGTTGAACTTTCGCTCTTTGCCGGCTACTGTGATGGTGCCGGAATCAGGCTGGTAGATGCCCGCAAGCTGTGACATCAGAATAGACTTGCCGGCACCATTTTCACCCATCAGCGCGTGAATTTCGCCTTTGCGCACGGTGAAATCAACATTGTCATCAGCGATAACACCGGGGAAAGTTTTAGTGATGCCGCGCATCTCAATTTCATTAACCACGCCTGCTCCTTTATGCTTGCTGCACACCATTTTACAGGTTTCAAAGTTAAAAGCGGCACCCGCGTTTGCGAGTGCCGCTCTAAGGGTTGGGACGCCGTTTACACGGCACCACAAATTTTACCGGGTTTTACTCGGTAACAGTGATTTCACCGCTCTTGATCTTGTCTGCAGCTTCTGAAACCTGCTTCAGGATCTCAGGGTGCTCCATGATGACACAGCCTGACTCTGCTGCGCCCTCGTCAAGGCTCACGATAGTCATGCCCTCTTCCGCAAGGCCGAATGAGCTGGTTGCTTCAGCTGCTGACTTACCGTCAAGGATTTCTGCAACAACGCGCTCGATAACCTTATTAACTGACTTCACGGTGCCGTCAATTACACTGCCTGGAACCAGCTGGCACTGGTTCTGGTCAACGCCGTATGCCTTGAAGCCCTTTTCTTTAGCAGCCTCGAAGATGCCACCGTTTGAAGCCGCGCCGATAGCGTAAACCTGGTCAACGCCGGTTGCAGCGTAAGCAATAGCCTGCTCTTTACCGCGCGCGGTGTCAGCAAATGGGTTCTCGCCACCGATGAACTGCGGAGCCACAACCTCGACCGCGCCGTCAGTTGCCTTTACACCCTGCTGGAAGCCGTTGGTGAACTTCGCGAGTGAAGGAATGTCGAGTGACTGCATGGTGCCAACCTTCTTAGCCTCGGTCAGCAGCGCTGCCTCAACACCGAGCAGGTATGAAGGCTCCTGCTCACGGAAGGTAGCGGTGTAGAGGTTAGCTGGCTTTTCACCCTCCGGCGCAGCGTCAATCAGCAGCAGTTTCTGATCTGGGTTCTGCTTTGCCAGCTCAACTGCGATATCGGTGAACTGGAAACCAATCATCACTACCAGGTCAGGCTGCTCGCTGATAGCCTGCTCCAGGTTGCTGCGGCGGGTTGCGTCATCCTTAGACTGGAAGGTCTTGTGGGTGCCGTTGTGGGTTGCTGCAACAGACTCGATACCCTTCTGGCCTGACTTCAAGAATTCGTTCTGGCCGATTGGATCGCTGGTAACGTAGATGAATGAGTGCTCGGCGTTGCTGTTGCTTGCCTCTGAAGATTCAGCAGGCGCGCTGTTCTCGGCGCCGTTAGCGCAGCCGCTCAGCACGAGACCAAAAGCAGCAACAGCCGCGATTGCGGCGCTGCGGCGCTTTGAAAACCAAGTCATGTTATTTGTGTTCCTTTCGGGATGTGGTGGATGCGGTGGCGCATCGCAGGCTGTAATCAGCCCATCATTTCAAGTTTAATTGATATTTATCCGAAGCGGAAAAAGAGCTTCCAGCGAAGCGGGAAAAGATCCCCCTGCTAAATATTTAAACTTCGCGCATTAATTCATTGCGGGCTGCGCATCTGGGTGTATCGTGGAAGCTATGGAGAGCACGTTTTTAGGCGCCGAACTGCTGGCAGAGTTTGCAGCAAGGGCAGGGGAGTATGACAGTGGCAACCACTTTTGCGAGGCGGATATTAAACAATTGCAGGATGCCGGTTACCTGGCTGCTGCGGTGCCGCACCGCTACGGCGGGGGAGGCCTATCACTTGCAGCTCTGATGCGCGAACAACGCCGCTTAGCGCAGGCGGCGCCAGCAACCGCGCTGGCGGTAAATATGCACCAGGTGTGGGTGATGGTCGCGGCACTGCTGGCGACAGAAACACCTGAAACCGCGCCGACCTGGCTGCTCAAAGATGCGGCAGCCGGAGAGATTTTTGCATTCGGCATTTCAGAGCCTGGCAACGACAAAGTACTGTTTGACTCTCGCAGCACCGCGATTCCCACCGCTGCCGGTTACGAGATCAGCGGCACTAAAATTTTCACCACGCTGTCTCCGGTGTGGAGCCGTCTCGGGGTGCACGCCAAAACTGCCGCCGGCAAACTTATTTTCGGTTTTGTGCGCCGCGAAGGCACGCAACCGCGCAAACCTGAGCAAGCGAGCGTCGGCCTGTCAGGGGGCAGCATCACCCATCCCGATGAGTGGAACCAGCTCGGGATGCGCGCAACCCACAGCTACACCACCCACCTCGAGGCGGTTCCGGTCGCGGCAGCTGATGTGGTGACAGAGTGCGACCCATTTGATTTTGCTAACCCGCTGACAGCAGCAGTCTTTAGCAGTTTCTCACTGCTGACCGCCAGCGTTTATTTAGGAATTGCGGATCGCGCCCTCCAGCTGGCAACCACCGCGCTGCAGCAACAACGGGAGCGCGCCGGAGCTTTATCGCCCGCGCTTACCACTGAGTTGGTTGCTGCCGAGTTGCGGCTGCGCGCTGCTGCCGCAGCGTTAGAGCTGCGCGCTATTGAGGTTGAGACAGGGCGCACAGCAGCCGATCACTTCCTCGCGGTGGGCGCAGCAAAGCTGGAGGTGTGCGACATGGCGCGGGAAACAGTGGCCACCGCGATCCGCCTTACCGGCGCGAAAGCGTATCACGCAGACCATGAACTGGCGCGGTTGTGGCGTGACGTTTTAGCGGGAATGTTTCACCCCACTAGTTTTGTGGCTTTAACGGACAGCGTTGCAGCCGCGCTGGGGCTGAGCGAGTAGTAGCACGGCAGGGTTTGCAGCCGAGCACCCGGCTAGCTGTGCCGCAGCACAGAGCAGCCGCATAGCGCCGTGGGAAAAGCACAGCGGCTCCGCGACAAAACGCCGGGAGCCGCTGGTGTCAGACACAGCCGCCGCTGCGGTTAAGCGGTTTTGCCGTCTGCGGAGTCGCTGTCAGCGCTGTCATCCGGCGATGTGGCAGCGTTAGCAGCGGCATCGGAGTCTGCGGCCGCAGCATCGGTCGCAGGTGCTGTCTGCGAGTCGGTGTCAGTCACAGCGGCAGCCTCTGCGCGAGACAGCTCCGCGAGATTAATGGCGGCGGTGTCGGTGCTAATCTCGTTGCCGTGCTGCTCCTCCTGCGGCAGCTCGTTACCAGCGAGGTCGAGGTAGACTCCCTGCTCATAGTCGTATTCAAGCGGGTTGCCGTCATGGTCGGTGCGGGCATACCACTCGGTTACCTCCGGTGCGGCGGAGTCGAAGTCAGCGCCGGTTGCGAACTCGCTATCAATCTCGGTCGGGGTTACCGCAAGCGCGAAGTTGTCACCGTATTCGCTGACCCCCTGGCGCACCGCTTTTTCAATTGCGCTGTGCTCGTACATTGCGCGGATTGTGAACGGATCATGACGCAGTTCTTTCAGCAGTGCTACCGTCATCAAAATCAGCACAACCGCAAACGGCAGGGCCGTGATAGTAATCAGATTCTGTAGCCCCTGCAGCGCGTTTTTGCCGCCGGTCAGCAGCATCACAACCGCGACACCCGCCATGCACACCGCCCAGAACACCGTAATCAAACGTTTCGGTGCCGGGTTGCCGCGCTGCGACAGCTGGGAGTTCACGAGCGAAGCGGAATCGGCTGAGGTGATAAAGAAAATCGCGAGAATACCAATCACCAGCGGCGCCACAATGTTGCTTCCGGGCAGGTGGCTGAGCACCGCAAACATAATCTCATCAGGGTTTGGCAGATTCGCAATATCGTTGCCCGCTGCCAGCGCTGTCTTTTCACGCTGCAGCCAGATTGCGGTGCCGCCGAGCACGGTAAACGCCACGATTACGATGGTGCTCGGGATAAACAGCACACCCAATACAAACTGTCGGATGGTGCGGCCCTTAGAGATTTTTGCCAGGAACACACCCACGAATGGTGCCCAGCTTACCCACCAAGCCCAGTAGAAGGTGGTCCACCCGCTCAAGAACACCTGCATTTCGGGGCTTGACATCATGTTTGCCGCCAGCCCCTCCGGGAAGCTGGAGAGGTAATCGATAATCACGCTCGGAATTGCGTTCATAATAAAAGCGGTTGGGCCCACGAAGAACACAAACACAGCAAGCCCGATTGCCAAAACCATGTTGATATTGGAGAGGATCCGGATGCCCTTGGCCACTCCTGACACTGCTGAGATAATCGTGCCGATAGTCAGCACCATGATGATGCCAATTGCCAGAGCGTTACCTTCGGCGCTGAAACCACTGACGATTTCCACGCCGCGTGAAATCTGCATTGCACCGATGCCGAGGCTCGCGGCGGTTCCGAAAAGAGTTGCGATAATCGCCATGCCGTCGATGATGCGCGCCGCTGGAGCGGTTTCATCTTTGTTAAACAACGGCATCACAATTGAGCTCATCAGGGGCACTCGCCCGCGCCGATAAGACACGTACGCGACCGCGAGGCCAACAATGGCATAAATTGACCACGCATTAAAACCCCAGTGCAGCGCAGACTGGCTCATTGCGTGCCCAATCGCCTCCGGGGTGGCGCCGGCAACGGTGCCGGGGCGCGGACTGAGATAGAAACTCAGCGGCTCATATGCTCCAAAGAAGATAATGCCGATGCCAATACCGCCGGCAAATAGCATCGCAATCCAGGAGCCGTTAGAGTAAGCAGGTTTTTCATCGTCAAGCCCCAGGCGGATCTGGCCGTAGCGAGAAAAAGCCAGCCACAGCAGCACAATCATCAGCCCAGCTGCAAGCACCGTGAAAATCCAGCCCAGGTTAACCATCACCCATTCCAGCGCAATAGATGAGGTTTCCAATACTGCGCTTGGTTGTAGCACGCCCCAGACTACGAAGCCGAGCACCAGCACGCCGACAACCGCCAGAATCACCTTATCGACGCCGTAGCGCACCTTCTGATCCTCGATAGAGACGCCGGGCACTAGGGCCGGGTGCATCTGATGCGGATAGTTAACCTCGGCTAGAAACTGCTTCGCTTGTTTTTTTACAAGCGCTGTTCTTTCTAGCTCGGCGGAAACAGCTTTGGCGGCATCTCTGTGTGAGAGACGCCGCCAAAGGGCTGTTTTTTGTTTATTTGTAGTTGTTTTTTGATGCTCGAAAGGCATTAAATATTCCTACCTGTTTTAACCCGGGAAATTTTCTCTTTGGGCTAAACCAGGCGATGGAATCTATTTAGCGACTCCCGGGTGGGTCATGGATAGCAGATCCAGTGCCTTATCAAGTTCAGCTTCGGTTACCTCACCGCGCTCCACATACCCGAGGTCAATAACAGCCTCGCGAACGGTGATGCCCTTAGCAACGGAGTGCTTAGCAATCTTCGCCGCGGCCTCGTAACCAATCAGGCGGTTAAGCGGGGTAACGGTTGACGGGCTCATGCCCGCAAGTGCTGCCGCACGCTCCAGGTTAGCCTCAAGACCGGCAACAGTCTTATCAGCCAGCACTCGGCTTGCGTTAGCCAGCAACCTAATAGATTCTAGCAGAGCGGTGCCCATAACCGGAATTTGCACGTTCAGCTCGAATGAGCCAGAAGCGCCGGCCCAGGCGATGGTAGCGTCGTTACCGATAACCCGGGAGCACACCATCAGCACAGCCTCCGGAACCACCGGATTTACCTTACCCGGCATGATTGAAGAGCCTGGCTGCAAATCAGGGATGAACAGCTCGCCGAGGCCGGTGTTCGGGCCGGAGCCCATCCACCGCAGATCGTTATTGATCTTGGTCAGGCTGACCGCGATGGTGCGCAGCGCGCCCGAAGTTTCAACCAGAGCGTCACGGTTTGCCTGTGCCTCGAAGTGGTTGCGTGCCTCGGTGATTGGCAGCCCGCTAGAAGCAGCAATCTCGGCAATAACCTTCTCCGGGAAACCCAGTGGGGTGTTGATACCAGTGCCCACCGCGGTGCCACCCTGTGGCACCTCAGCAACACGTGGCAGCGCAGCCATGACGCGCTCGATGCCGTAACGGATCTGTGCTGCGTAGCCACCAAACTCCTGCCCGAGGGTAACCGGGGTGGCGTCCATCAGGTGGGTACGGCCAGGTTTAACCGCGCTCTGCCACAGCTCTGCTTTCTGCTCGAAAGCGACTGCGAGGTGCTGCAGCGCTGGCACCAGCTGCTCCAGCAGCGCGCCGGTTACCGCGATGTGCACAGAGGTTGGGAAAACGTCGTTTGAAGACTGTGAAGCGTTGACGTGATCGTTCGGGTGCACCGGGGCGCCCAGGTGGCCGGTAGCGAGAGTGGCCAAAACCTCGTTCATGTTCATGTTTGAAGATGTGCCAGAGCCGGTCTGGTAGGTGTCAACCGGGAAGTTTTCATGGTGTTTGCCGGCGATTACCTCATCAGCCGCAGCAACAATAGCATCAGCAACGTTTGCGTCGAGAATGCCGAGATCTTTGTTGGCGATAGCGGCAGCGCGCTTAATGCGAGCCAGTGCTACGATTTGAGCTGCCTCCAGCCCGGTGCCGGAGATCGGGAAGTTCTCTACGGCGCGCTGGGTCTGCGCAGCATACAGTGCATTTTTTGGAACTCGCACTTCACCCATGGTGTCGTGCTCGATACGGTACTCGATTTCGCTCACTTGCTTCCTTTGCTAGAAAACTGGTCGCGTGTGATATCCCGCGACACTACTAGGATACTAGTATTTGAGTTTGATAACAGCTATCGAAACGTTTGTTAAATTGTCAGTTGCCCGACCGCGGTGAGGGGGCGAATATTGCCGTCTACCAGGTTGTAATGGCAGCCCACAACGCCCAGCACCCCGGCAGCCACCGCGTCACGCAGAATTGTGGAGCTGCGCAGCAGGTCGTTGACCGTGAGTAGGAGGTGTTGGCGACCAGCGGCATCGGCATCAATCGCTGCCGGATCCACGTAAGGATTTGCGCTGTTGTGCTTCAGCCACACCTGCTGCACTGCCGGCAGCACCGGCTGCAAGGTGCGCTCTACCGCGGGAGGCACTGGGGTTGGTTGCTGTGACGAGAGATTAATTGCGGCTTTCACCGCGCCACAGCTGTCGTGGGAAAGTACCACAATTAACGCGCTGCCGAGTTCTGTAACCGCAAACTCTAGCGAAGCGACGATAGATTCGGCAACGATGTGCCCCATATTGCGGATCACAAAGAGGTCGCCCAGGCCGCGGTCGAAAATAATCTCAGCCGCGAGGCGGGAGTCGGAGCAGCCGAACAGTGCGACATTGGGTGCCTGGCCCTCTAACAGCTGATCACGGCGAGACGCGTCCTGGTGCGGATGTCGTTGTGCGCCGCTGATAAATCTCTGATTTCCCTCTAGCATCTCCTGCCAGGCCTGCTGAGGTGTGATCCGCTGCTGCATCTGATTTCGCTTTCTAGAAGGGGAGTGGGCGCTGTTACTGGTTGCCTGCGTCGCTGCGCAGCGAGGTTGCGGCGGCTGTTGCCAGCGTCTTTACTTCATCGTAGCTGGCGGTGCCGATGACAACCAGGGTGCTGTCGCTGAGGGTAGTGCTGAACGCCCACAGCACGTTAGAGCCGTCGGGGCTATCGGTGTGGTGGTCATAAACTTGCCACTCGTGCCCGGCAAAGGTTTCGGTGCCGGTAGTCGCTTTCTGCTCCACGGTCTTATGTACCCAGCGTGAATCCGCAGGTGCATTTTCGCGGTTATACCCCTGCAAAACCGCGGCGTATTCACCAACTTTTTCGCCCTCTGGAACCGGTGTGGTGTACCCCAGGTACCAATAGGTGACCAGCTCATCCTTATCAAAACGCAGCTCCGCCTGTTTTGCGAGCCACTGTTCGGGTAGTTGTGGATCAGCCAACGGCCGCCCAGCTGTCGCGGTCGCGGCGGTTGCCAGCTCTGTCACATTGACGTTGCGGCTGAGGTAGTCGCCGGTGCCACGTGGCACAATCAGCACTATCAGGAGCAGCACTCCAAGGGACACCAAAAGCGAATAGATGAGGTTGTTAAGAGTTTTGCGTTTCTTGTACAGGTACGAGTCGCGGGCTTTGCGTGCCGCGGTTTCTTCGGGGGTCTCTGGACGCCCGAGTTCTGCAACTACCGCTGGTTGTTTTTGGCGCGCCATTAGAATGCCTCTTCTGAAATTTCGGTGTCGGCGGCTGCGCTGTCTGCCGCGGCTGCTGCGGTGGCCTCTTGGCGAGCCTGCTCCAGCCGCTGCTTGGCGCCTACCAGCCAGCTTTCGCACCGGCGCGCGAGGGCTTCGCCGCGTTCCCACAGTGCCAGTGATTGCTCAAGCGTGGTGCCACCATTTTCAAGCTGCTGCACGATTTGCACCAGCTCATCACGCGCCTGTTCGTAGCTGAGAGTTTCAAGATCTTCCGCCATGCTTTTAATTCTAAGCGATTTGCGGGGAGGCGCGCCCACTGCAGCGGTACAGCATAAGGGCGTAAAAGAGTAAAAACAGCACTGCGACTGTGAAAATTCACCCCAGGCACGCCGATGTACGCGATGTGTGCCTAGACGCGCGCTAGGTACGGAAATTTCGAGCCGTTAGCGGCAATGCGGGCAACGCAACAAGGCTGAAAGCAAGATTAGCAATAAATGGTGGGCCCTGTGGGGCTCGAACCCACGACCCACGGATTAAAAGTCCGATGCTCTACCAACTGAGCTAAAGGCCCTCGAATAAAAACAATAGCTGATTGCTCACGATTGCACAAGTTGCGGCGCGTCTCGTGTGCCGTGTCTCGTTCTCTGCGTCTGTTGGCGGTGCCTGCGCTGTGTGTCTCACGCTATGTGTCCTATGCGGCACGGGCCGGTGGTGTCGCGGTGCCTGCGCGTCGGCGCCGGTTCTGAGAGAATTAAACTGTATGGTTGCACAGTTTTCAAAACCCTTGTATTTAGAGGCAGCGCACTTTGACAATTTTGTTGGGGGTGTGGATCCTGCCGCCCAGCAGCACCTGGCCACGCAAACGGCATGGGCGCTGTTAAATCGTGTCCGTAAAGCTGCTGACCCGGAGCTTGTGGCACGGGTTATTGAGCACGCGGCAACGCATGGAGTGGAGGAAATCGCGGAGCTGTGGGCGGATGCGCGGGCGGATACGCTGGCCGGAGTGCTGTGGCGACTCTATCTGATTCGGCGTGCAGCGCAGTTGCTGCCGCAGGAAATCGCGGCGATGTTTCGCGCCGGGCAGAGTGAGCACAGTGTGGAAAGTGTGGTTGCTGCGGTGGCAGAACCAACCACGGCCGAGGCGGTTGTGGCGTTTTGTGACAGTGTGCTGCGCGGGGTTTTCAAAGGAGACTTTGCCGCGGCGCTTGAGCGTGCCTGGGCTTATTGCCGAGTTCTGGCGGTCGGGGCGGCGGTTCTGGCTGATTCTCGAGAGCTGGATTCCGCGGTGCACGCGCGGCAGCTGACGATGCGTGGCGCCAGGTATTTAGAGATCGGCGAGGAGCTGCTCCGCGCGGCGAAACTGTGGCGTTTCAACCGGCTTGATTAACGCCTCAGAGGTATTGAAAAGCGCCAGCCGTGCCGGTTTTTCATTGATAATGCAGCAGAATTTTAGTAGACTACTTAAGCCAGGCCGTAGCTAACCCCGGGCTCCAAATAATTAGCCGCTTCGAGCGGCCTTCCGCCGAGAGGCGTTGCACGGTCTGGCATTTTATTGCCCTGCGGGTTTTCTCCGCGGGTTTTTCTCTGCGGGTTCTTGCCCTGCGACGCTGCCGTGCCGAAAACACTGGCTGCTATCTGGCGGCGCGGACTGAGCGCCTCAACCCCCGTCAGAGCATGTGTTTTAGTGGGTAGCTCTCAACGCTCACCAGCTGGCGTTTTTTCGGCTTTTTGGTGAGGTGAAAAACAGCGAAACCTGCCGGCGGCAATTGTACCGCCTCCTGCAAGTATGATCCCGACCTGGAGCCGGCAGACAGCGCTATCTCTCGGGCAATCTCTGGCAGCACCGGGCGATGCGAGCACAGCACCACACTTTTTTGTTTCGCGACTGCTGCCGCCACGGTGTCACGCAGCCTGCTGAGGTCGCCAGTGTCCCAGGTGTCTTGACTGAGAGCTGCAGTGGTGGTTAACGGCACTTGTAGCAGATGAGCAAGCGGAGTGACGGTTGCGCGACACCGCTTGGCGTCACTAGTGATAATGCTCTTAGGGTTAAAGACGCTAAGCACCGGGACGATTAGCTGGGATTCATCGCAGCCTCTATCTGTCAGCGGCCGCTTGCAGTCAACTGGAAAATCAACGCCGCGCGGCTCTGCCTGAGCGTGCCGTAACACTAGAACCGCGTAGGTGTCATGACGTTCAGACTTTACCAGCTGCGCAAAAACTTCTAAAATCTCTCGATCCCGAGCATAACTGAGCTGCTGCGGAGCCTGCTCTAGAGGCACCCAAGCCAGCTGCGCAATTTCGGCGTTCGCCCGGAATCGGTGCTTTTTAGCCGCCTTCCGCGTAACCTTTGCTGCCCAGTAGGCCACAACTTTTTTATCGCCGCCGCGTAACCTGTAAGAGAGGGTACCGAGATTCACCCCAAGCTTTACACGATACCCAGTTTCCTCTCGGGTTTCCCGTACCGCAGCCTGTGGCAGAGTTTCATTCGGGTCAAGCTTGCCCTTGGGAAAACTCCAGTCAGCATACCGCTTACGAAACACTAACAGCACTTCAACGCTTTTATTTTCACGGTTGTAACGCCAGGGGATAGTGCCAGCAGCGTAAACCGTCATCGGTTCCTCCTGCTGCGAGCCAACGTGCGATCTTGCATCACCAAATCCTGTAAATCAGGCAGCCGCTGCCCGGACTCATCAACGGTGGTGCGGTGCCAGGTGTCGTCAGGCTGCAGCTCCCACACAATCACTCCCTCTTGGAAAGCAAAGTGGAAGAATCTATCAATGCGTGCCAGATGCTCGGCTGAGTCGATCCGCACCAAAACCTCAATACGGCGGTCGAGATTGCGGTGCATCAAGTCAGCGCTGCCGATGTATACCTCGCGCTCGGCACCGCAGCCGAAAGCAAAAATGCGGGAGTGCTCCAGGTAGCGGCCGAGCACGCTGCGCACCCTGATGTTTTCGCTAAGACCCGCAATGCCGGCGCGAATTGAGCAGATGCCGCGCACCCATATATCAATTTTGACCCCGGCACAGCTGGCCTCGTAGAGCGCGTCGATGATTTCCTCATCGACCATGGAGTTGGTTTTGATTTTAATTTCTGCGGGTTTACCCGCCAGCGCTAATTCTGTCTGCTGTTTAATGCGTTGCAGCAAACCCGGGCGCAACTGCAAAGGCGCCACCAGGAGCCGGTCATAGTTGGTTTCAATCGCGTAGCCTGACAGTACGTTGAACAGTCGGGTGACGTCACGGCCAACCTCATCAGACTTGGTGAAAAGCCCGAAGTCTTCGTAAATACGGCTGGTTTTCGGGTTATAGTTGCCGGTGCCGATGTGGCAGTAGTGGGCTAGACCGTGCTGCTCCTCGCGAATCACATGCACGAGTTTGCAGTGGGTCTTTAACCCCACCAAGCCGTAAACCACGTGAACTCCCGCCTGCTCTAGTTTCCGTGCCCAGCTAATGTTTGCGGCCTCGTCAAAGCGCGCTTTCACTTCGACCAGCGCCAGCACCTGTTTGCCGGCCTCAGCCGCGCGAATCAGCGCCGCAACGATCGGGCTATCACCTGAGGTGCGGTACAGGGTTTGCTTAATAGCGAGCACGTTCGGGTCAGCCGCAGCCTGCTCGATAAAGCTCTGCACGGTTGTTGCAAACGACTCATAGGGGTGATGCACCAGCAGTTCGCGGCGGCTAATAGCGCCGAAAATATCAGCCGGCTCGGTTGCGCTCTGCGCCGCAAAATCACTTGCGGTAACCGGCAGATGCGGGTGAAATTTGAGATCGCTGCGACCCAAAGAGGTCAGCGAGAAAAGACCGCTTAAATCGAGCGGGCTGGGCAGTGTAAAAACCTGATTTTCGTCGATGCCCAGCTCCGTGACCAGCAGTTCGATCGTATTGTCGTCCATATCATCAGAGATTTCGAGGCGGATCGGCGGGCCGAAGCGTCGCCGCAGCAACTCTTTCTCGAGCGCCTGGATAAGATCTTCGGATTCATCCTCCTCAATCACCATGTCCTCGTTGCGAGTGAGACGGAAGACGTGATGATCGATTACCTCCATGCCTGGGAAAAGCCCGTCAAGCTGGTTGGCGATAAGCTCTTCAATCGCGACAAAGCGAACGTTATCGATGCTCTCGCGCTGATCCACCCGCACAAAACGCGGTAGCATTTGCGGCACTTTAAGCCTTGCAAATTCGACTTTGCCTGTGCGCGGGTTGCGCACGCGGATGGAGAGATTCAGGGTGCGTCCGGAGATGTAAGGGAAAGGGTGTGCTGGATCCACCGCCAAAGGCATTAAAACCGGATAAATGTTGGCCTCGTAGTAGGCAGTGAGGACCTCACGGTCAGCGCGATCCAGGCTCTCCCAGGAGACGATTTTGATACCGCTGGCTGCCAGCTCCGGCTGCACTTGCTCTAGGAAACACTTAATGTGGCGCTGCTGCAGCTCGTAGGCGGTGCTAAGAATCTGCTCCAGCTGTTTCGTGGGCGCAGTGCCGATGTTGGTGGGGACCGCCAGATCAGTTACGATGCGACGCTTCAAGCCAGCTACCCGCACCATAAAGAACTCATCGAGGTTGCTCGCGAAAATCGCCAGGAAGTTGGCGCGCTCAAGCACCGGAATAGCTGCATCCTCCGCCATTTCTAACACGCGCTGGTTGAAAGCCAACCAGCTTAATTCGCGATCAATATAGCGAGTGGTGGTATCCGCCGCAGCAGTGTTTTCAGCGCTCATAATTTAATTTTCTCATATCGGGGCAGCAGCGGCTAGAATCCGGGGGAAAACATGGCACAATATTAGTTATGACGGAGCGAAATCGAGTCAGCCATAAATGGTCCATTGCGGCGGCCTGGGCCGTGGCGATTTCGATTGGTGTTTTTGCAGCATTTTTCCGCGGCGGGGCTTATCAGGCGCAGTTGATTTTGCTGACGGTTGGGTTAGTAGCGTTGATGACCGGGTTGCTGCAGCTGATTGTGGCAGATAAGGACGGCTTTATCGTACGCATTTCCCTGAGCATCGCGGGCGCGCTTTTTTTCCTCGGCGCAACCACAACCCTCCTCAGTTTTGCGATAAACTAAAACCATGATTCTCGCACTAGAAATTTTCTTCCTGGCCTTGCTCGGTCTGGCTTCCGCGTCAATCGCGTTCGTGTCAGGAACTGTTATCTACAACCTCTTTAAAGGTCAGAAATAGTTTCTGCTGTTATCTCAGCCTTGCCGGGTGCTGTTTTAGACGCAGCTGGTGAGGCTGTTATGCATTTTGGCAACCCGCTTAAGGAAGGCCGTGATTTTCTTGCAGGTACTGCTGCTGCGGTGCGTGATGAGCTTGCAACGCTGCAAATTTCAGGGGTGGATCGGCTCACCTGGCTGCACTCCATCACCAGCCAAGATTTAACCTTGCTAAAACCCGGCGACAGCACCGAAACGCTGCTGCTCAGCCCGCAGGGCAAAATTGAACAGCAAATTGCGGTGCTGGCAACAGCTGACTCACTGCTGTTGATGGTGCCGCGTGACAGGGCTGAGCTGTTACTACAGTTTTTGCAGCGGATGCGGTTCACCCTGCGGGTGGAGATTGCCGATGTTACAGCTGTCAACGCGGTGCTGGAGCTGTGTTTACCGGTTGCCGCAAAATCGCAACTGTGGGAGCATGAAGCGTTGCGATGGTTGCGGTCAAGTTGCTCCACAGCTGAGCTGGATGCGCTGCCGGTATGGTATGACCCGTGGAGCTGGGTGCCAGCGCACGGCATCAGCTACTACGCGGGCGGATCCCACCCAACATTAGAAAACCCCGGCATTGTGCGGGTGCTGCTGCCACGGCAGCAGTTGTCACTGTTAGCCGCTGCGGTCACCTCAGGGGACGCAAAAATTGCGGGCAGTCTGGCTACCACCGCGCACGAGGTTGCGCTCTGGCGCCCCACCGTGGCGGAGCTTGATGAGCGGGCGCTGCCGCACGAGTTTGATTTGCTGCGCAGCAGCGTGCACCTTAATAAAGGCTGCTACCGCGGCCAAGAGACGGTTGCCAAGGTGCACAATCTCGGGCATCCGCCGCGGCGGTTGGTGTTTGTGCATCTTGATGGCAGTGCCGGTGAGCTGCCGGAAGCGGGGGATTACCTTTACGCTGTGGCCACTGCTGACGAAGTAGCAACGGCGAAACCGGTCGGAAAACTGACTCGGGCGGTGTTGCACTGCGACTGGGGGCCAATTGCGCTGGCGCTCGTGAAGCGTTCTGCTCCCACCAGCGGCGCGTACCTGGTGCAGTTGCGCGATGGCACCACGGCGGCAGCAACCGTGGAGACCATTGTGGATCCCGCAGCGGGAGCCGTAAACGCGCTTGATCCAGCGGTGCGTAAAGCCCTGCTGCAGGTAAAATAGAAGTATGACAAAAAAACTGATTCTACTGCGTCACGGGCAAAGTGAATGGAACGAAAAAAACCTGTTTACCGGCTGGTATGATGTGCGGCTCACCGAAAAAGGGCAGAGCGAAGCAGTTCGTGCTGGGCAGCTGCTGGCAGAGGCGGATTTGCTGCCGGATGTGGTTTTCACCTCACTGCTGAGCCGCGCGATTATGACCGCTAACCGGGCATTGGAGAGCGCTGACCGGCTGTGGATTCCGGTGCATCGCTCCTGGCGTCTTAACGAGCGCCACTATGGGGCCTTGCAGGGCAAAGATAAGGCGCAAACCCTCGCGGAGTTTGGCGAGGAGCAGTTTATGCTGTGGCGCCGCAGCTTTGATACGCCGCCACCGGCGCTGGCTGATGATTCTGAGTTTTCGCAGGTTAATGATCCGCGTTACGCTGATATGGACGGCGAGATGCCGCGGACTGAGTGCTTGAAAGACGTGATTGCGCGACTGGTGCCGTACTGGGAAGGCGAGATTTTGCCGCAGCTTAACTCCGGCAAAACTGTGCTAGTTACCGCACACGGTAATTCGCTGCGCGCCCTGGTGAAGCATCTTGAGGGGATTTCAGATGAGGATATCGCGCAGCTGAATATCCCAACCGGGATGCCGCTGGTGTACGAACTAGACGATAACGGCAAGCCAACTGGTCCCGGCCGTTACCTCGACCCAGAGGCTGCTGCTGCAGGGGCAGCCGCTGTGGCATCACAGGGTAAATAGCGGTGATAATGATTTGGTGGGGTGGATCGCTGATCCACCCCACCTAAAAATTTTGCGCAGAAATTTTTAAGACTCGAGAACAGAGTCAATTAGGTCACTTGCGGCGTCTTCATCGCATTTTTCAGCGAGGGCGACCTCAGAAACCAAAATCTGGCGTGCCTTAGCCAACATTCGCTTTTCGCCGGCTGAAAGCCCGCGGTCGTGCTCGCGGCGCCACAGGTCGCGCACTACCTCAGAAACCTTAATCACATCACCGGAAGCAAGCTTCTCAAGGTTTGCCTTGTAGCGACGTGACCAGTTTGCTGGCTCCTCCGTGAAAGGGTCACGCAGTACACTAAAGACGTGCTCTAGCCCTTCTTCGTTGATGACATCCCGCACGCCTACCATCTCGCAGTTGTCGGCCGGAACCTCAATCGTCAAATCGCCCTGATTGACTTCGAGGGTGAGGAACAGCTTTTCTACGCCGTCAATCTTGATCTTATTGGTCGCGATGATTTTTGCGGCACCGTGGTGTGGATAAACTACGGTTTCACCAATCTCGAATTGCATGAAACTAGGCTCCTTGTATACAGTCTGACTATTAGAATACCACAGACTGACACGCCGAGGAAGAAGCCTGCTTGCTGCACAAAGGCTGAAAATTTTCGGTATGATTTAAGGAGACACTCAGCCAACACGGCAAAAAATCCTGTAGATAGAAGTGAAACACGGAGGCAAGTTTGAAAAGCCGCACCACTAAGTCAATTGCTTTAGCTGGCGTTTTAGCTCTGAGCTTGAGCGGTTGTGCGCTGCTCGCGCCTGTTGCTACTCAGCACCCATATGACCCGAGCGACGGTGTCGGCGCCGACGTGTCACACGTTGACGTTCGTAACCTGCTGCTGATTGCAGACAAGCCAGGCGGCACCTATAACGTTGTGTTCACCGCGGTGAACGAGGCAGAGGCAACCGAGCTTGACATGACCTTCGTTGCCGCAAACGGTAAGAAAGAAAGCGTTAGCTTCGATTTGCAGCCAGGCAGCACCAAGGTAGGCGACCTCACCAACCTGCAGACCCGTAAGCTGCTGCAACTCGGTAACCAGGAGATTGGCTCAACCGTTACGACCTACCTCACAGTAGAGGGTGAAAATGTTGAGGTTTATGTGCCTGTGCTTGACGGCACCCTGGAAGAATACAAGCAGTACGTGCCAACCGCTGCAGACACTGCGATTACTCAGAACTAAATGCTGTATTAAATGTTGCTGGCTAGCCACGGTTAGCCAGCAACATTTTTTGTTTGAGGGCGGCTGGGAATCCCTTGCCGCGCCTGGCTTGCGACAGAGCCGCACTGTTGCAACCTTTACTGCTGATTAAGAAGTAAGCGGGGTAGACTGAAACCGTGCAAAAAATTTATGACTCTAAAGCGCAGCAACTGCTGGAGTTTGAACCGCGCCAGCCTGGCAAAATCGGGATGTATGTGTGTGGGCCCACAGTGCAATCTGCGCCGCACATTGGGCATCTGCGCAGCGCGTTGGTTTATGATCAAATGCGGCGCTGGTTTACGGCTGCAGGCTACGAGGTGACTCTGATTCGCAATGTCACCGACATCGATGACAAAATTTTGGTGAACGCCGCAGCCTCAGCAGCATCCGCGCAGCCGGAAACCTGGTGGCAGCTGGCGCAGCGTGTGGAACGATTGTTTAGCGCCAGCTATCGTGCTATCGGAGTTGCAGATCCAGCCGCTGAACCTCGCGCTACCGGACATATCGGTGAGATGGAGCAGCTGATAGGGAGGCTTATTGAGGCCGGTTACGCCTACGAGACCGCGGACGGTAGCATTTACTTCGACACCGTGGCCTGGAAGCAGTATGGAGCCCTCACTCGGCAAACCGTGGAAGCAATGGCTGAGGGAGCAGAAACTGCTCCGGGAAAGCGTGCAGTGACCGATTTTGCGCTGTGGAAAGCGGCGCGCGAAGGGGAGCCGCAAGACGCACAGTGGCAGTTGCGTTACGGGGGTAAAGGGCGGCCCGGCTGGCACATTGAATGCTCTGCGATGGCAACCAGGTTTTTGGGTGCGGCTTTTGATATTCACGGCGGTGGGCGCGATTTGCGGTTCCCACACCATGAAAACGAGCTGGCACAATCGAACGCTGCCGGTGACGAGTTTGCGAAATACTGGGTGCACAATGGGTTGGTTAATGTTGGCGATCAGAAAATGTCGAAATCGCTCGGCAACTCCCTGTTTGCGGCAGACCTGCTAGCTGCCGCCAGCGGTTTGGTGGTGCGTTACACCCTGGGTGCGGCGCACTATCGCTCAACTCTGGCTTACAGCGAAACCGCACTTGCAGAGGCTGCTGCTGCGGTTGAACGGATAGCTGAGGTGCTGGCTCGCGCGACACGGGATTTGGGCGCGGCGGTGCCCGATCCACACCTAGAACTGCATGGCCTAGCAGAGGTCGTGCCGGCGGAATTTGCGGCTGCAATGAACGAGGATTTTGCGCTGCCGCAGGCGCTTGCGCAGGTGCACTTGACGGTGCGTACCCTGAACGCAGCGCTTGACGCTAAAGACACTGTTTCGGCAACCACTGCGAGCCGTGAGCTGGTTGCGATGCTGGCGGTTTTGCACTTGGATCCGCGTCATCCGCAGTGGCAGCGGGGCGGCGACAGCAAGCAGACTGCAGCACTGCAACACCTGGTAGACAGTCTGTTGCAGGCGCGAGCTGCTGCGCGAGCTGCGAAAGATTGGGCGCGTAGCGATGAGATCAGAGACCAGTTAGCCGCGGCAGGAATTCTGCTTGCCGACAACGCTAACGAGACAACTTGGAGTTTGAAATGAGTATGAAACGTAATGGGCGTCCGGGTGCGGTACGCAAGAAAAGCCGTGGCAAGCAGGTAGGTTCAGGCGGGCAGGGGCGACAGGCGCTGGAGGGGCGCGGCCCGACACCGAAAGCTGAGGATCGGCCGTACCATCCGGCATACAAAGCAAAACAGCTGCGCGAGCGGGCCGCAGCAAACCGTCGCGCGCAGCAGGGGCAGCGCGGCGGTAGCGCGTCGCGGGGTACAGCTGCGGCGCGAGGCGGTAACTCTGAGGTAGAACTGGTTAGTGGCCGCAACTCAGTGTTGGAGGCGCTCCGGACGCGAATCCCTGCCACCACTCTGTACGTTGCTGCTCGTGCGGAGCTTGATGACAGGATGCGGGAGATTTTAGGTATCGCAACCGGGCGGGGGATTCCGGTGCTAGAGATTATGCGCCCGGAAATGGATCGCATGGTAAGCCGTGATACAGTGCATCAGGGAGTGCTGTTGAAGGTGCCAGCTTACGAGTATGCGCACCCGATGGATTTGCTGGAGCGGGCTTTTGATAGGGGCGAAACACCGCTTTTAGCGCTGCTTGACGGGGTTACCGATCCGCGCAATCTCGGCGCTATTATCCGCTCTGTCGCAGCGTTTGGCGGACATGGTGTGATTGTGCCGCAGCGTCGCGCAGCGGGTGTCACCGCTGCGGCTTGGAAAACTTCTGCTGGTGCGGCCGCGCGGTGTCCGGTAGCGCTTGCAAGCAACCTCACCCGCACTATTAAAGACCTTAAAAAGCAGGGCGTTTTTGTAATTGGCCTCGATGGTGCTGGCAGCACTCAGCTGCCCGGTTTGGAGCTAGCGGACCGCCCGCTCGCAATTGTCGTCGGCAATGAAGGCAGCGGTTTGAGTCGGTTGGTCGCCGAAGAGTGCGATCAGATTGTGTCAATCCCGATTTCGGCGGCAACCGAATCTCTTAACGCCGGCATTGCGATGAGCGTTGCCTGCTACGAGGTGGCACGGCTGCGCGCTACAGCACAGTAATTTCCTCCGCCCGCCACTTGCCGTGCGTGTATTTTAACCGAATCGCCACGGCAAAGGCACGGCGCTGTTTCACAAGGGTGGCAACGCAGTCGAGACAGTCGTCAGCGGTGCGAAAGGTGTGGATTAGCGGGCGTTGCCGCACCCAGGTGATGGGTTCGCGCTTGGTGTTGCGCTGGGCTGCGGCGCCCAGCACGATCCGCTGCTGTAATTGCAGTTGCTGCGACACAGCCGGGGTGATGCTGCTGCTTAAAGTCGCCACAGGGCGGCCGCAGTGCACAACCTCTGCGGCGAAAAGCGCTAAACCACACAGAAAGGAATTTGAGGGTGGGTCGGGCGCATGCTGTTGGTAGTCAGCTGCAAGATCGTTGCGAGGTGACATGATGTTTCCTTGTGGTAAGTTCCCGAATAGTGCTTCCTTGCGTTATTAGAGAAACTCTAAAACATTATTTCAACCGCGTGCAAGATGTTTTATTACCTCTGGTGTTTGTGCCTTTAACTTTTTTGGGCTGGTTCGTGGTTTAATCAGAGTGTGTCTACTTTGCGACGAATTGCGACTAAATACACTGAACTGACAGCTGCTGAAATTGACTGGTTAGAGCTGCTCGCGACCGACTGGTCTCTAATTGCTGACCTGGCGCTGTCGGACGCCGTGCTGTGGGTGCCCACCAGTGATGGCGAGTTCTTGGCAGTCGCGCACAGCCGCCCGACCGGGCAGCTGACCACATTCCACCGCGATATCATTGGTGATTTCTTGCGGGACGACTGGCGTGCCACCGTGCAAACCGCGATGGTTGAAAATCGCTCGGTGAAAGCGAGCAGTATTACCTGGTATGAAGAGGCGCCGATGCAAATGCAGGCGTGGCCGGTGAGTATGCGTGCCGCCGATAAAGGGCAGCCGCATGGGCCGTTCGCGGTGGTCACACTGCACACCCCAACCACTGCAGGCAAGAGTGAGAGCCGCATGGGTGCGGCATATCGGGCCTGCGCGCTGGATATTATGCGGATGATTAAAACCGGCTATTTCCCACCAGCTGGCACCCAGCGGGGACGGCAGCGGGGTGCACCGCGGGCGGGTGACGGTCTGATGCGGTTAGATATTGACGGCACGGTTAGCTTCGCGAGCCCCAACACCCTCACCAGTTTTGCGCGACTGGGCTATCGCGACGAGATTGAAGACGAGAAACTGCCGGAGATTGTGGCGGCGCTAACCGCCGGCGTGTACGACACCAACGAGTCCCTGCCGCTTATCGCCGGGGGTAAAATAGCTGCCCGCACCGACATTGAAGCCAAGGGTTTCACGATTACCGCAAGGTCGATTCCGGTGTATCGTGACGGTGAGCGCGTCGGAGGTATCGTGCTGACACGCGATATCACCGATATTAAGCAGCAGGCGCAGGAGCTGATCACCAAAAACGCCACGATTCGGGAAATTCACCACCGCGTGAAAAACAACCTGCAGACGGTTGCTTCGCTGCTGCGGGTGCAGGCGCGCCGCGCTGAGAGCGACGAAGCGAAGCAGGTGCTTGGACAGGCGATGCGCCGAGTCGCATCAATCGCCGTGGTGCACGATGCGCTGGCAACCGGGGTCGATCAGATCGTGAAGTTCGACGAGGTTTTCGACCGGGTTTTGGGGCTCGCTGCAGAGGTTGCAAGCACCAACAACACCGTGGTTTCGATGCGCAAAATCGGTGCTTTCGGGCAGCTGCCGTCAGAATTCGCAACACCTTTGGCGCTGGCCTTAACCGAGATCGTAACTAACGCTGTTGAGCATGGTTTGGCGGATCGCGAAGGCCAGGTCACTATCGCCGTGGAGCGCACCGAGAGTGACATGCTGATTACCGTCAGTGATGACGGCGTGGGCCTGGTTGCGGGGCAGCCAGGCGGGGGGCTTGGCACTCAGATTATCCGCACCCTCATCGAGGGGGAGCTCGGCGGCACCATTAAGTGGTCCGCTAACGAGCCGTGCGGGGTGCGGGTTGATTTAGCAATTCCGCTGCGCTGGATTCTCGGCTTGGAAGAGGAAGCAGACACACCTTAAGCCACGCAGGTTGACGGAGCTGCGCGCCGCGTAACGGCGCTTCACGCGGTACGATAGTAAGCGTGCTAGAGAGACTGAGTAATTACTTTTTCAAGACCCTGCGTGAAGATCCGGCCGAGGCTGAGGTAGCCAGCCACAAACTGCTGCTGCGCGCAGGCTATATTCGCCGTCAGGCTCCGGGTGTTTTCGCTTGGTTGCCACTGGGGCTGCGCGTCAAGTCTAAAATCGAGCAGATTATCCGTGAGGAAATGGCCGCAGCGGGAGCCTTTGAGGTGCATTTCCCGGCGCTGCTGCCGCGGGAGCCTTATGAGAAGACCGGTCGCTGGGAAGAGTACGGCGATGCGCTCTTTAGGCTGCAAGACCGCCACGAGGCTGACTATCTGCTGGCGCCAACTCACGAGGAAGCCTTCACTCTGTTGGTTAAAGACATCGTCACCAGCTACAAAGAGTTGCCGCTGAGCATCTACCAAATTCAAAACAAATACCGCGATGAGGCGCGCCCTCGTGCGGGGCTGCTGCGCGGTCGCGAATTCACCATGAAGGACGCATACTCCTTTGGTTTGGGGGCGGATCAGCTCGCCGCAAGTTACCAGCAGCAGCGTGACGCATACGAGCGTATTTTCAGCCGACTGGGCATGGAATACGTGATTGTTGCCGCTGACGCCGGCGCTATGGGTGGCTCTAAGAGCGAGGAGTTTTTGCTGCCGATTGCTATCGGTGAGGACACGTTTGTGCGATCCGCCGCAGGATATGCGGCTAACGTGGAGGCGTACGTCACCACCGCGCCGGAGCCTCAGGACTACAGCGAGGTGCCGGCTGCGAGTGTGTTTGACACCCCTGGCGCGCAAACCATCGCCGCGGTTGTGGACACTCTTAATGCTAGCGGCGAGCACCCGGCAGGGCGCGCCTGGGCAGCGCAGGACACCCTAAAACACGTGGTGCTTGCGGTTACTAACCCGGCCGGTGAGCGTGAGCTTGTGGTCATCGCAATCCCGGGGGACCGGCAGATTGATGATAAACGCCTTGAGGTTGCTTTCCCAAACTGTGAGGTAGAACCCGCAACCGTCGCTGATTTCAAAGCGCATCCGGAGTTGGTGCCAGGGTTTATTGGAGCCGGCGACGGCACCGCGCGAGTGCTCGGTGTTGGCGGCAGCAGCGAGGTGCGTTTCTTGGTGGATCCGCGCATCGTCACCGGAACAGTGTGGGTCGCGGGTGCGAACACCGCCGATAAACACGTGCAGAATCTGGTGTACGGGCGTGACTTCGAAGCGCACGGCGTAATCGATGTGGCTGAGGTGCGTGACGGGGATCCAGCACCTGACGGATCAGGTCCGATTGAGACCGCTCGCGGCATGGAAATTGGTCATGTTTTCCAGCTGGGGCAGAAGTACGCCGAGGCGCTCGGGCTGAAAGTGCTTGACGAAAGCGGCAAGCTGCAGACTGTCACCATGGGCTCATACGGCATCGGTGTGACCCGGATTTTGGCTGCGCTTGCAGAGCTGAACGCTGATGATAAGGGGCTGGTGTGGCCGCTTAACATCGCGCCTTATCACGTGCATTTGGTGGCCACCGGAAAAGATGAGCTGGCTTTCGAGCTTGCAGCTAAACTCGGTGCGGAGCTCAGCGATGCCGGGGTGGAGGTGCTTTACGATGACCGGCCGAAGCTGTCTCCGGGAGTTAAGTTCGGCGATGCGGAGCTGCTGGGCATGCCTTATGTGCTGGTCGTGGGACGCGATGCGGCAGCCGGTGTGGCCGAGCTGTGGGATCGTGCTGCGGGCACCAAAGAAAAGCTCCAAATCTCTGAGGCAACAGCAATTTTGCAGCAAAAGCTAGCTAGTTAAGCTGAGTGTATGAAGTGGCGTCGGTTTTCCCGGCGCCACTTTTGTTTTCCTGGTGTCTCCTTGTTTACCTGGCGCCGTTTTGTTTTCCCTGGTGTCGCTCTTTTAGGGTTTTCCACAGATTTTGCGAACCGGCTGAACAGCGGTTGTGGCTGAAAATAAGATTTTTTTATCGCGTATCTGAAGCAGTAAAACTCCCGAATAGTGTTGCCGGATACGCGGCTAAATTAACATCAAAAATCAACTAGCACCGCAAATTAAGGAGCACCGAAATGAACATCAGAGTGAGCTACGGTGAGCTGGAAGCTGCCGCCGGGCAGATAGCCCAGGGGCGTGAAGACATGGTGTCGCGTTTACGACTGCTGGAACAGCAGATGCAGCAACTGGTTGCAAGCGGCTTCGTGACTGAACTGGCATCACAAAAATTTGCTGCTTCGTATCAGCAATACACCCAGCATGCCACGGGAATGATTGAACAGCTGAGCGAGATCGAGCTGTTCCTGAGGCAAACCGCGCAGGTGCTGCAGGAAACGGACTCCCAAATTGCGGCGCGTATCGGGTAGCGACTATTTAATCTTGCGACTTCGGGACGGCGCCACGGAGCGCGTGTGCCGTGCCGAGTTCGACCCGACTGTGACCGTGCAGCAGCTGCTGTACGGGTTGTTATCGGTGACGGTCACCTCGGCGCAGCAAGCGGACGGAGGGGATGTGGATCACAGCGAGTACGATGTGCTGGCGCGCAATCACGGCGGGCAACAGTGGCGGGTTATGGATCCGCAGCAGTTGTTGCGTGAGACCGGGCTGTTGCATGGCTGTGAGGTGCGGGTGAGGCCGCGGCTAAAAGGCGCGGCACGGGGCCGCTTTGCCGCCGGGCTGCAGCCAGCGGCTGTGAAGCAGGGCTCTTGGGGCGTGGTGCAGCCTAGAGCTGCTGCGTTTACTGGGCAGACTGAGGTGGCGTTCGTGATTGTACACCCGGGGCGTGACAATCAGCTTTCGGGTGCTGCTGGTCCCAGCGGGGCTGCGGCACTTTTAAACACCGGGGCAGCACCAAAACTCACGGTTGCGACTCTGCTGCGCCACGGCGCCAAGCAGCTGGGCGACACCGGAGAGCAGCAGCCTACTGAAAGTTCATTAGCAGGTGCGGCGGCGGGATTGCACGGCGGGTTTCCGCTGTATGGTGCGGTGGCGCCGCTGCTAATAGCGGTTATAGTGTTTCTCGTGCTGCAGAACCCCCTGGTGCTGCTGTTCGGGGTTTTAACGCCGGCGCTGTTAGTCGCGGGAAAACTCGACGGGCGCCACCAGCGACGGCAGCAAACCCAGCATCGGGCTCGCACACAGTGGCAGCAAGCACTTTTGGGAACCGTGCAGCAACAGCACTTAGCACGGCTGCGAGAGCTGACTCAGAGCATCGCCGTGATGCCATTGCCGCTGCGCTCACTGTTCGCGCCCGGGGCAGCAGCCTCTTTCAGCACCAGCAGCGCACAACGAGAGCTGCTCTTGCGTGGCGCCTGGCAGCAGATGCTGACACCTCCGGCAGTCGCAGACACCGAAGCTTGCCTGTTTGCGACTGCAAACGGAGTGTTACCGCTGCGCAACACGGTTATTTACAGTGACTCCCCGGAGCAACTCTTAGCCGCGTGTCATGCACTGCTGGCGCAGCTACTGTACCGCTACTGTCCGGAAGAGTTGCAACTACGGTACACAGCCGAGCACCTGCCGGTGCAGCTCTTGGAGAGTTTGAGTTTAGTGTCGGCATACACCGAGCTCCAGTCGCAAGCCGCGCCACGGCTCAGCGTACAGCTGGAGGTGCTGTTAGAGATGGGCACAAGCACGGAGCATTCACAGCTCGGACAGTTAACACTTGGCAGGACTGATCCACACCCCAAAAACAATCTGGAAAACCGCGCGGAGGAGGTGCGTTTAGTGTTTGTGCAAATACGAAACGGTGTCGCTGCAGCACCCGAGTGGGTTGCTGCTGCGGGGTTACTCCAGCTGCCCCACCAGGAATTTCGCGAATTCTGTGCCACCCTGGCGCCGCTCAGACCTCAGCGCATGCTGGTTGCCGCTGCTGCACCACAATGGTTGCAACTGCAAGGATTTCACGATCTGCCGAATGTCGCTGCAGTGATCCGCAACTGGCAGAACAGTCGTTACATCGCGCAGCTCAGTGCCGACTTTTGTCTTGACCTTGACGATGACGGCCCGCACTTTCTGCTCGGCGGCACTACGGGCTCGGGAAAATCAGAGCTGTTGCAAAACCTGTTGCTGAGCCTCGCGTGCCAAAGCCCGCCGGAACTACTGCGAATGGTGCTTGTCGACTATAAAGGCGGCACCTCGTTCGGGCAAATCGCCGCGCTGCCACACGTGGAAGCAACGGTTACCGACCTGGCAGCAGCCGGAGTGAAACGGCTCTTCACACTATTGCGGTTAGAAATGCAGGCGCGTGAAGAACGGTTGCGCAGCGCCGGATGTGCAAACATTTCGGAATTTAATAACAGAAATCAGCCACAGCGCGTAATGCCCAAACTGTTGGTTGTAATTGATGAGTTCGCGGCTTTGCTGTTGGAACACCCCGGCGCCGAGCAAGCAGTTGTCGATTTCGCACAGCGCGGCCGTGCCCTCGGTATTCACTTGGTTCTCTCAACCCAACGGCCGGCAGGCGCCATCAGCGATAAAATCAGGGCAAACATTGAAACCCGAATTGCGCTGCGGGTCACAACCGCGGTGGAAAGCCAAGATATTATTGGCAGCGCCAGCGCAGCTGAAATCGCTAAAACCGATAAAGGCAGATGTTACGTGCGCGGCGCCACAGGGCTCCGCCAAGCAACGGTGCAGCCGGTTAATGTTGCTGTGCCAGACAGGGCGGCAATCCGTTTGATTTTCCCCGACAGCCTCGCCGCCGCCGCGCAACCACCCGCAAAGTTAGCGGCCAACGACGCCGCAAACACGCAGCCTGCTACTATCGCCGCAAAGCTCACCACGGTGCTAAAAAACGCTGCAGCAGCGTGCTCCGAAAGCCCTGCTGCAGCAGCCCACAGCGCCCTGTGGGTACCGGAATTACCGCGCAAACTAACGCTTAAAGCCTGCGAATTTGCGCGGGCAGAGCACCTCGAAACATATCGCCAGCGGCAGCTCACCGGAACCGACCTGGCGCGCGTCACCCTGCTGCTCGGCGGCGCTGGCAGCGGCAAAACCTCAGCAATCGCGGCAATCGCGCACAGCTGGCACAGCTGCACGCACACTGCGGCACCAGAAAACACCATAGCCCGCACCATGGCCATGAGCCGCACTGCAAGGCACACGATATACCTCAGCGCGACACAAACAAACG
The DNA here is from genome assembly GCF_014197205.1 of Canibacter oris. Classification (GTDB taxonomy): domain Bacteria; phylum Actinomycetota; class Actinomycetes; order Actinomycetales; family Microbacteriaceae; genus Canibacter; species Canibacter oris. The sequence continues at coordinate 117,388 of NZ_JACIFD010000002.1, forward strand.
ACCGCTTCAGAGTGTTGCAAACGCTGACACAGGCTAAAGACGCGTTGCGGGAAGGCGGCAAAGTGCTGCTGGTGCTGGACGAAGCCACACCGGTGTATACCGCGATTAGCCGCGGCGACACGAAAATCATGCAGGCACTGCGGGAAATCATGATGCAGCCGCAAGCCCGCACTATAATTACAGCGCAGCAGCAGCGATTAATACCCCCGGAACTACAGCAGGAAGTACAACACACCTGGTACTGCGATAGCATCAGTGCTAATGCCAGCGCACAACTTCCGTACGCGCTGCAAGAAATACTTGAACCGCAGCTGCAGATTACCGGCAGAGCCCTTCACGCGACTCATAAAGAACTGCTGCAATTCGCCACAGTTGCGCCACACATGCGGCAGCTGCTGCACAAGATAGCGGAGCCCCAGCGCCGCCCCAGCGCTGCCTCCTGGGCAGTAGATGCGGTTACCGGAAGCGCAATTCAAGTGCCGCAACAGGGCCTAGTGATTCTCAGTTGTAAAACTGTGCAAGCACTCACACAGATTATGGCAAAAACTGTGGCGGCGCTCGCAGACACCGAACTGCGGCAACTGCCAGCTTGCCCGGCAGCAGCGCCGCAGCAACCGAACATCAGTGCAGCACTCAGCGCTGTTTACAACGGAAACCGTAGCCATGCGCTGCTGATTACTGATCTCACCCAGCTTGCGGAACCGACAATAGCAGAACTGTTACAACTGCACACCGCGGCAGCCGCGCTACCAGAGACAGCCCCTTTAATTCTGATCGGTGCGGTGCGTAAAACCCCTGCAACGTGGCAGCAGCGCCAGCTTTACGCCGCCGCAGACACTGTGCTGTGCTGCGGCTTAGATGACAGCGAACAGCCGCCCGCTGTGCTGCTGCCGCACCTAGACCGCTTTGCCAAACTTAGCCCATTACAGGGATACCTGGTGCAACAAGATAACTGCCAATTGGTAGATTTCGCCAGCTCAGAGGAAGCAGCATGTTAGAACTATCTAGCGACAGCAACATCGCAATTACCCACAGCGCCGCCCAGATCAACGAACTGCTGCACAAACCACAGCTTGAATTTGCCACCACCGTGCCGCTGCCTGCAGCAACCCAGTTCGAATACGAACTGCAACTCTTGTTACAAGCACTCAGACACAGCATCAGCTCAGTCGCCAGCTGCAGTGCTCAAACTTACGCCGCGCTCACCAGGATCGACAAATGACATACACCGAGCACCAACTTGAAGCCCTGCAGCACCTAGTGGCAGAACAAACGCTGAGCCTTACCGCCCTCAGCAACAACCTACGCCACAGTCACAGCGAATGCACCACCATTAGCCTGCATCTCAGCCGCCAAAACAGCAAAGCCTACCAGCAGCTAACCGAATTCTTTAGGAGAGAAATTGTGGCCGTGCTCGGTGACCTCGAACAAGCAGTGAGACTCGCAAACAATAGCTTTAACCACCTACAGCAGACGCTCACAAAGCACCTCCAACAGCAGCAGCTGCTGCGCGCGGAAATAGCAAGACTGCAGCTCGAACTCGGGCAAAGCCATGCCGCTCTAAACGCGCACGCCGCAGCATACGGTTTTGCGATACCGTCTAATCCTTTGCAGGCTGTTGCCAGTAGCAGCACGGCATACACTTGCCTGGCTGATCCACAAACCAATTATGATTTACAAACACTGTGGGAGCCGGCAAGCCGCCATCACAACTACCTCGCAGCGCAGCACGCCACGCACACCACACAGCTGGCCGCGCTACAACAGCAAATCACCACAGAACTCACAAACTTTCACGCAAGCCTCACCGCGGTGCAACTGCCACCACAGCCCCGCGAAGTTAGCGCCGCGGCCACCCCAGATAATCTCCGCATCACCGCCATCAACCACAAAAACCCGCTGCTTGCGGCAGAAAAACGACTCGCCGCAGGCGATCTTGACCCCGTAGCTTTGCTAGCAGTATATGCCGCGCTAAGCCAGCGCCAGCAGCGTATGTTTATCTCCCGCAACAAATGGTCTCTGGCGGCTGGCAGCCGAGTGCCAACCACGTTAAAACAAGAAGCCGCGCACCTAGCACTGCAGCAAACCCTGAAAGATCCGCAGACAGCGGCACGGGCTATGGGATTACCACCCGCAGCAGCAGCCCGACTGCACAGTGAAGCCAAAACCCTGCAAACAGCGCTGCGACAAAACCCCGAAGCGCAGCTCATCAGTTACGGCAAACAGCAGCACCAGAGCACAGCGCAGGTGCTGGTGGGAGACCCGCACACAGCGCAGCAGCTCATTGTGCTGGTGCCCGGTATGGGATCTAACGTTGGCGGTATCGGCAACACCCTGGCTGCGGCTCAGGCACTGCGCTCACAACTGCAAACACACCGTGTAAAAACCGCGGTTATCGTGTGGCAGGGGTACGACTCGCCGGAACTGCTCGAAGAACCCCTGCGACATAAAGCGGTGGCCGGCGGCGTGCAACTGCGTGGCGATATCGCCGCACTGCAACAGCAGTATCCAGCTGCAAAGCTCAGCATTATCGGTCACTCCTACGGCACCACCACCGCAGCAGAAGCGCTCAAGGGCATAGATCAGCCTGTGCATAATTTTATTGCGGTGGGATCAGCTGGCCTGCGTGACGGCACCACCAGGCAAGAGCTGCGGGCAGAGAAAATCTTTGCCATCACCGCGGCACCGGAAATCGCCAGCTGGGGTGATCCAACAACATACCAAAAACAGCACCTGCTGCGTGACCTCAGCCAGCACAGCGATTTAATCGCGCCCGTGGGAATAGCTTACGGAGAACACAGGGTGGATCCGCGCGACCTTGAGCAAGTCACCGTGCTACCAGCAAACCACGCCACCGCTGCGGGGCAACGAGTTGGCACACACTCGCTATATGCCACCGCGGCAGGGGAGGTAGGATACTTCAACCCTGAATCGCAGAGTTTGCGGGCAATCGCGGGGGCACTCGCCGCAAGTCAGGTGCAGCCGCAAGATTCGGTGCGTGGGTCGCCGGCTCCGCAGTAAGAAGAGCTGCCGCAGCCACAGCGGTGGTGTGCAAAATCCAATTTGTGAGATAGAATGAGTGTTTACCGCTGACGCTAAGCTGCGGTCAGTCACAGTTGAATACGGAGGAAATAATGCGCATTGATTTAAGCGAACTGCGATACATCGAACGTGAAAAAGAAATTCCATTCGCGGAACTAGCTGAAATTATTGAACAGGCCATTAGCTCCGCGTATCTGAAGCACCTTGCAAATCAGGGCTTGGCTGTGCCGAAGCCAGGCGAGGTGCGCACTGAGCTTGATCGTAAAACCGGGCAAATTAATCTGTACACCGCGGAGCTTGACGAAGACGGCAATGTTATCGGCGAGGCAACAATTGAGCTTGAAGAATTCGGGCGGATTGCGGCTTACGCCGCGAAACAGGTGATTGTGCAGCGGTTGAGCGACTTGTCAAACGACGCACTGCTGGGCTCTTTTAGAGGCAAAGAAGGCTCGCTAGTTTCTGGTGTTGTGCAGCAGGGGCCAAACCCGCGCATGGTGCACATCGACCTTGGCGACGTCGAAGCTATTCTGCCACCAGAGGAGCAGGTTCCGGGAGAAGAATATAAGCACGGCACCCGGATGCGTGTTTATGTGACCAGTGTCACTAAAGGCGCTAAGGGACCACAGGTAGTTGTTAGCCGCACCCACCCGAAACTGGTGCAGAAACTGTTTGAACTGGAAGTTCCGGAACTGGTAGACGGTACCGTAGAAATTGTTGCGGTGGCGCGTGAGGCAGGCCACCGCTCGAAGGTTGCCGTGCGAGCCATCAAAGAGGGTGTTAACGCTAAAGGCACCTGCATTGGTGAGATGGGGCGTCGAGTGCGCGCTGTGATGAGCCAGCTCGGTGAAGAAAAGATTGACCTTATTGACTATTCTGCGGATCTGCCAAAGTTCGTTGCTAACGCCCTGTCTCCGGCGAAGGTTTCCGATGTTTTCACCCTGAACGCAGCGGAAAAACAAGTGCGAGCCCTGGTGCCAGATTTCCAGCTCTCGCTGGCAATTGGTAAAGAGGGGCAGAACGCGCGGCTGGCGGCAAAGCTCACGGGCGCAAAAATCGATATTCAGCCAGATTCAGTGATGGAAGAAAATTAATAACTGTTGTCGCGGTGCTGCCTAAAAAGCTGGCGGAGCATCGCAGTTCGCCGCGCGGTTTCGCGCGCGATGTCAGGTGAGGCTGATAAGATGGATTCGATTCGCACATGCGTGGGGTGTCGGCAGAAAGACAAACGCTCTGCTCTCATGCGTGTGGTTGTTAGCGGGTCTGCGTTGATTATTGATGTCCGTGGGGGAGCCTCCGGGCGGGGATGTCACGTGCATGACCGTGCTGATTGCGTGAGTCAAGCAGTGCAGCGTAAAGCGTTTACGCGCGCACTGCGGGTAACTACTGCGGTAGACACCACCCACTTAGAGAATAGGTTGAAATGATCATGGATCTGTAATGAACGGTTCACGATGAGTTCCGTTAAACAGTAAAAAGGTTCTCGCCCTGTCTGCGGCGCGAACCCAGACAGGAGAAAAGTGGCAAACCCACGTGTACATGAGATTGCTTCTGAGCTCGGTATTGAGAGCAAGGAAGTGCTTGCAAAATTGCAAGAGATGGGGGAATTCGTTAAATCCTCCAGCTCAACAGTTGTGCCAATTGTGGCAAAACGGTTGAAAGAAGAGTTTGCGGCAAAGGCACCTGCTGGAGCTGCTGCGGCTGCCGAGAAGTCGGCTGCTAAACCAGCCGCGAAGGCCGCAGCAAAGCCAAAGCCTGAAGCGAAGCCAAAGGCTGAAAGCAAGGCTGCTGCAACTAAGACAGCGGCAAAGCCGGCAGCTAAAACCGGTCCGAAGCCAGGCCCGAAAAAGGCTGCTGCTGCCGCGAACAGCTCGGCACAGGCCGCTAGCGCACCGCAGGAAGCGGCTGCGAAACCAGCGGCTAAGAGCGCTGCAGCTCCGAAGAGCCCAGCCAAGAGTGCGGCTGCTAAGCCAGGGCCGAAGCCGGCTGCGCCGAAGCCAGCTGCGGCTGCGCCGAAAACCGCACGTCCGGGTAACAACCCATTCACCAGTTCGCAGGGCATGGCTATCCCGCGACCACCACGGCCGGGTAATAACCCGTTTGCACCTTCACAAGGGATGGGCAAGCGTCCATCTCCGGGCAACATTCCAAAGCCCGGTGCTCCGCGTCCGGGCCGTCCAGGTGCTGGAACAGGTACTGGAGCTGGTCGTCCCGGTGGCGGCGGTGCTGGCCGTTCGGGAGGTTTTGCGCGACCAGGCGGCGGTGCTGGTGGCGGTAGCGCACCAGGTCGTCCCGGTGGTGGCGGCGGTTTTGCCGGTCGTGGCCGTGCCGGTCGTGGCGCTGGTACTGCGGGCGCATTCGGTCGCGGCGGCTCCAAGAGCAAAGCACGCAAGTCAAAGCGGGCAAAGCGGCAAGAGTTTGAGATGCGGGAGGCGCCGGTAATTGGCGGCGTAACTGTGCCACGCGGTGACGGTTCAACCCCGATCCGCCTGCGCCGTGGTGCTTCTCTGGCAGACTTTGCGGAGAAGATTGACACCAGTGCATCAAACCTGGTTACGGTGCTGTTCCACCTCGGTGAAATGGCAACCGCGACTGAGTCACTCGACGAGGCAACCTTCGAAATCCTCGGTGAAGAGCTCGGATACAAGGTGCAAATCGTTTCGCCTGAGGATGAGGACCGTGAGATTCTGGAGGGCTTCGATATTGATCTTGAGAGTGAAGAGCTGGAAGATGAAGCAAATCTAGAGCCTCGCCCGCCGGTTGTAACCGTGATGGGTCACGTTGACCACGGTAAGACCCGCCTACTTGACGCGATCCGCAATGCAAATGTGGTGCAGGGTGAAGCCGGCGGCATTACCCAGCACATTGGTGCTTACCAGGTAACCACCGAGCATGAGGGTCAGGAACGTAAGATTACCTTCATCGACACCCCGGGTCACGAGGCGTTTACCGCGATGCGTGCCCGTGGTGCGCGGGTAACTGATATCGCGATTCTGGTGGTTGCCGCTGATGACGGCATTATGCCGCAGACTGTGGAGGCTTTAAACCACGCGAAGGCTGCTGAGGTGCCGATTGTGGTGGCTGTTAACAAGGTTGATAAGCCCGAAGCGAACCCGCAGAAAGTGCGTGCCCAGCTCACTGAGTTTGGTCTGGTTGCGGAAGAGTACGGCGGCGAAGTGATGTTCGTTGATGTTTCCGCGAAACAAAACCAGGGCATCACAGAGCTGCTCGACGCGGTGCTGCTGACCGCTGACGCGGAGCTTGATTTGCGCGCGAATCCAAACAAAGATGCGCGTGGAGTCGCGATTGAGGCGCACCTTGACAAGGGTCGCGGTTCAGTTGCAACTGTGCTGATTCAGTCTGGCACATTGCGCGTTGGTGATTCAATTGTTGCCGGCACTGCGCACGGTCGTGTGCGAGCCATGCTCGACGAGAACGGTAACCGGGTCAAAGAGGCCGGGCCATCTCGTCCGGTTGCGGTGCAGGGCCTCAGCACCGTGCCACGTGCGGGTGATAGCTTCATCGTTACCGATGAGGAGCGCACCGCCCGCCAGATTGCTGAGAAACGTGAAGCTGCGGAGCGTAATGCTCAGCTGGCTAAGGCCCGCAAGCGGATGAGTCTGGAAGACTTCACTAAGGCGCTTGAAGAGGGCAAGGTTGAGGCGCTGAACTTGATTATCAAGGGTGACGTCTCCGGTGCTGTGGAAGCGCTTGAAGAGTCGCTTATGAAGATTGAGGTTGATGAAACCGTACAGCTGCGAATTTTGCACCGCGGTGTTGGTGCAATTACCTCCAGCGATGTTGATCTTGCGACAATCGATAACGCGATTATCGTCGGCTTCAATGTGCGTCCAGATGTGAAGGCACGCGAGCTAGCGCAGCGCGAGGGCGTGGATATCCGTTTCTACAACGTGATTTACAACGCAATCGACGACATCGAGAACTCACTCAAGGGCCTCTTGAAGCCAGAATACGAAGAAGTGCAGTCCGGCGTTGCCGAGATTCGCGAGGTATTCAGGTCTTCCAAGTTCGGCAACATCGCAGGTGTTATCGTGCGCAGCGGCACCATCACCCGCAACGCTAAAGCACGCGTTATTCGTGAGGGAGTGGTTATCGCCGACGGGCTCGCAATTGAATCACTGCGGCGCTTTAAAGACGATGTCACCGAGGTTAAGACCGATTTCGAGTGCGGTATCGGCCTTGGCAAGTACAACGACATTCGCGTCGGCGACGAGATTGAAACTACGGAGATGGTGGAAAAACCACGCGTCTAAGTGTCAGCACGGTGTTTAGCCGCTCCTAAAAGCAGAAGATGGGTTTGCTGGATCAGCAGCCCATCTTTTTGCGTGCTCGGAGGTTTGTGTTTGCTACTGCTTGCATTTGCCATGATTACAGTTTGCTAAGGTTTATGCTGTGCGCTTTTGCTAGGCCCTGCTACTCGGGATTTACATACTGACGTGCACAGGCAGTTCCAGCCGCGCAATCGTCAGCGAGCATCCAGAGCGCTGCGGTAAAATTACAAGCATGACAAATCCACGGGTAGGGAAAGTAGCAGATCGGATTCACCAGATTATCGCGCAGCGCCTCGAAAAAGGACTGCGTGATCCACGCCTGGGATTCGTTACCATTACTGAGGTGCGTGTCACCGGTGATTTGCAGCAGGCAAGTATTTTTTACACTGTTTACGGCACCGATAAAGAGCGCGCGGACAGTCAGATTGCGCTGCAGAAAGCGACCGGAATGCTGCGTAGCGAGGTGGCAAAAAACCTTGGCACGAGGCTGACGCCAACGCTTGAGTTTATTCCCGACCAGCTGCCGGAGACAGCGGCGCATCTGACTGATTTGTTGGCGGTTGCGAAGCAGCGAGACGCTGAAGTGCGCAAGCTCGCCGCAAATGCTAGCTACGCCGGTGACGCTGACCCGTATCACGATGACACTGCCCGTAATACGGCAGACGAAGCCGAAACGGCAGATAACGCTGGTGCAGCGTAGCGGCGAGCGAGACTGCGAGAGGTTTTTAGTGCATAACACGAAACTCCCACTCGGGCTGCTGGCAGCAAATCCGCAAAACACAGCGCTGGTGCAGCAGCAGAGCGCAGGATTAACTGTCGCAGAGCATGTTGCCGCGGGGTGCGTGCTGCTGGTCGATAAAGCGTCCGGTTGGACTAGCCATGACGTGGTCGCGCGCACCCGCCGTGCCTGCGGCACTAAAAAAGTCGGCCATGCGGGCACACTTGACCCGCTGGCAACCGGACTTCTAACCCTCGGGGTAGGGCCTGCAACGCGACTCTTGACGCACCTGGTGGGGCTTGACAAGGTTTACACTGCAACTGTGCGGCTGGGGCAGCAGACTGTTAGCGATGACGCGGAGGGTGAGATTCTGCGGCTCGCGCAGCCGTCAGAGCTGGCGCAAGTGAGCGCTGATCCACAGCAAATAATTGCCGCAGCAGCGCGGCTCACCGGCACTATTTCACAGGTTCCTACGGCTGTCAGCGCGCTTAAGGTTGATGGAAAACGCGCCTATGATTTGGTGCGTGAGGGAGTAGAGGTGCAGCTGCGGGCGCGCACTGTGGAGATCTCGAAATTTGTGGTTTCTAATGTGCGCGATGCCGAGACTGCAGCGGGTCCGGCTGTTGATTTTGACTGTGAAGTTGCGGTTTCTAGCGGCACATATGTGCGGGCTTTGGCACGTGATTTGGGTGCAGATCTTGGCGTGTTTGGACATTTAACCGCGCTGCGTCGCACCGCGGTTGGGCCATTTGCGGTAGTCGCGGGGATTAGCCTCGCCGAACTTGACAGTGTCGCGACCGAGGTGAAAAACGGGAATCAGGAGGCAGCTGCGAAGCTGCCGCTGGTGAGCGCTGCGGCGGCGGCGACTGCGGTGCACGGTGCGGTGGTTGTTGATGAAAACACCGCGGTAGCGCTGGGGCACGGAAAACAGCCGCTGTGTGAGGTGCCGGATACCGCGCTGCTGGCAGCTCTTAACACTGCTGGCAGGCTGCTGGCGCTGGTGCAGGCGCGTCAGGGTAAGCTGCGGGTTGTGACAGGGTTTCCGCAGGGCAGATAGCGGCGGTGCGGCTGTGGGTGTGAGCTTGCGGTAGGTGCTGCCAGGGGCAAGTGGCGCTGCAAGACGTGCAGAAAAGTAAGCGGAGGCAGAAACACATGGTTGAATGGTTTACGATTGCGCAGATGGGCGCCGCAGCGCTCCTGCTGTTTGCGTGTTTGGGAGCGGCAGCGCTGCGACGGCAGCCGAATGATTTAACGATGGGCTTGACGCTGCTGGTTACCGTGGGCCTGCTCGCGCAGGTGGTGGTGGCGCTGGTGGCGCCGGCTGTCGGAAACCCCGCAAGTGGTGACCTGCTGGAGTTCTGGATGTACCTGCTGGTTGCGGTGGCGTTGCCAATCGGTGCCGGAGTTTGGGCTTTGATAGACCGTAGCTCGTGGGCCCACCTAATATTGGCGCTGGTGGCTTTCTCCCTAATCGTGATGGAGTACCGCATGATGGTGATTTGGGGGCTGTGGTAGTGCCGGGGATAAATCAGGAGTAAACTAGGGCAAGTGAGTCGCAAAACTGAAACAACCGTGAACAAGCGCAAGCAGGGCCTCGGCCGGATTTTGGTGGCAACCTATATTATTTTGGCGCTTGCCGCTACCGGGCGTTCAGTCTATCAAGTGGTGCGGAAGTTTGACGAGGCGCCGCTGGCTTACTCACTCTCGGTTTTGGCGGCTGTTGTTTACATTTTGGCGACTGTGGCGCTGGCACGCAAGGGTTTGCTGTGGCACCGCATCGCCTGGGTCACCCTGCTGTTTGAGTTCACCGGGGTATTGGTTGTGGGCACGCTCAGTGTGCTGCAACCGCAGCTGTTTGCGCACCCATCAGTGTGGTCGTATTTTGGTGCGGGGTATTTGTTTATCCCACTGGTTCTGCCGCTTTTAGGGATGCTCTGGCTGCGCGGCAAACAGCGTCCGGAGGTGGCAGGTGCGTAGTTTCCGCAGCTTTGCCGCATTGCCGCAGAACGCTTTTGCGCAGGACACCGCGGTTGCTATTGGCAAATTTGACGGTGTGCACCGCGGCCACCAGGCGATTTTGGCTCAGCTGCAGCAGCTGAGTGCTGCGCGGCAGTTGGAGCCGTGTGTTTTTACCTTCACCGAAAATCCCTTGGCGCTGCTGCAGCCGGAAAAATGTCCGCGCGCAGTTGCCAGCTCAGAGCAGCGCTTAGAGCTGCTTGCAGAAGCTGGCGTGTCTGCGGTTTTGATGGTTGATTTCACCCGCGAGCTCGCTGCGCTCAGCCCTGCCGAGTTTGTGGAGCAGGTGCTGGTGCAAGCGATGCGCGCGAAAGTGGTGCTAGTCGGGCGGGACTTCCGCTTTGGTGCTCGCGGTGCCGGAGACACTGCGGAGCTACAGCAACTCGGGCAGCAGCACGGCATCGAAGTGATTGTGGTGTCTGACGTCATGGAAGCCGGGGAGCGGATCAGCGCTACCCGGGTTCGCGACAGCCTCGACGTAGGAGACGTGCAGCTCGCGGCCAGACTGCTCAGCCGGCCGCAGCGGGTGCGCGGCCTGGTTGTGCACGGCGCGGCACGGGGCAGGGACTTAGGGTTCCGCACTGCCAACCTAGCGCCGCACTATGAGGGTTTTGGGCCAGCAGATGGTGTTTACGCATGTGTGGCGCGGGTGCGCGGCAAAAGCTACGCGGCGGCGGTGTCAGTTGGGGGCAACCCGACATTCACCCCTGATGCCCCGAGCCAGATTGAGGTTCACCTGCTAGATTTCGAGGGTGATATTTACGGGGAGCAAATTACGGTCGATTTCATCTATCGGCTGCGGGGCATGACGGCTTATGCCGGACTAGCACCGCTAATTGATCAAATGCGTGCCGACGTGCAACAAACGGCTGCATTGGTGGGTCCGCTTTTAGATAGCTCCATGTAGATTTTGCGGGCAGCGGTCCGTCGCAGTTTTTTCTGAGCGGAAACTGCTATTATTGCGATAAAGGCTTGTGCGACTGCGTCATCTGCGACGCCTGTCCGAGCTGTAGCTTATCTCTCGCGAAACAGCGAGAAAAATGATACTCAGGAGAATTGTTGGTAGCAACAACAGAGCGCGATAAAACCGGTGGTGCGCGAAAGCAGAGCACTAAAGGCCGGCGCAAACGTTATCTGCAGAACGAAGGCATTATTCCGCAGCTAGCTTTAGCGGTGCGCGAAGTAGAAGCCTCGGCGCAGCGCGGCAAAGCAACCGCAGCAAACCGCACCCGTTTTCACGTTGTGGCTTTGCTGATGCGCGAAGAACGTACCCGGATTAAAACCGCCACCGATGTGCCGGAGGCGGAAAAAGCTGAGACCTTGAAGCGGCTTGATGGCATCGCCGCTATTTTGGCTAAGGCTGCAGCAAACGACACGAGTTTGATTCCGCTGCTGGAGCCGGAAGCTCCAATTACCGAGGCGACACTGACGTTGAAGCGGAAGATGCAGGAGCAAGGCGGGATCGCTGTTGACGAAGACACGGTGCCGGTACTGCCCGCTGGAGTGGCTGGCGTTGCCGGAGTCGCGATTGCGCAGCACGACGCAGCGGCAGCCGAAAAGCAGGTGACACCGCAGGGGCTTCAGACCAGGCTGCGAACCAATCCGTTCTTGGCGCCGGTATTTCCGGTTGCAGAGCGCAGCGTTCCGGTGGTGCGTTTGGCAAACTGGGAGCTGATTTCACCGCTGCTGAAATCTTTTGAGATGGGAGGCGCAACCGCGGCCACAATGGCGCTGCCGGCCGCTCCAACACGTGACCGTATTGCGCCGGCAGGAACTGAGCTAATGGCGCACCAGGCACAGTTCTTGGCGGCGGTTGCTGCCGGCCACCGCAGCTTCCTGCTCGCAGATGAGCCGGGGCTCGGGAAAACCGCGCAATCGTTGCTTGCAGCCTCTGTTGCGGGTACCTATCCGTTGCTGGTTGTGGCACCAAACGTGGTGAAAATGAACTGGGCGCGCGAGGCAAAAAAATGGACACCGCAGCGGCGCGTCACGGTAATCACTGGTGACGGTGCAGACATAGACGTGTTTGCTGATATTTTCGTTATCAACTACGATATTCTCGATCGGCATCTGGGGTGGCTGAGCAGCTTCGGCTTTAAAGGTATGGTCGTTGACGAAGCTCACATGATTAAAAATGTCACTTCACAGCGCAGTCGCAACGTGCTTGCTCTGGCAGAGCAAGTGCGGCAGCAGGCAGGCGCTGGGCAAGCGCTTTTGATTGCTTTGACAGGCACCCCGTTGATTAACGACATCGATGATTTCCGAGCGATTTGGCGATTTTTGGGTTGGATCGATGCTGACAAGCCGGGAGCTGAGCTGTTACAGCAGCTTGAACGCAATGGTTACACTCCCGCTGACGGCGCATTCTACCCGGCGGCGCGGCAGGCAGTTGTCGACTTGGGTATTGTGCGACGCCGCAAAATTGACGTTGCCAAAGATCTCCCGGCAAAGAGTGTGATTGACATACCGGTCGAGCTAGATGAAAATCGAGCTCCAGGGATCCACGCCGCAGAAAAACAGTTGGCAGACAAACTCTACAACCGTTACCTGCAGTTGCGCACTGGCAAGCTGGGTGAGAAACTCAGTGAGGAGCAGTTGCTGCGTACAGTTGCTCTGCAAGAGCTGGAGCTTGACGCTGACAGCGGGGGCATGAACGTGTTTGCTATGGTGCGGCAGATTGGTCTCGCGAAAACCGAGCTTGCGGTTGATTACGCGGCGCAGTTGGCACGTTCAGTTGGCAAAGTGGTGTTCTTCGCTAAACATATTGAGGTGATGGATCGCGCGGTCGCAGAGTTTGAAAGTCGTGGCCTTGGGGTTGCCACGATTCGCGGTAATCAGTCAGCTGCGGAACGCCAGCAACAGATTGACCTGTTCCAAAATGACCCTGAAACCCAGGTGATTGTGTGTTCTTTGACTGCAGCAGGTGTGGGTGTGAACTTGCAGGCAGCGTCGAACGTGGTGCTGGCGGAGCTGAGCTGGACAGACGCGGAGCAGACCCAGGCGATTGATCGGGTGCACCGAATCGGTCAGGAAGAACCGGTTACCGCGTGGCGCATCGTCGCAGCGCAGACGGTGGATCAGCGCATCGCGGAACTAATCGACGCGAAAGCGGGGCTTGCCGCCCGAGCCCTTGATGGCGCTGCTGCGAAAGATGAAAATGCCGATCCAGTGCAGCTGACCGTGCTCATCGAGGTGCTGCGCGCCGAAATCGCAAAGCGTCAGTGTCAGCTGGAAGAGATTTAGACGCGCTCTTTTACCACGCCGAGTGACGGGTTGGTTGCGGTGGTGCCGTCTGCGAACAGCACGGTGGGCACAACCGCGTTGCCGTTGTTAACAGATTTAACGAGTTCTTCAGTGCCGGGGGTGGTTTCGATGTTGATCTCGTTAATTTTGATGTCGGTGCTCGCCAACATCATTTTCAGGCGCTTGCAGTAGCCGCACCATTCCGTGCTGAACATCGTGATTTCACCGGTTGCTGGCAAAAAATCTTTAAACTCTGCCATGATTATTTTCTCCTTAGGATGGAACCTTTGCTCTGTCGGGTGTAACTGTGTATCGTCACAAATTATTCCAGGAGTTGTTTAGCGTTTTCCCCTAAAATGATGTGGGGGATAGCCAGAGTTGAAAGACGAGACCTTTATGACCGCACCAAGTGACGCATCCGTAACCACACCGCAGCCGCAGGAAAGCTGGCTGCGTGGGCTGCTCGGGCTGGCCGTGCTGGTGTTGCTGCTGGGCGGCGCCTACCTGTGGGCAAGCACCCAGGTTTATACTCCGGCAGCGCAGGTGAAACAGCACCTGCAGGCCCTCAGCGCGGGGCAACTGGAGCGGGCGTTAGAGCTGGCACCGCAGCACACTGCTACGGCGGCGGGCAACATTATTGGTGATGCGACTGTGGCTGCTGCACCGAACCGTTATCAAAATCCGCAAATCACTGCCGTAGCGATTAGCGGTGACACCGCCAAGGTGACAGCGACCGTGCAACACCAGGGGCAGACTAAAACCCTAGAATACGAGGTGGTGCGTGACAAGCAGCCGGTAGCTGGAATTTTTGATAACTGGATCATCCCGCGCTTTGAATACCCCGTGGTTGAGTTTGTGGCGCCTGCGAGTGCCTCGCTGTTTGAGGTGAATGGCCAACAGATTGACTTGGCTGCGAGTGGTAATTTGCCGAGCGACATTAACGAGGAAGCCACAGTGCGCTTTGTGGTGGCTCCCGGTGACTACACTTTCAAACCACTTGCGCGCACCGAGTTTGTGACCGTGAGCGGGCAGCAGAGCTTCAGTTTTGACGGCGCCCGGATGGTGCTTGACGCTGCGGCCAGTGAACCGTTTGCCGTGGCTGTGACAGAAGCGGGGCAGGGTGAGATCCACCGCCTTGCAAACGCCCAAATCGACGCCTGTATCGCGCAGCCGCTGTCGGTTCCTGAGGGTTGCGCCTTTGAAGCCTGGACATACGTTGCCTACACTGACGGCAAATGGACCCTGCAGAGTTACCCAGAGTTGGTGATTGACACTCAGCGCACAACTTTCGGCGGCGGTGGCGACTCCGGGCAGGGGCAAGCTGGCAGTGCGATTTTTGATTTTAAGTACACCGACGGTAACCCGGGCTCGCGCGAGGTTAAAGTTTACGGTGACGGCTACTACACTATTTTGCCGGATCACACACTGCAGATTGCCTTTAACCGCTCCTAAAGCTTAATAACGCGGCGAAAAACTCGACTTGGCTGTTGCTGTGGGTCAAACCCCTACCGCAGTTCGTGTGCGCCACGAAACCCCTACCGCAGTCCGATGCCGCGGCGCAAAGTAACAGCGGTAGAATAGCACTGTGAGCTCACATCAGAATCAAGACCCGATGGTGCCGCGTGGCATGCGCATCGCAGCAGCATGGTCGTGGCGGTTAATTGTAATTGGGGTTGCCGCTGCGGCTCTGATTTGGCTCATCTCCAGAGTTTCGGTGCTGGTGATTCCGCTGCTGGTCGCAATTTTGCTGGCGGCGCTGCTGCAGCCGTTGGTCGCGAGTTTTCAACACAGCGGGATGCCGCGGGGAGTTGCGGTTGGTGCCGCACTGCTGGCGTTTTTCGCGGGTGTTGGGGTGCTCGTGTGGCTGATTGTGACACAGTTTTCTAGCGGTTTTGACGATCTGTGGATCCGCACTCAGCACCTCTACCATGAGGCGCTGCGCGTGCTGGCTGGGGCCCCGTTTAACGTCGACATTAAACACCTGAATCTGTCAATGTCACAGGTGCTTAAAACCGTGGAAGAAAACCAAGGCCGTATCTGGACCGGAGCTCTGGGCGTGGCTTCCGGTGCGGCGAGCTTCCTTGCAGGTTCCCTGCTAACAATTTTTTCTTTGATTTTCCTGCTGCTTGACGGCAAACGCATCTGGTACTGGGTGCTGGGTTTCTTACCGGCTCGCGCCCACGCCGCGGTTGACACCGCGGCACGCGCCGGCTGGATCTCTGTCGGCCAATACGTGCGGGTGCAAATTTTTGTTGCCTTCGTCGACGCCGTCGGCATCGCGCTGGGCGCGTGGGCGCTCGGTCTGCCCCTCGTCATCCCTATCGGGGTGATGGTGTTTCTCGGCAGTTTCATCCCTTTCATGGGCGCGATTGTTACCGGCGCCATCGCGGCTCTGATCGCCCTGGTTTATAACGGTCCAACCGCGGCGCTGATTATGATCGGCATCGTGCTGCTGGTAAACCAAATAGAGGGGCACATTTTGCAGCCGCTGGTGATGGGGAACGCGGTGCAGGTGCATCCGCTCGGGGTGGTTTTGGCGGTTTCGACGGGAGCGTTGCTCGCGGGCATCCCGGGCGCTTTGTTTGCGGTGCCGCTGGCGGCGAGTGCAAACGCGATAGTGAACTCTTTGGTGGAGGGGCGCTGGCGCGGGATGTCTGATCCACTGCCGAAATATCATCGACAACGCAAGACTCGTGAAGTAGCGAAACAGCGGCTGCGGCGAATGCGGGCACAGCGTGCAACAGCTTTAATGAGAGGGAATAATGGCAGCAGATAACTATGTGCCACCGACGCTTGAACGGTTTCAGGATACGCTCGCGGTTGTGGGTGCAGCGGTGCAGCGCACGCCGCTGGTAACATCGCACTTTCTAGCGGAGACCATCGACGCGCAGCAGGTGTATTTGAAGTGTGAAAATCTGCAGCGCACCGGGTCATATAAGCTGCGTGGTGCCTATAATCACATCTGCAGTTTAAGCGAGCAGCAGCGCAGTAAAGGCGTGGTTGCGGCTTCTGCGGGTAATCACGCGCAGGGTGTTGCTTATGCGGCGAAGCGGCTCGGTATTAAAGCCACGATTTTTATGCCGTTGGGAGTGGCCCTGCCGAAGCTGCAGGCGACTCGCAACTACGGCGCGAATGTGCAGTTGGTGGGTGTCAGTGTGGAAGAGTCGCTGGCAGCGGCAAAAGCCTTTGCGGCTGACACGGGCGCGCATTTTGTGCCGCCTTTTGACGATGATGATGTGATCGCGGGGCAGGGCACTATTGCGCTGGAGATGCTGCAGGACGCGCCGGAGATCACCACTCTGGTGGCGCCCATCGGCGGCGGCGGTTTGATTAGCGGGGTTGCGGCGGCAGCGAAGCAGTGGGCAGCGGCTAACGGGCGCCAGCTACGGGTTATCGGGGTGCACGCGGAGAATGCTGCCGCGGTGCCGCCATCACTGGCAGCGGGACATCCGGTGACCATCGAAACCAAGCCCACAATCGCTGACGGTATCGCGGTGGCAAGGCCCGGAACTTTAAATTTTGAAGTAATTAAAGACTTTGTTGATGAGGTTGTCACCGTTAGCGACGATGACATTGCGCGCGCTATCGTGTTGATGCTGGAGCGCTCGAAGATGCTGGTGGAGCCTGCCGGAGCGGCGGGTGTAGCTGCGCTGTTGAGCGGTAAGATATCTGCAACAGGGCAGACAGTGGCAACTGTGCTCTCTGGCGGCAACATCGATCCGTTGCTGCTGCAACGGGTGATTGGCCACGGTTTGGCGGCGGCGAGCCGCTATCTGAAACTGCGGATTCTGCTGCCGGATCGCCCCGGCCAGTTGGTGCGCACCGCAGAGATTGTGGCGGGCGCAAACGCGAACGTGGTGGAGGTAATTCACACCCGCCACGCCACTGATTTACCGATTAGTGATGTGGAGCTGGAGCTGCACATTGAAACCCGCGGTGCGGAGCATGGTCGAGAGGTGACCGCGGCGCTGGAGGACGCCGGATACCGTGTTCGTGCGGTTGCTAGCTACTAAAAACTGAGCGGCTAGCTGCTCAACCGTGTGGTACTGAGCAGCTAGCCGCTAGAGCTGGTGGTGAGTGCCGCAAAGCTGTGCCGGTAACCGCTCGGCGCGACGGGATTACGCGGTGGGATCAACCACCCGCACTGCTTTGGCTGCCTGCTGCGCGAACTCGCGAGCCTGATCCACATCCGCGGCAGCCGCAATCGCCACCCCGAGACGGCGCCGTGCGTAGCTCACGGGTTTGCCGAACAGTCGCACATCGACCTGCGGCAGTGCCAAGGCTTGCTCTAGCCCCGTGAAGGATACCGGCCCAGCAGCGTCAATGCCGTAGATTACCGCTGACGCACCCGGGGAAGCGAGCTCGCAATCAACCGGGAGCCCGAGAATAGCGCGGGCGTGCAGCTCAAACTCGTTGAGACGCTGTGTTGCCATTGTTACCATACCGGTGTCATGCGGGCGCGGGCTGACCTCAGAGAAGTAAACCGTATCGCCCCGCACAAACAGCTCCACCCCAAACAGGCCCCGCCCGCCCAGTGCGGTAGTGATTTCGTGGGCAATCTCTTGAGCGCGGCGCAGCGCAACCTCGCTCATTGGCATCGGCTGCCAGGATTCAACGTAATCGCCGTCTGCCTGGCGGTGTCCGATTGGCGCGCAGTAGCTGGTCACGGTCTCACCCTCACTGTTGTTAGAGCGCACCGTTAAAAGGGTGATTTCGTAATCAAACTGCAGAAACTCTTCAATGATGACCCTTTGTTGTTTCACCCTCCCGCCGGTCTGGGAGTAGTCCCAAGCCTGCTGCAACTCGGCAGCGTTCTTGACCACACTTTGACCTTTACCGCTGGAGCTCATCACCGGTTTTACAACGCACGGGAAGCCGATCCGCGCCGCAGCCTCACTGAACTCTGCGAAAGTGTCCGCAAAAGCGTAGCCACTGGTTGGCAGCCCTAACTCTTCCGCGGCGAGCGTGCGGATGCCCTCGCGGTTCATGGTAAGCCGGGTTGCCCGGGCGGTCGGAATCACGGTTGCGACACCCTCAGCCTCAAGTAGCTCCAGCTCAGCGGTTGCTATCGCCTCAATTTCCGGAATCACATAGTCTGGCTGCACCGTGGTTACCAGCTCTCTGACCGCCGCAGGGTCAGTCATGTTGATAACGTGCGCAAAACTCGCAACGTGGTGTGCTGGCGCGCCTTCGTAGCTGTCAGCGGCGTGCACTTCAACGCCGAAACGCTGCAGGGCGATTGCGACCTCGCGGCCCAGCTCGCCGGAGCCGAGCAGCAACGCCTTGGTTGCGGTTGCGGTTTTAGGGGTGCCAAGTACTACTGGATTGCTCATAAGCAATATTGTAGTTGGATTTTGACACCAGATTTCATCATTGGAGGTGGTTGGGCAGGGTATGCCGTGCCGCGCTTTAGTTGTAGTCAGGTTCGCTGTGTTTAACCAGTTTAATCAGCCAGATAGTAAGCGGAGAGAGGAGGATCTCAACCGCGCTCTTAAACACAAAACCGAGCACCAGGTAGTTCACGAAGGTTGGCACATCAGAAATGCCGATTACCTGCGCCGCAATAGCGCAAAATACCAGGGTGTCGAGAAACTCGCCAACCAGTGTGGAAAGCGCAATACGGTTAAACAGCAGGCGTTCACCGCTGCGTTTTTTCAGCGTCGACATAATCCAGGCGTTGCTGAGCTGGCCGGTCAGAAAGGCCAGCAGTGAGGCAATCACGATAAGCGGCACCGGGCCGAGGGTGCGCTCCAGGGCGGCCTGCCCGTCGTACCATTCAGCCGCCGGCAACAGAATCACCACCCAGTAGCTAAGCGCCGCAAAGACGCTGAGCCCAAAGGTTGTGAAAATGGCTCGACGGGAGGCTTTAAAACCGTAAACCTCGCTGACAATGTCACCCACGATGTAGGCGAGCGGGAACAGGAAGAACCCACCGTCGGTTACCAGCGAGCCAAAAGCCACACCCTTGGTGGCTCCGATGTTTGACAACAGCAGGGTGACCGCCATCAGGGCAGTAAAGAATGCATATTTACCGGAACCGGTTTGAGCATAGCGAGCCAGGGCAGGTTGTGAGGTCATGTAAATCTTCCTTGGGAGACACTTGAGTGTTTATCATGTTACGAAGTTACACGGCGTTCTCACGACCTCTGCGGTCCCGCGCGCACCTGCTGCCCCAGGTGGTGCAGGAATTATTAAACCACAGCCGATAAACTTAATGCAACGAAAGGAATCATAGTGACTGTTTTGCCTGTCTGGTTTGAAGTCGGGTCGATGATTGTGTTGATCTCGATTCTGCTGCTTGACCTGCTATTCATCATCAAACGCCCGCACGTGCCGAGCATGAAAGAAGCTGCGCTGTGGGTGGGGTTGTATGTGACGTTGGCACTGGTTTTCGCCGGCGCGATGTTCCTCATCGGTGATGCGCAACACGGTTCTGAATTCCTTGCAGGCTGGCTCACCGAGTATTCCCTCTCAATCGATAATCTCTTCGTGTTTGTGATGATTATCTCGGCCTTCAAGGTGCCGCAGGCATATGTGCAGCGGGCGCTGATGATTGGTATTGTGCTGGCGCTGATTTTCCGCGGTATTTTCATTCTTGCGGGGGCGGCACTGATTGAGCAGTTCAGCTGGATCTTCTACATCTTCGGGGCGTGGCTGATTTACACCGCGTGGAAGCAGATTAAGCACGACGAAGAAAGCGCTGACAGCGAAGGGTGGATGGTGCGTATGATTAAAAAAACGCTGCCGTTTACTGATGATTACCACGGCGGCAAACTCAGCATTATGCAGGATGGCAAACGACTTTTCACCCCGTTTATGCTGGTGCTGCTGGCTCTTGGATCCACCGACATTCTCTTTGCCCTCGATTCAATCCCGGCTATTTTCGGCATCACGCAGAGCCCGTTTATTGTGTTTACCGCTAATATTTTCGCGCTGATGGGGCTGCGGCAGCTGTACTTCCTGCTCGGTGGTCTGCTTGAAAAACTGGTTTACCTGCACTACGGCATTGCCGCAATTCTGGCGTACATTGGTGTCAAACTTGTGCTGCACGCGATCAGCCACAACGAGCTGCCATTTATCAACGGTGGGCAGCACATCGAAATCTGGACTCCTTCTACCTGGTTCTCACTCGGGGTGATTGTGTTCTGTATGCTCGCCGCGACAATTGCTAGCCTGGTGCATATGCGTCGCAAGAACCTGCTGTAACCCGCGGCTTGCAGCGCCGCGGCGTGTACCCGTCAAAACCCGCACGCTCATTTCTTTAGAGAGTCATGATGAGTAAAGATACCTCTGCCGCCGGCGAGCGGCCTCGCACCCTCGCCGAGAAAATTTGGGATCAGCACGTGGTTGTGAAAGGTCAGGCCGGTGAACCCGACTTGATTTACATCGACCTGCACCTGATTCACGAAGTTACTAGCCCGCAGGCTTTTGACGGTTTGCGCCTGGCACAGCGACCGCTACGCCGTGTCGATTTGACGGTTGCGACTGAGGATCACAACACTCCAACCATCGATATTGAGCGGCAAATTGCGGATCCCGTCAGCCGGCTGCAAATCGAGACGCTGCGGCAGAACGTCGCCGAGTTTGGGGTGCGGGCGCATCGCCTAGGTGACAGTGAGCAGGGCATCGTGCACCTGGTTGGCCCGCAACTGGGCTTGACCATGCCGGGGATTACGGTGGTGTGTGGTGACAGCCACACCTCAACCCACGGGGCTTTTGGGGCGTTGGGTTTCGGGATCGGCACCAGCGAGGTGGAGCATGTTTTTGCAACCCAAACGCTGGCGCTAAAACCCTTTAAAACCATGGCGATTAACGTTGAAGGGCAGCTGCGCCCCGGGGTCACCGCGAAAGACATCATTTTGGCTGTGATTGCAAAAATCGGGACTGGCGGCGGTCAAGGATATGTGCTGGAGTATCGCGGTGAGGCGATCCGCAACCTCTCAATGGAGGGGCGCATGACGATCTGCAATATGTCTATTGAGGCTGGCGCCCGAGCGGGCATGGTGGCGCCTGATGAAACCACTTTTGAGTATGTGCGTGGGCGGGAGTGCGCGCCGCAGGGAGCCGCCTGGGATGAGGCAGTTGCTTACTGGAAAACGCTACCCACAGACCCTGGCGCGAAATTCGACCGCGAGGTGTTCATTGACGCATCCGAGTTGGAGCCCTTTGTAACCTGGGGCACGAATCCTGCGCAGGGCGCGCACCTCAGTGACAGGGTGCCAGACCCGGCAACCTTCAGCGACCCGAACGAGCGTGCCGCCGCGGAGCGAGCGCTGCAGTACATGGATCTGCAGCCTGGCACTCCGCTTAAAGACATATCTGTGGACACCGTTTTTATGGGCTCTTGCACCAACAGCCGGCTGGAGGATTTGCGTGCCTTCGCTAATCTCATCCGCGGCAAACAGAAAGCCTCCGGGGTGCGACTGATGGTGGTGCCGGGCTCGGCCCGGGTGCGGCTCGACGCGGAGGCGGAGGGCATTGACAAGATTATCACCGCGTTCGGCGGTGAGTGGCGCTATGCTGGTTGTTCTATGTGTCTCGGTATGAACCCCGACCAATTAGCGGCAGGGGAGCGCTGCGCGTCCACCTCAAACCGCAACTTCGAGGGACGCCAGGGCAAGGGCGGCCGCACCCACCTGGTGTCACCGCTGGTTGCTGCCGCGACTGCGATTCGCGGCACCCTGTCGAGCCCCTGGGATTTAGAGCAGGATGCCGCGCGCGGCATTACGCATGATGTGGATCCCGCCACCGCCGCCCAGCTGCCGCAGTTGCCGGAGGTGCCAGCCGCGAGCGCCGTTGGTGCCCGCACCAGGTTGCCGTTGAGTGTGAAACCGTCGCACCTCAAACAAGAAGGGGAGGAGCGCTGATGCAGCCTTTTACCACGGTCACCGCAATCGCCGCGCCGCTGGAGCTGTCAAACATCGACACCGATCAGATTCTGCCGGCGCAGTTTCTGAAGCGCATCACCAAAACCGGCTTCGAAGACGCGCTGTTTTACACCTGGCGGCAAGACCCGGAGTTTTTGCTCAACAAAGAGCCGTGGCGCAACGCGCAAATTCTGGTTGCGGGGCCTGACTTCGGCACCGGATCCAGTCGCGAACACGCGGTGTGGGCGCTGCGTGACTTCGGTTTCAAAGTGGTTTTGGCTGCTCGGTTTGGCGATATTTTCCGAGGCAACGCCGGGAAACAGGGTTTACTTGCTGCAGTCATCACGGAGTCTGAAACCGCACAGCTGTGGGAACTGCTGCGGTCTGATCCACACGCAGAAGTAACTGTGAATCTTGAGACACGAACAGTTAGCTGTGGGTCTTGGCAGGTACAATTTGAGGTAGATGATTACACCAGGTGGCGGCTGTTGGAGGGACTAGATGATATCTCGCTGACACTTCGCCACGAGGATAAAATTAAAGCTTATGAGGCGCAGCGCCCCCGCTGGATGCCAACAACGATTGATAAGAGAAATGATGACTGAGAACAACAACAGCCTGGCTAATGACGCGAAAAAGGCAGGAGCCCGCGTGGGTTTGACCTCTGATGAGATTATCATCAACGGTGGGCGTCCGCTCGTCGGTCGGATTCAGGTGCGCGGCGCTAAAAACCTTGCTACTAAGGCCATGGTTGCGGCGTTGCTAGGGAAAAAGCCGAGCGTGCTGCGCAGCGTTCCGAACATTTCTGATGTCCGCGTGGTCGCGGGCTTGCTGGCCTTGCACGGGGTTATTATCACCCGTGGTGAAAACGAAGAGTGGCTGCTTGACCCGTCAAATGTGGAGCGTGCCCACAAGGCAGATATTGATGCACACGCAGGTTCCAGCCGCATTCCGATTCTTTTCTGCGGCCCGCTGCTGCACCGTTTAGGGGAGGCCTTTATTCCTGACCTGGGTGGTTGCCGCATTGGTGACCGGCCTATTGATTTCCACCTCGACGCGCTGCGCAAGTTCGGTGCGGTCGTTGAGAAACAGCCGGGTGGCATCAGCCTCACTGCCCCAAATGGTCTGAAAGGTGCAAACATTGAGTTGCCCTACCCGTCTGTGGGCGCTACCGAGCAGGTGCTGTTGACTGCGGTGCTCGCTGAAGGTAACACCGAGCTGCGCAACGCCGCGGTGGAGCCCGAGATTATTGATTTGATTTGCATCCTGCAGAAGATGGGTGCGATTATTACCGTCGAGCCCAGCCGGGTTATCTACATCGAAGGGGTGAAAGAGCTTAGCGGCTATGACCACACCGCGATTTTTGATCGTAACGAGGCTGCTAGCTGGGCTTCGGCAGCGCTGGCAACCAACGGGGATATCTTCGTGGAGGGTGCGAAACAGGAAGAAATGATGACCTTCCTCAACGTCTTCCGTAAGGTCGGCGGGGAGTTTGAGATCACTGACGCTGGGATTCGCTTCTTCCGTGGTCAGGAAAAACTCAACCCGGTACTCATCGAAACTGATGTGCACCCGGGCTTTATGACTGACTGGCAGCAGCCGCTGGTGGTTGCTTTGACTCAGGCAGAGGGCATTTCTACGATTCACGAGACCGTTTACGAAAATCGCTTCGGTTTCACTGACGCGCTTAATAAGATGGGTGCCAACATTGTGGTGCATCCGGAAGGTTTCGAAGACGGGATGCGCCGTGTGAAGCGGCGGGAGTTTGAGCAGGCAGCCGTGATTACCGGGCCAACCCCGTTGCATGGCTCAGATGTTGAGGTGCCAGACTTGCGCGGCGGCTTCAGCCACCTGATTGCGGCGCTAACCGCTGAGGGCAGCAGTAAGGTTACCAACATTGGCATTATTGCCCGCGGCTACGAAAACTTCATTGATAAGCTGCGCAAATTAGGCGCAGACTTCATATACGAGGGATAGTCTAGTTCGACGGTGTGAGGGAAGACATGAGCGCAACTGTAAAGCTGCCGAATACCTGGTCTGCCGAAAAGCGTAAGCCTGGGTTCTTTTGGGTGATCGCTAGTTTGCTGTTGCCGCTATGGTCCGTGCTTACCAAATACCGTTTCACCCCGGAGTCTAAACTTCCTGAAACTGGGCCGTTTATTTTGTCTCCAAACCACATGAGCGAGCTTGACCCGATCGCAGTCGGTGTGGCCGTGTGGAAACGGGGCCGGCTGCCGCGGTTCATGGCGAAAGCAAGTATTTTTAAGGTACCGGTTGTGGGCACGATTATGCGCCTGAGTGGACAGATTCCGGTGGATCGCAACAGCCGCAGTGCTAGCTCCGGAGGCTCTGCTGGTTCTGCAACCGCTGCGGCATCGCTGGCCGCCGCAAACGAGCTGATTGCGCGTCAGGGAGGGGTTATTGTCTACCCAGAGGGCACGCTAACCCGTGACCCGGAACTGTGGCCGATGCGCGGGAAGTCTGGCGCGGTGCGGCTCGCCCTGGAAACCGGGATTCCTCTGATTCCGGCCGCGCACTGGGGGGTGCAGGAGATTTTGCCGCGCTACGGCAAAATTAAACTCTGGGGGCGCAAGACTATCCAGGTTGCAATAGGGCAACCACTGGATCTCAGCAGCTATCGGGGGCGCCCCATTAACAGAGAGATACTGGAGCAGGCAACCGAGCAGTTAATGACTGAAATTACAAGGCTGCTAGCGCAGCTGCGTAGCGAGCCGGCGCCGCCCAGCCGGTGGGATCCAAAATCCCACAACCAAAGCGAAACAGGGAGATTTTGATGGTCCGTAAAACTGCCCCGGCGAAACCAAAAGCGGTTGTGATTGGCTCGGGTAGTTGGGGTACAACCTTCGCGAAAGTGCTCGCAGACGCCGGCTGCGAAACTGTTATTTGGGCGCGCAGGCAGGAAGTCGCTGACGAGATTAACAGCGAGCACCGCAACTCGAAATACCTGCCGGAAATTCAGCTACCGCCTGACCTTACCGCGACCACTGACCTCACTGCTGCGGTGGGCACAGCAGAGTATGTGTTTTTGGCGGTGCCGAGCCAGCAGCTGCGCGGGGTTTTGGAGCAGCTCGTCGCTGACTTGCACCCTGAGGCGATTATTATCAGCTTGATTAAGGGCGTGGAACGCAACACTAATTTGCGCATGTCGCAGGTGATTACTGAGACGCTGGAGTGGAGCATCGAGCAGGTTGCCGTGATTTCTGGGCCAAATATTGCGCTTGAGATAGCGAAGCAGCAGCCAACCGGCGCTGTTGTCTCCTGCGTCGATCTGGTGGTGGCGCAAAAGGTTGCAAAGCTCACGAGCACCCCATATTTCAAGACGTATATTACCACCGACCTTACAGGCACAGAGCTCGGCGGTGTGCTTAAAAACCTCATCGCCCTCGCCATCGGAATTGTTGATGGCGTCGGTTACGGCGAAAACACCAAAGCGGCGATCATTACCCGTGGCATCGCGGAGATGAATGAGTTTGCGGTCGCCAGCGGTGCGCACCCAACCACAATGATGGGCCTCGCGGGGCTCGGAGACCTCATCACCACCTGTCAGTCGCCGCTGTCACGCAACTCCACCGCAGGCAGGCTCCTCGGCAGCGGGCTAACACGCGAGCAAATCGCGGAACGCATGAATCAGGTTGTGGAGGGTATCACTGCGGTGACTCCGGTGCTTGAACTGGCCCAGAAACGCGCCATTAAAATGCCGATTGTAGAGCAGGTGCAGATGGTGCTTGACGGCCGGATGCCGCCGCACCAGCTGGGCCCGCACCTGACAACCGAGGATGACGTGCCGGAGCACGAATCAAGTGCTGCTGAAAAGCACCATAAACTTTCGCTGTGGCAAAAAATTCAGCGCTGGTTTGGTGCGCTGCGGCACTAATTACAGTCGCCGCACGGGCTAGAATAGCTGTATGACTACTAATAAAACAACCGTTGCTTTGCTTTTTGGTGGCCGCTCCAGCGAGCATGGCATCAGCTGTGTCACAGCAGCCGGTGTTTACAACGCTATCGACACCGACAAGTTCGAGGTACTGTGCGTTGGCATTACCAAGCAGGGCGATTTTGTGCCGGTGGATCCGGCAACCCTCGCCACCTACAGACTAGATGCTGCGGCACTGCCAGAGGTTACTGCGGGGCAGGAGCGGATAATCTGGCCGCTGAGCACCACCGACCACACTCTGCGTGTGCTTGATGCTGCCGGTCAGGTGCGGGAGCTGGGTAAGATTGAGGTTGTTTTGCCGATGTTGCACGGGCCCTTCGGGGAAGACGGCACGGTGCAGGGCATGTGCGAGCTGGCGGGCTTGCCTTACGTTGGTAGTGGAGTTTTAGGTAGCGCCCTGTGCATGGATAAAAACGCTGTTAAAACTGTGTTGCTAAGCGCCGGGGTTGCGGTAGCACCGTGGCAGTATGTTACCCGGCAGCAGTTTGCGACCATGTCTGAGCAGCAGCTGCTTGATTTGGTGGTGGATCTGCCCCTCCCGCTGTTTGTGAAACCGTCTCGTGCAGGTTCTAGCGTGGGCGTCACCAAGGTTAAAGATTTGGCTCAGCTGCGCCAGGCTGTTGCGGTTGCGCTGGCGGAAGACACTAGTGCGCTGATTGAAGCTGCGGTGGTTGGTCGTGAGGTGGAAATCGGGGTGCTCGCCGGGCGTGACGGGGAGCCAGATCGCACCAGCAGCGTCATCGGTGAGATTGTGTTTAATGGCCGCGAGTTTTACGATTTCGAGGCAAAATATCTTGGCGCTGCGGGTGCTGATGTGGTGCTACCGGCGGAGGTTACCGCGGCCGAGTTTGCGGCGCTGCGGGAAGCCGCGGTGACCGCGTTCCGGGCAGCGGTGTGCGATGTTTACGCCCGTGTTGATTTCTTCCTAACCCCGGAAGGTCCGGTGTTGAACGAAATTAACACGCTGCCCGGTTTCACCCCGGTTTCGATGTTCCCACAACTGTGGGAACACTCGGGGGTAAGCTATCGCGAGCTGATTACGGAGCTGTTGGAACTGGCACAGCAGACTGTGCGCTAGTCGCTCTAGTTGTCGAGCTGAATGTCTGTGGAATCCAGGCTGGTGGAGCTGGTCAGGCACTGCCTCACCTGTGGCAGTTGCTGCACCGCAGGGCTCAGCTCCAGCAGGGCGTCGGTGCCGCTGATTTGCTCGGAGTCAACAAACACCTCTAGCCCTGGGCTGCGGCCGTAGGCTTCGAAGCGGTAGCGGGGCGCAGCGGAGTCATCAACAACCCAGTCAATGCCGTTGACGGTGATACAAGGGTCTGTGGTGGGTGTGCTAATAGGTAAGCCACAGCGCAAAATAACCACTGCCGGATCGCCCCAGGCCCCTGTCGCCTGTGCGTTTGTGGCACGTTTAGCGTGTGTGGTCACGGTGTCAGGCAGCCGCACTGTGACCTGCGCACAGTCAGGGTTGTTGGCGTCGGGCGCTGCATCCAGCGGCACCTCCGCGGCGCAGGCCGTGAGTGTTATAGCTAATGTAGGAATTCCAACTACAGCAAAGACTTTCTTTAGCACACCTCAACTTTACCGCTTTTGCGGCGCTAAATTCCGGTGAGTCGCACTTAAAAATAGCTATTTTTGAAGCCTTCCAGGTGTAACCTTGTGAGGTAGAATTAACAGCGTTAGACATGATTTTGAAAGGGATGCGCACATGGCATTGACTGCTGCTGAGCAGGAACTACTTGACCGCGTTGAAAGCCGACTGGCTATCGGCGGCGAATGGGTTGCTGGTGAGAACGGAACATTTGATGTTTTTGACCCAGCCACCGGTGAAGTTATCAAAACTATTGCTGACGCCAGCGTCGCTGATGCCACTCGCGCGCTTGACGCAGCTGTTGCGGTGCAGAAAGAGTGGGCGAGCACCAGTGCCCGTGAGCGCTCTGTGATTTTGCGCCGTGCTTGGGAGCTGCTGCAGGAGCGCGCAGATGATTTCGCGCTGCTGATGACGCTGGAGATGGGTAAGCCGCTGGCTGAGGCGCGTGGCGAGGTTACCTATGGTGGCGAATTCCTGCGTTGGTTCTCAGAGGAAGCGGTGCGGATTGCGGGTCGCTTTGGGCAGAACCCTGAGGGCACCGCAGACATGATTGTGTCTAAGTTGCCGGTCGGCCCGTGCTACTTCATCACTCCGTGGAACTTCCCGCTGGCGATGGCCACCCGAAAGATTGCGCCGGCGCTGGCTGCTGGCTGCACCGTGGTTATTAAGCCTGCGGCGCTGACTCCGCTGACCACTATCTACTTCCAGCAGCTGCTGGAGGAGGCAGGGCTGCCTAAGGGTGTCGTCAATGTAGTGCAGACCTCAAAGGCAAGCGCGCAGTCAGCTGCGCTACTGGCTGATCCACGCCTGCGCAAGGTGAGCTTCACGGGCTCCACCCCGGTTGGCGTGAAACTGCTGGAGGCTGCAGCCCAGAACGTGCTGCGCACCTCTATGGAGCTCGGCGGTAACGCTCCGCTGATTGTTTTTGAAGACGCTGATTTGGATGTCGCTGTTGAGGGCATCATGGCAGCGAAGTTCCGCAACATCGGGCAGGCTTGCACCGCTGCAAACCGGATCTATGTGCACTCGGCAATCGCTGATGAGCTGGGCAAACGCCTGGCAGCTCGGGTTGGTGCGATGAAAGTTGGCCGCGGCACCGAGGAGGGCGTTGAGATTGGCGCACTCGTTGAAGAAAAAGCAGTAGTGAACGCGGTGCGACTGGTTGCAGACGCTACTGAACGTGGCGCTAAGGTGCTGGCTGGTGGTTCACGAGTTGAGGGCGCCGGCTACTTCTTTGAGCCAACCGTGGTTGACTATGTGCCAACCGAGGCGGCGATGGTGCAGGAAGAGATTTTTGGTCCGATCCTGGCGATGGTGCGCTTCGACACTGAAGAGGAAGCAATTGAGCTGGCTAACAGCACCGAATACGGTCTTGCCAGCTACGTCTTTACTGAGAACCTGCACCGGGCGCAGCGGATGATTACCGAGATTGAAGCTGGCATGATGGCTATTAACGCCGGTGTGATGTCAAACGCGGCAGCGCCATTCGGTGGCATCAAACAGTCTGGCCTGGGGCGCGAGGGTAGCCATGAGGGTATTGAAGAATTCCTTTCAACCAAGTACACCATGATTCCACGTCGCTAGCAGCTAAGCAGCTGTGACTAAGAGTGGACCCTGCTGTTTTGCAGGGTCCGCTGCTTTTTCGGGGAGTGCATTCGAAGTTCGGCGCTTAACCACCGCAGTTTGTCTGGCGCGGCCAGCAGGTAACGCCACTGCTCTGTAAAACTCACAGCTAGTTTGCTGCGGTGTCTGTTTCGGTTTCCGTGACTGTGTCGGTTTCCGTGTCTGTTTCAGTGTCAAGCTCAGCCCACCAGCAGGTGGTTTCGCCATAGTTCTTTTGTTTTAAGAGGCGCATTTCGGCTGGCCACAGCGGCTCTGGGCTGCGGCGATCTCGCTCCACCAGTACCGCCGCGTGCGGCGTAAGCAGCGGCACGAGCGTGGT
The DNA here is from genome assembly GCF_014197205.1 of Canibacter oris. GTDB lineage: Bacteria > Actinomycetota > Actinomycetes > Actinomycetales > Microbacteriaceae > Canibacter > Canibacter oris. Next base: position 147,054 of record NZ_JACIFD010000002.1, read on the forward strand.
CAGATTTGCAGCAAGTGTCTGCTCATCAAAATCGTATGGCGGATCCAGAAACACCACATCGAAGGTGGCGCGGCTCGGTTGCGCAGCGAGCCAGGTCTGCACGTTTGCGGTTATAACCTGACACGTGAGAGTAACGGGGGAGTTTTTAAAAGCCCGCAGCACGGTCTCGCTGTTGCTCTGCGCGATGCGCGCCGCCGCTGGATGTTTTTCAACCAGCACCGCACTGGATGCCCCACGGCTGAGAGCTTCTAGGCCCAGTGCGCCTGACCCCGCATACAGATCGAGCACTTTTGTGTCGGCGATGAAATCCCACGACTCAAGCGTGGAAAAAATCGCTTCACGTACTCTGTCGCTTGTCGGGCGGGTGCCTTTGGGAGGGACGCTCAAGCGCAGGGAGCTGGCTGTTCCGGCAATAATTCGGGTCACAGCAAAAAATTTTACACGGGTATAGTTAATCGTTTTTTACCTGTAAAAAGCAATGCATACATAATATGCATTTTGTTATATCAATGATATTTTTTCTGTGTCATTGCGTGGTATAAAAGTTTTAAGCATGATTACATGCTGACCAATTTTCTGAAAGGACAGAAAAATGAATAAAGTTACAAAAATTGCATTGGCGGGATTTGCTGCGGTGGGCGTTGCCCTGGGGGTGGGTAACTAATAGCGCATTTGCGGCAAATAGTTTTGTGCAGGGAGCGCTCGATACTAGTGGCTCCATTGTGCAATATGATTACACCAGAACACACACATTTACTGGTCCGATCACTCTTAATGTAACGGATTTACCATACGGATATCTACGTCTTGGCCTCAGGAACATGGGTGCCGCAGGTGGGCCGCAATTTACAGAGACTAGGCAGTGGAACTACACTGGCGTGAAGCAGTGGGGTGATATTTTGCAAGGGACAAGATTTGCTATGCAAGGCCGTATGAAAGCATGCGGTTGGGGCTGCGATAATTACTGGGGCGGATATCTAACCTATTAATAACATAAAATGCAAATGAAAAAAATTGCTGCTTTGGTTGCCGCGGGTGTCACTGTGTTAGCTCTTTCAAGCTGCCACGGTGACACCCCGGAGCCTGAGCATGATAGTTTGTTGCAGCATGAAACTGTGAGTGTTTCAAAGGGGAACATCACTCCAACTGCGGCAGAAAAAGCAACTGTAGCGCAGGCAGCACAGGTAGTTGTCGTCTCTGGCACGCGGGCAGACTTTGAAGCTTATGTGAAAATCGGTGAACAAGTGGTTGCCGGGCAGGTGATTGGGCGCAACGGCGAGAGTGAGGTTGTTTCTCCTATTGCTGCGAAAGTAGTTTCGATAACCACAAACGCGCCGGATTTACCCGAAAATTATCCGCTGTTTGCATTGCAATATCAGGGTTTTGGGATTGTGGTTCAAACGGGTAATCTTTTGCGATCTGCTGCAATAGAGCAGCTAACTGGAAAATTTCAAATCACCGATGGCGTGGGACCAACTGCGTGTGTTGCGGTGTTATCAGCTGCTGCTAGTGCCGATACTGTCGAAGAGCAGCAAACGCAACAAACAGTTACCGCTGATGAAGCTGCAGCGCTGGAGAAACCGTTTAGTATGCCAGCTCCCAGCTTTGGATTGCCGACACCCCAGGTAGCAGCAGACAGGGTTGTTTGCCTCATCGATAAAGGCATTGCTGTGCAAGCTGGGCAACAGGCGACGGTGGTCATTAGCGGTAACACTGCTGCGGAAACGTTACTGTTGCCGTTAAATGCTGTCGCGGGGAGGCAACAGCGTGGTCAAGTGATGCGAGTACAAGGTGACAAGTATGAAGTAGTAGATGTGGAGTTGGGAATTTCTGATGGTGCAAAAATTCAAATTCTCAGCGGATTGCAAGAAGGCGACAGCGTTATAAACTTTTCGCCCCATTTAGACCCGCGGGGGCAATGATGAGACACAGCTTGAGCAATCAAGCGCAGCAGAGGCCCAGCAGCCTTCACATGTTAGCTGCTGGCGAGCCGAATCAGCCATTGGTTGAGCTGCGTAACCTGAGCGCTAGAGTAACGCTGGGTAACGGCGAAAAATTAACCACCGTTGCGGGTGTGACACTGCAATTGCAGCGAGCGAGGAGCTATGCTGTCGTGGGTAAATCCGGATCAGGCAAAACCAGTCTGGTTTCTATAATCGGAATGCTTAACAGACATTTCGAGGGCGAATATTTTTTCGCAGGCGAGCTTGTAAGGGGTCTAAACGATAGACAACTCTCAAAACTGCGTGCCAATAAAGTGGGTTTTGTTTTCCAGAATTATTCTTTGATCAAACACTTAAAAGTTCTGGAAAATGTCGAGCTAGCGTTGCAGTATCTCAGTGCCAGAAAATCTAGTAAAGACATCAGAGTCTTGGCTATGGAGGCTTTGAACTCAGTAGGGCTTGCAGATAAAGCCTTAGAGGTGCCATCTAAACTGTCTGGAGGAGAACAGCAAAGGGTCGCAATTGCGAGGGCCTTGGTGACATCCCCAGAACTTTTAATCTGTGATGAACCAACAGGCGCTTTGGATACAGAAACAGGGCAGCAGATCCTGGAATTACTGCATGAAAAAGTGGCCCAAAAAGGAACAACACTGTTGCTTGTGACACACGACGGGGAAGTGGCATCTAGCTGTGCTTATACCTACCGGCTTGACTCTGGGAGGTTGTCAGCAGATGTTTAAAATGTTGCTAAAAGACTTGAGAATTAGCCCGTTGCGATCTTTTCTCACAGGTTTCTCAATGTTTATCGGAATTGTTGCTGTTATCGGCGCTGTATTGGTGGGGACAGTAGGCAGAGGATATTTGGAAGGCACGAATGAGCAGCTCTACGGTAGGTCACCCAATTTTGTTGCCCACGCGATAGAGACCGAAATCAATGCGCAGAACGTGTATCAACTAAGGCAGAGTTTTTATAACAGTGATGAAAAAATAGCCATCCAAGTTGAGCCATTAGAGCAGCTTTGGTTTGTGCCGCAAACCCGAGTGCTGCCAGCTAACGAAGCATCCTCGTTAACGAAAGCAATTAGGCTGGACGCTAACTATGTAACCCCGGAATACAATCTCATCTATAACTTGCCGCTAGTAGAGGGGCGTTGGTTTATTACAGATTTAGAGTACGCAAATTTAGAAGCAGTTTACAATAAACCGGCAGCTGATTTGTATCCGCAAAGCACCACAGTTTCTGTCAGCAATCCTCAAACAGTAACGCAAACACCATTAAACGTGGTGGGTGTAGTTAATGACGGAATTAGCGAACCACGAATCTACGTAAATATTGCTGCGCTGTATGAATTTGCGCCAGATGTTCTGCAAACGCAGGGTGCCATCTTTTACTGGCTGAATGATAAAAACCACTCAAAAGAAACGATTAGAGGGTACCTAAACGATAAACTAGTCGATTTTGGAGGGGGAAAAGTTGATGAGGTTGTGTTGCAGGATGCCTCCAGCAGTTACCGCACTGTTTTGGAAGTGTTGCAATTAGCTTTCGGGGTCGTCGCTTTGCTTTTGCTGTCTCTTGCTGCAATTGGGCTTTTAAACATTGGGTTGGCTTCTTTGGAACAGCGCACGCAAGAGCTTTTGATACGCCGTGCGTTAGGCGCAACTCGCGCCTCAATCGCTGGTCTGGTACTTGGCGGGGCGCTGCTAAGCGCTTTAATCGCATCCGCTTTGGCAGTTGCTGTTTCATATTTGCTAACCGGTGCAATCGCGCTTTTGCTACCGGTAGATTCCCCCGTAACTGCACCTGCCTATCCATATTCGGCGGTAATAATCGCGGTCATTGCGGCAACAGTAACAGCCTTGGTCGGTGGGATTTTTCCCATGATTAAAGCCATTAGGTTGCAGCCGGCGTTGGCATTACGCTGACATCCAAGTCTTCAATTAGTTAGATATGTGAGGAATATTATGAAAAACAAACTGTTAGCTGTTTCATCTCTCGCACTGCTCGTTCTTTCCGGTTGCTCTGACACCGCTGAGGAGAAGACTTTAGGGACTCCTGATAAGGGGGAAATCACGGTGGTGACACCAAAACTGATTGAACAGGAGTATCAGGCAGCGCTTGCTGCTTTGCAATGGCCGGAGGGGTACAGTCCAAAACAGAAATTGGACGGATTGAGTGAAGACGTCAGCTACCAAAAAGGTTTTGGTGACACCTTGGCATCCGTTGAGTATGAATGCGCGTGGACAAAACAGTGGTTGGAAACTTATGCAGTTGATGAAGCAGCAGCTCAGAAAGCACTGGGTGCTCTTGAACAGGTATTAAGTATGGGATACATGAGCCCAGAACGAGCCGATGACAATACCCGAGAATATTTCCAAACAGCATTAGAGAAAGCGCAACTGGGGGATCCCTCGGGGTTGCAGCAAAATTTCACGGTTAACTGTGGGTAGTGCTGTGAGCTAAATTGCACCCTGGCGCGGTAAACTCGTAGAGTGCAAACGGTAACCCTGAAAACGCCTTTGGCGCAGGTGCTGGGGTCTAAGACTGCGGCGGCGCTGCAGCGTGCCTTCGGGTATCAGACGGTTGCAGATTTGCTCTGGCATTTACCCCGCAGATACACCAAACGGGGTGAGCTAACCGCGCTGAACACACTTCCAGTGGGGGAGCACGCCACGATTGTGGCGCAGGTGCTTGACGTGCAAAAACGCCAGATGGCATCGCGTGCAGGGTCGATTCTCACGGTGCGGGTCACCGATGGTACCGGCTACGTGTCGCTGACTTTCTTTAACCAGCCGTGGCGTGAGCAGGAGCTGCTGCCCGGCAAACAGGGGCAGTTTTCGGGTAAAGTCACCAGCTATCGCGGTCAGCTGCAGCTGCAAAACCCCGACTATCAACTTTTTGACTCGGCTGCCGAAACTCGGGAGGCAGGCGGCGACCCGGAGCAGCTGGCGCAGGCAAGAGCTAAAGCCTACGCGCTAAAACCGGTGCCGGTTTACCCCGCAACCGCGGCGGTGCCCTCCTGGGTGCTCGCAAAGAGCATCGACACTGTTTTGGCGCAGCTTGAGACGGTGGCGGATCCACTGCCGCTAGAAATCCGTGCCGCGCAAGAGATTATTGACTACGACACTGCGCTGCGGTTAGCGCACCAGCCGGAACGGGACCAAGATTTCCGGGCTGCGCTTGGCAGCCTGAAGTTTCGCGAAGCGTTCGAGCTGCAACTGGCGCTGGTCGCGCGCGCTGCAAAATACGCGAGTCGCAAAGCCACGCCGCGGCCACTGCGTGATGACGGCTATGTGACGCAACTCGATGCCGGGCTGCCGTTTTCTCTCACCGCTGATCAGCAGGCAGCCGGTGCCAGGTTGAGCGCCGGGATTGCGAGCACCAGCCCTTTGGCAACGCTGCTGCAGGGCGAGGTGGGTGCCGGGAAAACCCTGGTTGCTTTGCGTGCGATGCTGCAGGTGGCGGACAGCGGCGGCCAGAGCGCCCTGTTGGCGCCGACCGAGGTGCTCGCGGCGCAGCATTTCGAGAATTTTCAGCAGCTGCTGCCGGCAGCGGTGCGAGAAGCAGTGCACCCGGTTTTAATCACCGGTTCGATGTCGCAAACTGAGCGGCGCAAAGCGGCGCTGGCGGTGGCGAGTGGGCAGGCTTTGCTGGTGGTCGGCACGCACGCCCTGCTCAGTGATAAAACCATGTTTGCTGATCTCGGTTTTATCGTGGTTGATGAACAGCATCGGTTCGGGGTAGAGCAGCGCGAAGCCTTGCGTAATAAAGCCAAAACGGTGCCGCATCTGCTCGCGATGACCGCAACTCCGATTCCGCGCACGGTTGCTTTGACCGCCTTCGGCGAGTTGGAGACAGTGGAGATTCGGCAGCTGCCTGCAGGGCGTGCCGGAATTACCAGTTTTGCGGTGCAAACCAGGTTGATGCCACAGCGGCTCACCCGCGCGTGGCAGCGAGCACGCGAGGAAATTGCGGCCGGCCGCCAGGTTTATGTGGTGTGCCCAAACATTGCTGCAGAGGCTGCGCCAGAAAAGGTCGCGACAGGCGGAGAAGGTCGTAATCGTGCCAGCGTGCATGAAGTGGCGGCACGGCTGCGGGCGCGGCCAGACTTTGCCGGGGTGCGCATCGGAGAGCTCACCGGGCAGCTTGGCGGCGAAGCAAAAACCGCGGTGATGACAGCTTTTGCGGCGGGGGAGATTGACCTGTTGGTGGCAACAACCGTGGTTGAGGTTGGGGTGAACGTGCCAAACGCCACCATGATGCTGGTTTTGGAGGCCGACCGCTTCGGGGTGTCGCAGCTACACCAGTTGCGCGGACGAGTCGGGCGCGGGCAGCACCCGGGTTTGTGTCTGTTTTTGACCGAGGCAGAACAGGAATCTGCAGCGTGGAGCCGACTCACCGCGGTCGCTGCAACTCTTGACGGTTTCGCTCTGGCGGAGATTGATCTCGAGCAGCGCGGGGAGGGTGACATCTTGGGCACGGCGCAGGCGGGTGTTAAATCTACGCTCCGGCTGCTGCGGGTCACGCAGGACGCCGAAGTGCTGTACGCTGCGCGGGAATGGGCGGAGAAACTGGTAGGGGCGGATCCACAATTACAGCGGTATCCCGCCCTGCAAGAGCTGCTGCGGGTGCAAGAACAGCGTTTGGCGCAGCTTGATAAGACCTAGAAAGATTGCGCGCTGCGTCGGGCGGCGCGGTGCGTCATAATTGAAGCATGACTTCAATCGCTGTAGTGCCGGGTAGTTTCGACCCAATCACGAAGGGGCACCTGGATGTAATTTTGCGTGCCGCGACACTGTTTGATGAGGTGCACGTAGTGGTCGTGCACAATCCTGACAAGCAGACGCTGCTGAGTGCGAAGCAGCGCGAGCAGCTGGTGCGAGAATCGATTGCAGAACAGGCGCCCCAGGCACGGGTAAAAGTTGCGGTGTGGGAGTCAGGGTTGCTGGTTGACTACTGTAAACAGGTGGGCGCGAAGGTGCTGGTGAAGGGTATCCGTTCCCAGGTTGATGTAGCCTACGAAACCCCGATGGTTTTGATGAATCGCTCGCTCGCTGCTGTGGAAACTATTTTTTTGCTGCCTAATCCGGCATATTCGCTGGTGTCAAGCTCACTGGTGCGGCAGGTGCACGCGCTCGGCGGTGACGTCAGTGAGTATGTTCCTGCCGCGGTTGCCAGGTTTTTAGCGTAAAATTAGTAGGGTATGTCTAAGAATTTTACGTTCGCGATTCGCGATATTTATAACCGCCCGGGTGAGATGCGGGAGCATGAGCTTGATGTTGTGCTGCCCGAAGCCTGGGGCGAAGGTCTTGCTGCGGTGCGTCAGGGCACCACAGTTTCACTAGCTGTCCGCTTAGAGAGTGTGCACGAGGGAATTTTGGCCACCGTTGGTGCTGACACTACGGTGCACGCAGAGTGCTCACGGTGCCTCTCTGAGTTTGACGAAACGCTGAGAGTCGATTTTATTGAACTTTTCGCGTATAATCCTACAGAGACTGATGAATACGGGGTTCACGGTGATCACGTGAACCTTGAACCCCCGCTGCGTGACGCGGTTGTGCTTGCATTGCCGTTCACACCGGTGTGTCGTGAGGAGTGTGCTGGGCTTGACCCTGCCACTGGTGAGCGGCTCACGGAAGCAGCAGCGGCGCCTGCTGAGACGGTTGATCCCCGCTGGGCGGCGTTGGCTGGTTTTTCGGTTGATGAAGACAACGGAACTGAAAAATGATTTCAGTTCATGACGACTGTGCGCGCAAGCGCAAAAACTAGAAAGAGGCATAATGGCAGTTCCAAAGCGTAAAATGTCACGCTCAAACACCCGCCACCGCCGTTCACAGTGGAAAGCCAGTGTTCCGACCCTGGTAAAAACCGTTGAAAACGGCCGCACCGTTTACAGCATGCCACACCGTGCACGCGTGGTTGAAGATGCGCAGGGCAACGCTCTGTTCATGGAGTACAAAGGCCGCCGCGTAGCTGACGCATAAGGCAGCCAGTGACTGCGAAAAACACATCGAAACCGTCTGCTGCTGTGCAAACAGCAGCAGACGGTTTTCTTGCACAGTACGGGGTTAAAGCCGACCCGAAGCTCATTGATCGTGCCCTGACACACCGCTCCTGGGCGTTTGAACACGGTGGTGCCCCACATAACGAACGGCTGGAGTTTTTGGGTGACTCAGTCCTCGGCTTTGCGGTAACTACCAGGCTGTATAAAAAATTCTCGAAATTAAGCGAGGGTGAGCTTGCGAAACGCCGCGCCGCGGTGGTATCGACAATTACGCTGGCTACAACTGCCCGAGAAATTGGGCTCGGCCAGTATCTGAAACTCGGCAATGGGGAGCTGGCAACCGGTGGCCGCGACAAAGACTCGATTCTTGCTGACACTTTAGAGGCGGTAATCGGTGCAGTTTATCTCTCCACAGATATTCAGGTTGCAACTAAGTTCGTGCTGCAGCTTTTGGAGTCGAAAATTGCTGAGGTTGAAACGCTGTCACGCTCTCTTGACCCAAAAACTACGCTGCAGGAGATTGCCGCTGCGCACGGTCTGCCGCACCCGCACTATGTGGTGACCGGCACCGGCCCCGACCATAACCGCGAGTACACGGCGCATGTTGCGCTGCTCGGGGTACAGGCGACCGGGGTAGGATCCAGCAAGAAGGCTGCCGAGCTGGCCGCCGCGCGTGAAGCCGTAGCGCAGCTGAGCCCGCGCAGTAAAGCCTGAAGAGCGGTGGCGGAGTGAGGCGAGAATAAAGTGCCAGAATTACCCGAGGTGGAGGTGGTGCGTGCCGGTTTGGAACGGGCACTCATCGGAGCGACGGTCTCCGCTGCAGAAGTGTTTGACGGCAGATCGCTGAAACGGCATGTGAGTATCGCAGAGCTATCGAGCGGGCGAGTTGCGGCAGGTCACGGTAAAACACTCGACCCGCAAACCCAGCAGCTGCGCGCCAATGATTTTGTGCAGCGGCTCACTGGGGCTACTTTTTTGACACCGGCGCGGCGCGGCAAATTCATGTGGATTCCGCTACAGCCGCCCGAAGACCGGCACCAGCAGGCTGCCGGAACTGCGGGGGGCCAGCCTGTGCAGGCGCTGCTGGCACACTTGGCAATGAGCGGGCAGCTGTTGTTACGCACACCCACCGCACCGGAAGATAAACACGTGCGGATCCGCCTCTGGGTGTCAACCCCCGCTGGGGAACAGCTACGCCTAGACTTCGCAGATCAGCGACGCTTCGGGTCACTGGCGATAGACAGTTTGATTCCAACCAGTGACGGTAAACCCGCGGGATGGGGCACCTCCGATCCGCTGCTACCACAGCAGGCCGCCCATATTGCCCGCGATTTGCTAGACCCGCACTGTGATTTTGCGCAGGTTGCCAAAACCCTTAAAACCAAGCAGACGGCGATTAAGAAAATTTTGCTTGATCAGCAGCTGCTCAGCGGCGTCGGCAACATCTATGCCGATGAGGCGCTGTGGGAGTCGCAACTGCACCCCGAAACCCCGGCCGCGCGCATTGCGCTGTCGAAACTTGAAATGCTGCTGCACAACGCTGCAGGAGTGATGGCAAAAGCGCTTGCCGAAGGCGGCACTAGCTTTGACGAGCTGTACGTGAATACCGCTGGCGAAGCCGGATATTTTGCGCGCTCCCTGCAGGCTTACGGCCGCAGCGGTGAAGCGTGCCTGCGCTGCGGCACCACCCTCACCAGCTCCCAGGCGATCGGCCGCACCAGTCACTTTTGTCCGCACTGCCAGCGCAAAAGGTAGGAACGCAGCATGCAGATAGTGGTGCTGGTGAATCCCGCCGCAAGCCCGGAACGGGCAGATATTTACCGTCAGCTGTGCGAATTTAACCACCCTGAGCTCGAAATTATCGTGCCACAGGGCAGCGACTATCTGCAGCAGGCGACACAAATGCTCCGTGCCGGAGCTGATGCGCTGTTGGTGATCGGCGGCGACGGCACCATCAACGATGCCACCCAGCTGCTCGCCGGCAGCGACACCAAACTCTTGGTAGTGCCCGCGGGCACCGGGAATGATTTTGCGAAGGGAATGCGGATCCACCACCGCACCACAGCCGCGCAGCTGATGCAGGGGTTTAAAGCGCTGGCAGCCGGCGACTATCAAGTGCAGCCGCTAACCGCGCTGCGGCTCACGGCGCGCACAAGCTCCGGGAAGCTGGTGCGCCGCGGGTGGGCGGTAAACTCCGTGAACATCGGTTTTGATGCGCAGGTGAATCGTCGTGCGAACAGTCTGCAGCGACTGCGCGGGCCGCTGCGCTACCTGGCGGCCTTGCTGCTGGAAATTCCAGGGTTTAAAGCACAGCGTTTCAATCTCAGCGTGGCCGCGTCAGGGGCACTGGGAGAACCAGCCAGCGTCGGTTTCGGATGGTATCAAGCCACGCTTATTTGCCTGCAAAACGGGCCCTTTATTGGCGGTGGGATTCCGCTGGCGCCGCAGGCAGCAGCAACAGCCGCAACAATGTGGGTGAGCCTCGTTGGTAAGCTCCCAAGGCTCGCACTGCTGGCGCTGTTTCCGCTGCTGTACCTGCGCGGGCATCGGCTGATACGGCCGCTTGAGCAGTGGCACGGCACGGCGGCGCGGGTCAGTGTGCCACCGGGAGTGTCCATTTACGTGGATGGTGACGCTTGGCTGGAGGATCCACCGCAGCAGCTTGAGCTTGAGGTCACAGCCGTGCCAGAAGCGCTGCAGCTGGTGCGCTTTAGCTAGCCTGCCGCGGTTGTGTTTGGCTGGCCTGTTGTGGCCGTGTTTCGCTGGTCTGCACGGTCAGGAAACTGCGCTAAGTTGCGTGGTTAGGGCGTTTTAGGCAGCGCGGCGAGTGCCTTTTTGACGCGCTCTGGCGACACCTTGCCGGCGGTGCCCAGTTGCTGTGCATACAAACTGACGCGGAGCTCCTCTAACAACCACCTCACCTCTTGCAACTCTGGTGCAACTGCCGATGTGAGCGGCAGCGTGCCGCCGGAGGCAAGGTAGTCGCTGGTGAGCGTCTGCAGCGTGTGCAGGGCGGCACTGTCGCGTCCTGCACTGTGAGGCAGCTGCTGCATACGCTGGATAAGCGCCTGTAGATAGACGCGGATGCGCGGCAGCCTCGCAATTCCCACCTCCGAGATAAAACCCTTGCCCTTGGCGGACGCGTAGCACAGATTGCGCAGCTGCTCGGTTGCGTCTGCCACCAACGGCAGCACCGTGAGCGATTTTGCCGCCGTAATTGCTTTGCTCGCTTCCCTGGCAGTTTCACACAGCGTCGCCAGCTGCTCCATCAGGTTGAAACTCTCCGCAAACATGCGGCGTTCGAAAAGCTGCTGGGCCTGGGCGAATTCTGCTGGTTCGTAGATCAGCCCGTCTGGGCTGATTTCTGCGGCGCAGGAGTGCGCTACGGCGAGTGCGAGGTCGCTGATCAGGTCATCAAGGGTACGGTACGGGCTGTAAGCCAGTTGCAGCTTTTCCCGCTGTGACAGGTGATCTTTAATGTAGCTGTGCAGCGGTGCGGTTGTCAGCGTCAGCAGCCTCGCAACTCCGTAGGGGTGCTGCTGCCGGGCCGCGGCCGCGGTGGTGAAAAGCTTTAAATCAACGGTTTTGCCGCGGTCTATCAGCGCCGGGAAAGCTTTTACGGTGCCGCTGCTGGCATAGCCTCGCCCCGGCTGCAGTTTGGCGCTTAGCTGCCGCGGAATCGTGAGCGGTTCAGTTGCTGCGGAGCTACTATTCGGCCAGGCCGTCAAACCGCTGCGCTCCAGGTGCTGCTGCGGCGGCAGCTGCTGGGTGGTTTTGTTGGCAACGCTCGCGGTGCTGCGGTGCGCCTGGTCGCGCTGCAACTGCTCCAGCTCTTTGCCGCTGGCGATGACGCGGCCGCGGGTGTCAACCACCCGGAAAGTCGGCAGTAAGTGCCCCGGCAGGCGTGACAGGTCGAAATCCTGCGGTAGCACCGGCAGCGAGGCGTGCCTTTTCACGGCATTAGCCAGCAGCGGTAACAGTGTCTGTAGCTCTGCCTTGTGTTCACTGTTAGAGGTGGGGGAGGTGGATCCACCAGCCGCAGACGCCGCAGCAGTGTCAGGCAGCTCCGGCTCAATTTCGCGCAGCAGGGTAGTGGCCCACTCATTTGCGGGCACCACGTGCTTGCGAATGTGTTTTGGCAGGGTTTTGAGCAGCGCAGCCACCAGTTCGTGCCGCATCCCGGGCACCAGCTGTGTGAACTGTTCCGCACGCAGCTGCGGCAACAGCGGCAACGGCACCACCACGGTGACACCGTCATCTGCCGCGGTAGGGTCAAAACGGTAACGCAGCTGCAACTGCTGCTCCCCGAAGCTCCACACCCGCGGATACTGGGAGGCATCGTGGTCTAGCTCCTGCTGCGCCGTGCTCTCAAGCAGGTCAGATTCTCGCAGGTTGAGCAGCTTCGGTTGTTTCTTACCCGCGCTGCGCCACCACGCTGCAAAATCGGTGCTGCTGCACACTTGCTGCGGTAGGCGTTCAGAGTAGAAAGCGTAAACTTCTTCGTCGCCGCCGATGAGGCCGCGTTTGCGTGTCTGCTCTTCGAGATTTTGGAGTTTGCGGCGCAGTTGGGCGTTGTGCCGTAGAAACGGATAATCTTGATTCCAGTTCTCTGCAACCAGTGCCTCACGAATGAATAGCTGGCGGGCCAGCGCCGCGTCGTAGCGCCGCAGCGGTGCCAGCCTGCCAGCCACCAGCGGCACCCCGTAGAGGGTGACACGTTCGTAGCACATCGCGGCGCCGTGTTTTTTGCTCCAGTGCGGCTCAGAAAAACTGGTTTTTGCGAGCTTGCCGGCAAGGGCTTCTGCCCAAGCCGCGTTCACCGCGGTGTTGCCGCGTGCGAAGAGGCGGCGGGTTTCGACCAGCTCCACACTCATCACTGTTTCCGGGGGTTTACTCGCCAGTGCAGAACTCGGATGCAGCGCGAACCGCACTCCGCGACTGCCCAAATATTCGGTTACAGCGCGGCGCTTCGAGCCTCGTTTTTGTAGGGCAGCAAATTTTGCGGCGGCGGTGCTGCGCTCATCGCGCACCCCGAGATGGCTGAGCAGCCCAGCCAGCGCGCAGTATGAAATCAGCTCCGCGGCCGTGGTTGGGGCCTGTGCATCACGTCGCAAAAGCCTTTCCGGGAGGCGCAAATCACGCACACTGCGCTGCAACTGGGATACCAAATCAAACCATTCGCGGATCCGCAGCACATTTAAATACTCACTTTTAAGCTGCCTGCGAAACGCGCTGGAGCCAAGCTCCTGCTGAGTTTTGCGCAGATAATCGTAGAGGTTGAGCAGACTGTGTAAATCGCCGAGCGGATCTTTGAAGCGATTGTGCAATGCCGCGGCCTGCTCGCGTTCTGCCTCCGGATACTCGCGCACATCAGCGATTGTGAGCCCCGCAACCAGCGCAATCATGCGCTCAGTGAGGTCGTAGCGCAGCCCCTCGATGAGCATTCTGGCAAATCGGGGTTCGAGTGGAATCCGGGCGAGGCTGTGGCCGATCGCGGTGAGCCTGCCGTTGTTAATCGCGTGCAACTCGGTCAGCAGCGCGATGCCGTCGCGCACCCCCCGCTGATCTGGCGGTGTCAGAAACGGAAACTTTTTAACATCGCCGAGCTCTAACGCATACATTTGTAATAGCACCGAGGCTAAGCCAGTGCGCAGAATCTCGGGATCTGTGAACAGTGGCCGACGGTTAAAATCTGCTTCGCTGTAGAGGCGGATCGCGACTCCCGGCGCTAATCGCCCGGCGCGGCCCGCACGTTGGGTGGCGTTTGCCTGCGCTATGGCTTCGATTGGCAAGCGCTGTACTTTGCTGCGACTGGAGTAGCGCGAGATGCGGGCAGTGCCGGTGTCGATGACTCCGGTGATATTGGGCACGGTTAGCGAGGTTTCGGCAACGTTAGTTGCGAGCACGATGCGGCGTTTGTCCGCCGGGGTGCGACTGAAAACCCGATGCTGTTCGGCCGCGGAAAGGCGACCGTAAAGCGGCAGAATCTCCAGCGTCTTTCCCTGTGGGATGCGGTTTTTATGGGTCTGGAAGTAGCCCTGCAGCGCCTCCTTGGCGTCTTTAATTTCACCTTCTCCGGCAAAGAATGCCAGGATATCGCCTGGGGTGTCTATTAGTAGCTCTGCAGCGCTTAAGCACAGGGCTTCGTAAACATCCAGCGGTGGTTGCTCAGGAGTTTCTGGGAGCAGGGAGCGATAGCGGATTTCTACCGGGTAACTTCTGCCGGTGACCTCAATAACCGGCGCCGGGTTGCCGTGGCGGTCAGCGAAGTGGCTGGCGAATGATGCCGGGTCGATGGTCGCCGAAGTAATAATCACTTTCAGATCAGGGCGCCGCGGCAGAATGGTGCGGAGGTAACCGAGCAAAAAGTCAATGTTCAGGCTGCGCTCGTGCGCCTCATCGATGATGACGGTATCGTAGCTTTTTAGCAGTCGGTCATGGTGAATCGCATTGAGTAGGATACCGTCGGTGACGAGCTTAATTTTTGTGGCTTTAGAGCTGGTGTCGGTAAAGCGCACCTGATACCCGACAAGTTCACCGAGGTCAGTGCCGAGTTCTTCGGCGATGCGCTCAGCAACGGCGCGCGCAGCAATACGTCGTGGCTGGGTGTGCACGATTGCTTTGCGCCCCAGCTGCAACATGATTTTGGGCAGCTGGGTGGTTTTACCGGAGCCGGTTTCGCCCGCAACAATTACCACCTGGTGCGCTGCCACGGCGCGCGCGATGGTGTCACGCATGGCGCTGACGGGCAGCTCTTCGGGAAAAGTAATTTGCGGTGTTGCAGGTGAAGACATAGCTAGTTAATTCTACCGCGGTTAGGTGGGTGTAAGGCGAAACCGGCTGCGGCGCAGGTGGGTTGTAAAGATTCGGTCAATGCCGGTAGCTGTAGCATTTTTCGGCGCTAAGATGGAAGTATGTCTAAGGTACTTTCTGAGCTGCCCGTCGGTGAACGGGTTGGCATTGCTTTCTCTGGTGGTTTGGATACTTCTTGTGCTGTTGCGTGGATGCGTGACCGTGGTGCGATTCCGTGCACTTACACCGCAGATATCGGACAGTACGATGAGCCGGAAATTGACTCGGTGGCGGAGCGCGCTAAGCTTTACGGGGCTGAAATTGCGCGGCTGATTGACGCCAAACTGCCGCTGGTAGAAGAGGGGTTTGTGGCGTTGCAGTGCGGTGCTTTTAACGTTCGCAGCGCAGGTAAAACCTATTTCAATACCACCCCGCTGGGACGGGCGGTTACCGGCACTATGTTGGTACGCGCCATGAAGGAAGATGGGGTGGAGATTTGGGGTGATGGATCCACCTATAAAGGCAACGATATTGAGCGTTTCTACCGCTACGGCTTGATGGCGAATCCAGCGCTGCGTATCTACAAACCGTGGCTGGATTCACAGTTTGTGGGTGAGCTGGGTGGTCGTAAAGAGATGAGTGAGTGGCTGGTTGCGCACGGGTACCCGTACCGAGATGCAACTGAAAAAGCATACTCCACCGACGCTAACATTTGGGGTGCAACTCACGAAGCTAAAACTCTTGAATACCTTGACCAGGGCTTGGATATTGTCGAGCCGATTATGGGTGTTGCCGCGTGGCGCGAAGATGTACCCGTGGCAACCGAAGAGGTTTCTGTGCGTTTTGAGTCAGGCCGTCCGGTTGCCATCAACGGTGTCACCTATGATGATCCGGTGGCTTTAGTGTTGGAGGCCAATGCGATTGGTGGTAGGCACGGGCTCGGCGTTAGTGACCAGATTGAAAACCGCATCATTGAGGCCAAGAGCCGTGGCATCTACGAGGCCCCGGGGATGGCGCTGCTGCATATCTGCTACGAGCGACTGCTGAACGCTATCCATAACGAGAGCACGATTGAGACCTATTATGAACAGGGTCGTCGCCTGGGCCGCTTGATGTATGAGGGGCGGTGGTTTGATCCACAGTCACTGATGTTGCGCGAAAGCCTGCAGCGCTGGGTTGCCTCGGCAATTACTGGGGAAGTGACACTCCGGCTGCGTCGTGGTGATGACTATACTATCTTGAATACCACCGGCCCAAACCTCAGCTACCATCCGGAAAAATTGTCGATGGAGCGGGTAGGAGATGCTGCTTTCGGCCCGGACGATCGTATCGGGCAGCTGACCATGCGTAATCTCGATATTGCTGATTCGCGCGGTCGGCTGGAGCAGTATGCGCAGCTTGGGCTGATTGGTGGCGCGACCGGGGAACTGGTTGGCAAATTGGAAGCTGGCGGTGCGCAGCAAATCGCTGCAGTTTAAATAATTTTGGGGATCACCTGGTTTAGGTGATCCCCAAAATTACGTTGTGTGAAGTTATATTGCGGTATTAAATTATGGTTGCTCCTGATGCGGCGCCAGTGCCGCAGGCAGGAATGGTTATACTGCTGCGGCGCGACGGGCGCGAGCCGTACGGCGTTTTAAAGCGCGGCGCTCATCTTCAGACAGGCCGCCCCACACGCCATGATCTTGATTGGAGTGGATAGCGTAATCCAAACACTGATTCGTGACTTTACAGCTCGCACAAATTGCTTTCGCGCGTTCAATTTGGTCTAGGGCTGGTCCGGTATTGCCGACCGGGAAGAATAGCTCCGGGTCAACGGTTAAGCACGCTGATTGTTCGCGCCAATCCATAGTTTCCTCTCGATATATAACAAATTTTTTAGTAATAGTTGCAAGATACTTATTTTGCAAATGCCACGACTAAAATGGTGACACACCAGCGGAAAAATTTCAAGCATTTTGGACAAGAAAAAAGAGATTATTTTGTTAGAAAACTCCAAGTCAGACCAGGAAAATACATCAGACAAAGGTAAGGGACCCTGGGGTGTGCTGCAGGTGGTGTTGACGGTGCAGCTGCTGGGGTGCCTCTGGTTTTCCTATGTCACAGGCAGCGCAATGTTACGGATTAAGGACGAGCCGTTCCAAGATTTGCTGGGACTCTTTTTGATGGCTCTCGCGGCGCTAGCGCTGCTGGTTTTCACTCTCGTAGGGGCGTTTAAAAAAGCCGCGAAGGCACGCTCAGCGGCTCTTACTGTGCAGGTTGGCACTTTCGGAGTCGGTCTCGGGATTTTGCAAGGACTTTTGGGGCCACAGTGGCCAGCCGTGCCGGTGCTGCTATTCGCGCTTATCGGTCTAATAGCCGCTATTAAGGTGCGGCCGATGACAGCAATGGAATAATCGCACGGCTGGGCTAATCATCAAGCCCGACAAGCTTGCGGATTCGAGCCACATGACCGGTCGCTTTCACATTGCGCAGCACATGCACGAGGCGCCAGTCTTCGTCAATTATGAAGGTGGATCGAATCACCCCGGTACTAACTCGACCGTAGAGCTTCTTTTCGCCGTAAGCCCCTAATGCTCGATGCAGCTCCAAATCTGGGTCGCTCAACAGGGGATAGGTGAGTCCATCGCGCTCTGCGAACTTAGCTTGCTTTGTGACCGTGTCTTTCGACAGTCCGAGCACCTGGTACCCCGCAGCACTGAGGGCGGCGCTGCTGTCTCGGAAGTCACACGCTTCTTTGGTGCAGCCCGGGGTCATCGCCGCCGGGTACACGAAAATAATGGTTGGTTTGCCGCGTAGCTCGGCGCTGGAAACTAGGGTACCTGTCTGGTCGGGGAGAGCAAATTCTGGGGCGGGATCGCCAGCAGCTAACAGTTCAGTCATAACATCATGTTAATTGCTGCTGCTCAGAAAATGCTGGGCTAGCGGCAACTCCGAGCAAGCGCCGCAGCGATTGCAGGCGTGCCTGCTGTGCCGCGGTGAGTTTGTCCTGCTGCAACGTGAGCTCACAGTCGGGCGTTGTAGCTGCATGAGAACATCCGCGTGGACACTCGGCAATAACCGCAGCCAAATCTTGAAAGCTGCCAATCACGTTTGCGGTGCTGATATGCCCGAGCCCGAAAGAGCGCACTCCTGGAGTGTCGATAACCCATCCTGAACCAGAGTTAGAAGAGCCGAACCGCAGTGCCACAGAGGAAGAAGAGGTGTGTCTACCGCGGCCGGTTACCGCGTTGACGTGGCCGGTGGCGCGGTTAGCAGCGGGCACCAGGGCGTTAATCAGAGTTGATTTTCCGACTCCGGAGTGGCCGATGAAAACCGTGACGTTATCGCGCAGCGCGGCGCCCAGTTCCGCCAGCGGCGGGGCGGCGGCAGAAGAGCGGAAAACCGGCACCTCAAGAGCCGCGAAGTGCGACAAAAACTCGCTGGGGTCAGCCAGATCCGTTTTGGTGATGCACAGCAGCGGTTTAATACCGGCGTCGTAGGCGGCTGCGAGGGAGCGATCCACCAACCCTACCCGCGGCTCAGGATTGGTGGCGGCAACCACGATCAGCATTTGGGTGGCGTTAGCAACCATCACCCGCTCAACTTTGTCGCTGTCATCCGCGCTGCGCCGCAGCAGGGTGTGACGCTCGTTGAGTTTTACGATGCGCCCGAGGGTGCCGGGGGAGCCGGAAATATCGCCCACAACCTGCACGCTGTCACCGATCACA
>NZ_JACIFD010000003.1 GCF_014197205.1 Canibacter oris
CGCTGACCTTTTTCGCATATTCTTTCCTTTGTTCACAAGCTTACGGGTAAATCAGATGATTCTAACATGCAACTTAGTATCAACAGATGATTATTCCACATCCCCCTGTGCAGCGCCATTAAAACCCGACTTCGTCTAATTATTTATGAGGTGTGGATCACGCCGCCGTGCTTTCTCCCTTCCAAACCCACTAAAGCAAATTACTGTTAGATGTCCGTGTCGCCTCGCAGCTCGGGCGCGCCGCAAAACAGCACAAGCCGCGCGAGCAGCAGTCTTAACAATTGGCAGTGCCAACAGTAATCACAGCAGCGGCACTAAAATTAAGGCATGGCCGCACCAACAAAACACACCACAACTGCACCGGAACAGCCGCAACGTAAACGGCGCCGTGGCCGGGCACTGCTGGGAGTGCTGCTTGCCGGGTGCGGCTTCGTCGGCACCTACGGCGGCTTAGCCGCGACCGCACCGCTGCCGCAGCTGCAACCGGCTATCGCCGAGCTCAACCCACACCTCGCTCCTAGCAGCGCCGCGAACGTCGAGCAGGTGCTGGCTAATCTCCCGCACCCGAGCGCGGTGGGATACTTGCATGATCCGCAAATCCGCAGCAACGACTCCGAAAAACACTCGATCGCGAGCATCACGAAAATCGTCACGGCGCTGGTTTGCCTGGAGCAAGCACCGCTGCCGCAGCACAATTTCACGCACACCTTCGATGCCGCAGACGAGCAACTAACCGCAGAAATCGCGGAGCTTGACGGCGTTGTTGCACCAACCCCGCAGGGCAGCACCGTCACCGCAGCCGAGCTGCTCGACGCCACCCTGCTCGCCTCCGCAAATAATTACGCGGTGATTTACTCCCGCGAAGTTTTTGGGTCAGACGCCCAGTTTCTCGCTGCGGCAAGCGACTGGCTGCAGCGCCACGGCCTCACCGACACTGAAATTGCTGATGCCAGCGGGCTGAACCCTGCCAACAGGGCAACCACCGCCGACCTCATCAGACTCGGGCAAATAGCTCTCGAGCACCCCACCGTGGCTGCCGTGATTCGCAAAACTGAAGTGACAATTCCGGGCATCGGAACCTTCCAAAACACCAACCCTTTCAGTAACAATCCCGATAATCGCGGCATCAAAACCGGCACCCGCGACGAGGGATACTACAACCTTCTTGCGGCGGCCGCCGGCACCCACCAAGACGCCCCCTACACCGCCATCACCGTGGTGCTGCAGCGCCCCAACAAGGAACAGCGCGATGCAGACAGCCGCCTGTTACTGGCATCACTGATGCGCCACAGCTCAGACACCCTGGTAGCTGCGGACCAACCCGTCGGCACAATCGAAACCTGGCAGGGAGACACCGTGACCCTGGTCACCGCCGCTCCCCTCACCGCAGAACTGTTACCTTCGGCGCAGCCGAGCCTAGACGCCGCGCTCGAACCGGTAACCGCCGCCGTGCCGGCCGGCACCCAGCTGGGCACCGTCACTGCTCACGGCGCGATCACCGCAGGGACCGAAACTGCGGAGCTCGCACAGGTCGCCGTCGTCACAGCCGAGCCTATCACCGAGCCAGATTTATGGTGGCGGATTACCCACCCGGTGGTTTTCAAATGGTGGCTTGCGGAGTTAACAGGTGAGTAGCTTCACCAGGAAACAAACGGCGCGGCCCGGACTAAACTAGTTCGGACCGCACCGCGAGGTTTTCGCTGCGCTGACTTCATCAGCGCCTCAACTGTTTAAGCAGCGTCGATAATAACTTTCATTGACTTGTGCTCGTCTGCATTAATGAATACATCCCAAGCTTTTTCAAACTCGTCCCAGGTGAAATGGTGAGTGGCAAGGTTTTCAATTGGAACAGCCGTATTTTGCACGGCTTTAAGCAGCATTCCGGTGGTATTTGCACTCACCAAACCGGTGGTAATTGTGAGGTTGCGAATCCACAGCTTCTGCAGCTCCATTTCTACTGGCTTGCCGTGCACGCCAACAACCGCAACATTGCCTCCCTCTTTCACGCTTGCCGCGCACATATCCCAGGTAGCTGGCAAACCGACGGCTTCAATTGCAGTGTCTACGCCGCGACCGGCCGTCACCTCTGCAATTACCGCCTGCAAATCCTCTTTAGCAGGATTTACCACGTGAGTGGCACCCATAGCTTTAGCCATTTCGAGGCGATTTTCGTTCATGTCAGCGACAATAATTGATGCCGGTGAATAGAACTGCGCGGTGAGCAGTGCACCCATTCCAACCGGGCCCGCACCCACAATCAGCACATCTTTACCCGGCGCTACCTGACCGCGCTGCACTCCAATTTCGTGACCGGTTGGAAGTGCGTCTGAGAGGAACACTGCAACATCCTCATTGAGGTCTTCTGGAAGTTTGTAGAGTGAGTTGTCAGCAAACGGGGTACGCACGTATTCTGCCTGGGTGCCGTCGATCATGTAACCCATAATCCACCCACCGCCGTTGCGGCAGTGCGCATACAGTTGCTTCTGGCAGTTATCGCAAGAGCCGCAGCGGGAGATACAAGAAATAATCACCTTGTCGCCAACCTTAATGTTGGTGACGCTGTCGCCAACCTGCTCCACGATGCCGATGCCCTCGTGACCCAGAATTCGACCATTCCACTCGCCAGTTTTCTCAAGCGCAGTGGCCTCAATCTCTGGGTTTTTACCCTTGTAGATACCGAGGTCGGTGCCGCAAATTGTGGTCTTGGTGACGCGCACAATGGCGTCGGTTGGGTCAATAATCTGCGGCTTTGGACGCTCTTCAAAACGCACATCGTGATCGCCGTAGTAGGTAATCGCACGCATGGTTTCAGTCATGACTTCTCCTTCGATTGTCTAACATTGACACCTACAGAATAAACTGGTTTTACCCCCGGCACAACACAAACGCCGCACATATTAGCAATTGCTTATCTATTTGATAATAGATATTATTCTCATTAATGTCTGCATACCCCATATTAGGCGGAGTTAAGCTGCTTTAGCCAGAGTTTGCACTGGTGTTTGCCGCAATCGCAGCAATCACAGCGAGCGTCGCGGGGGTCACGGCATCCGGCAATCCCACCGTGAACTCTCGCCCACCAACTCGCACAGTGTCGCGTATCAGGCCTCGCTCCGGCAGCAGCGCGGGACGCAGCTGCGGAGCTACCAGCTGCTGCGAAATCGCAAGTTGCTGCAGCCGTTTTAGCAGTTCTAGCTGCTGCGACGCGGCTGCCGGAGCTGCAGCTGTGACCTGGGCCACACCCGCGCGCAGGGACTCTCGCGCCCCGCCCGCCAACTCCGCCGCAAGCGCAGCCGTTACCGAAGCAGTTGTCGGCACCCCACGCAAAACTGTGCCCCGTAGCGCAGCCGCCAGCTGTTGCCACGCGGCCACGCGATCCACACCCCGCACCGTAACGGCGGCAAGCACCCCGTCGCAATCCCACGGCACCTGGTCACCGCTGGCATAGCCCGGCTCCCAGGTGGTGCCCGGCCCGGCCGGAGGCGCCACAGCGATGAGCTCGCCGTGCTGCGGTGCGAAGCCCAAACTAGCATCAGCAGCCAGCACCCGGCAGGTCACCGCCGCCGCGCGCGGATCCACCGCCGCAACCTTTGCCGCCAGAACCGCCGCAACCTCACCCCTGGCAGCGGCCACGTCTTGCAGCGCCAACCGCAACAAATCTACGCCCAGCGCTGCGCTAAAAACACTGTGAGTAGCGGGCAGTCCAGCACTAACCTGCGAGATTCGCGGCTCCGCAACATCGGCTGCGGTCGGCTCAAAATCGAAGGCTACAAAACCCGTTAGCTGCTGCTTCACACACTGCTTAGCCACGGCAGCCCGCAGCGCATCTAGCTGTGTGGCGCTAAAAACAGAGCTCAAATCAGCCATGCTCAGCGCCAGCAGCACCTCGCGGCGCACGGCCACCAGGTTTTGTGCGGCACCCAGCAACCACACCTCTTGGTTGCGCACAAAAGCCACACCGGTGTAACTCGGCACCATACTCCCGCCTGGAGCAGGGGCGCCACTGTCTGACAGAGACTCCGGCGCGGCGGCGCCTCGCGGCAGCGCCTCCGTCGCAGCAAAACCTTGTGACAGTGGCTCTGCTGCGGCAGCACCCTGCCACAGCACCTTAATCCCAGCAATCTGAGCCAGCTGTCGCAGCTGCAAGTTATGCCTTAACTCCCCAAAGCCCGGGTGAATCGCCTGGCACTCAGCGCGCACCGCCGCGGCAACAACCGCAACCGGATTCTCATAAGTTTCAGCCGCAGTGGTTCCCGGCACCGCCACCGCGAAATCCGCCTGACGCACCGGCAGACTGTCAAAATCTGGGTCCGCGTAAACCGCAACCGGCTGCCACCCAGCACCGCGGCTGGCACGCAACAGCTGCGCCGCCGCAAACCCGCGCGCGGCAACCAGCAACCTCCCGCGATGTGCCGTTGTCTCACCAAGCTCCGCTGCACTGCTGTGCGACACAGATCCCTGATGCGTGCTACTCATTGCGTCACCTCCGCACCTAACTCAGTGGCTGCGGTGTTCGGCACTTGCTCCTGCGCGATCCTCCCCGGCACCCCCGCGCCCGACTCCGACGCACCCACGGCAGCAGCAGGCACTAGCTCAAAGCGCACCCGCATCCCCGGCGCCAACTGCGCCGCCAGCGCCAGCCCGGCAGGAGTCAGCACCGCCACCACGGGGTACCCGCCGGTGACAGGATGATCCGCCAAAAATACCACCGGCTGCCCGTCAGCTGGCACCTGAATCGCGCCCGCCACAACTCCCTCACTCGGCAGCTCCTGCACCAGTCGCCGCTCAAGCGCAGTCTTGCCCCGCAGCCGCACCCCAACCCGGTCAGCCGCAGCGGTGACCTCCCAGCTCTGCGCCGCAAAATCAGCTATCGCGGCGGCGGTAAACCAGTCATCACGCGGCCCCAACACGGCTTGCAAAACCACAGTCTCCCCGGCTCGGGGTAGCTCTGGCAGGGCACTTTTTACCGGTGCAACAATTCCTGCGGCTGGTGGATCCGCCACCGCCACAAAATCCCCTGCCTGCAAAGGTGCCGGGCCAAGCCCCGCCAGCGTGTCTGTCGCCGCGCTGCCCAACAGCCGCGCCGCCCGAAACCCGCCGCGCACCGCCAAATACCCCCGCAGCCCCGCGGTGAACACGGCAATTTCCAGCTCGTCGCCCGGCTCCACAGTGTACGCGCGCCCGGGCGCTAACCGCTCCGGCGTTGCAGGGGTGTCATGACGCAGCAGCATCGCCGCGGTGTCATCTCCCGCCCAGCTCACCAGGGTGCGCACCTTCACGCGAAGCAGCGCGCCGCCGACTGTCACCTCCAGGGCAAGGGCGTGCGGATCGTTGCCGACTGCCTGGTTTGCCGCTCGTAACCGCGGCAGGTCAGCGGCTCCCGCAGCACCGACCCCGAGCCCGCGATAGCCCGGGCGCCCCGCATCCTGCAATAGTAACTGCAGCCCCGGGCGCACCACTTCAAAAACCCCTTGTGCAGCGGTTTCTGTCGCGCTGGCTTGCGTCGCGGCTACCGCCTGGATCTCGGCTTGCTCAGCAGCGGCCCGCTGCATTTCGGCCCGTTCAGCCTGTTCTGCCCGCTGCCCCGAGGCGCGCCGGGTTTGTGCGGCCGCCGCACCCGCCACAATCGCAGCCCGCACCGCCCGATACCGCACCCGATCTCCCGGCTGCAGCAGCGCCGGCTGCTCGCGCCCAGTATCCCACAGCTCAGCGGTGGTTGTGCCGAGCAGCTGCCATCCCCCGGGAGACTGTCGCGGATACACCGCCCCGAACTCTCCTGCAACCGCAACCGCGCCCGCCGGAATCCGCGGCCGCGGAGTGTCACGCCGCGGAAACTGCCACGGCTGCGTGGTGTTAATGCAGTACACAAAACCCGGCGCAAAACCCGCAAAAGCCGCCCGCCACTCGCTCTGCTCATGCCAGCGCACCAGCTCCGCGACACTGCACCCCGTCGCGGCAGCAGCTTCCCGCAAATCAGCGCCATCGTAAACCACATCGAGCACCACCTCACGGCCCTCCCGCTGCGTTCCGCCAGTCGCCGCGGCAGTGCCCCGAATCGCTGCGAGCAGTGCTTGCAGGGTGGTGGATCCCGGATCAAACAACACCAGCACCGTCCGTGCCGCCGGCACTAACTCCAGCACACCCGGAAGCTGGGCCGCCGCTAAAGCCTCGTAGTGCGCGAGGGCGGCGGGCAGATCCACATACTCCAAAAGCAACGCGGTCTCGCCGCACGGCAGAATCCGCTGCGGTGCCCCGGCTGCGGCGCTGTTTTGTCCACTCACGGTAATCGCATTCCCAACCTGACTAGCTCACAAACGGCTTGAAGCTCACTCCGGCCGCCGCCAGTCGCTTTCTAAGCGTGGCGGTAAGCTGCACCGCTGCCGGACTGTCGCCGTGCACACACACCGAATCCGCCCGCACCGCCACGGTGCTCCCGTCAAGCGCCGTAACCGTGCCCGTGGTCACCAGCTGCAGCATCTGCTCCGCAACCCGCTCCGGGTCACTCAAAACCGCTCCCGGAGTGCCGCGCGGCACTAGGGTTCCTGCCGCGGTGTAGGCGCGATCCGCGAAAGCCTCTGCCGCAACCGTGAGACCCGCCCGGTCACACTCACGCAGCCCCGCACTGCCGGCAAGACCCAACACCACGAGACGCGGATCCACCGCCCGCACCGCCGCAGCCACCACGCGCGCCTGCGTCGCATCTGCCGCAATCGTATTGTAAAGCGCACCGTGCGGTTTCACATATCGCACCGGCACCCCAACGCTTGCCGCCAAACCCAGCAGCGCCCCCAGCTGGTATTCCACCTCTGCCTGCAGCTCCCGTGCACTCAGCTGCAGCTCGCGGCGCCCAAAATTGGCGTAGTCGCGGTAGCCGGGGTGCGCACCGACCACAACCCCGCGCTCAGCAGCGGCCGCGAGGGTGTCTTTGATGCCGAGCGGGGTGCCCGCGTGCTGCCCGCACGACACGTTGGCGCTGGTTACTAAATCCAGCATCGCGGCGTCGTCAGCAACCGGCCGCTCGGGACTGTTTTCACCGAGATCACTGTTCAGGTCAAGACTCAGCATCGCTTTTCCCTCAGCTCATACCTCAACCAGCGCTATCGCCGCGCTGCCCGATACTGTCGCGGCCAGCTAATTTCTTGCCCCAGTTCGTGCGCAGCCCGCAACGCAAAACTCGGCTCGCGCATAAACTGGCGGCCCGCCAAAACCACATCCGCGGTGCCATCCTGCAACGCCTGCTGCGCTTGCTGCGGCGTGGTGATCAGCCCCACACACCCCACCGGAATCTGCACCGCTTCACGCACCGCCCGCGCAAAATGCAGCTGGTAGCCTGGCCCGATATTGATTTGCTGGTGTGGATCATTCCCGCCAGAGGAAATGTCTAAGAAGTCTACACCGAGGGCTTCTAATTCCCGGCACAGCTGCACAGTCTCAGCGATATCCCAGCCGCCAGGCACCCAGTCGCTGGCAGAAAGCCGCACAAACAGCGGATAGTCAGCCGGCAGCGCCGCACGCACCTGCGCAGTGAGCTCCAGCAGGAAACGGCTGCGATTAGCGAAAGAACCGCCGTACTGGTCAGTGCGGTGATTGGTTAGCGGCGACAAAAACTCGTGCAGCAGATAGCCGTGGGCGGCGTGCAACTCAACCCCGGCGAACCCCACTTTAACAGCGCGCAAAGCCGCGGCAACAAAGTCTTGCTGCAGCTGCTTGATTTCCGCCACGGTGAGCTCTCGCGGCACCGGCAGCGGCTCAAACGCCACCGCAGATGGCGCCACCGTTTCCCAGCCGCCCTGCAGCGCCGGCCCCGGCCCGGTGCCTTCGTGCGGCGCCCGCACCGCGGCTTTGCGGCCGGCGTGCGCCAGCTGCACCACCACGGGAACGCCCTGTTCCGCGGTAAAGCTCAGCACCCGGCTCCAGGCTGCGGCGTGCTCGTCACTCCAAATACCGGCATCATGCGGGGTGATGCGCCCCTCCGGCACCACGGCGGTCGCCTCGGCGATAATCAACCCGGCGCGCCCCACCGCGAAAGATCCCAAATGCACAGTTTGCCAGTCGGTGACAAAGCCATCCACCGCTGAATACTGACACAGCGGCGCAACCCACAGGCGGTTAGGTGCGGTTAAACCCCGCAATCGCAGCGGACTGAACAGGTGCGGTGGCGCAGCCGAAATACTCACAGTGGTCGCCTTTCCCCGAATAGTATTAGTAGCAAAATTATCTCATGCACGCTCTGCTTCAAGCTGCCGCAGCCCGGGATACAGCAGCGGTGAGGCGCTGCGATGCTCCCAATTTTAGCCTTCCTTGGCGCGGCGCATCTCTGCAAACAGCGCATCCAGAGCTTCCGCATCGGCCCAGCCATTAACCGCGACGCGCCCGTCAGTCGCCACCGTAATCTCAAGTCGATCTGGGGTTTCGCTCCAGGATCCCTGCAGGTGTTGATAGCGCGGAGTCAGGGTGTGAAAGCCCTGATTGCGTGACCCCACCCAAGGGCGCTCATGATCGAGCTGCTCCTGCACAAAAGGCCCGTCGATTAGCAGATCGGTTGCTTCCAGGAGCTGCGCGGTGGCGGTGTCGCCCGCGGCGGCGCGCTGGCGTAGTTGCTGCAGCATGTACCCCGTGAAGCTCATCACCGACAGTCCCGCCTGCTGCACCAGCCGTGCAAACGGCGCCAGCGCCGCAGCCTGCTCAAACGGTTCCCCGCCGAGCAAAGTCACGCCCTCCACCTGCTGCTGCGGAATCTCAGCAAACAGCTCGGCCGCGCTCATCAGCTTACCGCCGCGGCTTGTCCAGTACTGCGGGTTGAAACAGCCCGGGCAGCGGATTGTACACCCCTGCACCCACACCGCAAACCGTGTGCCGGGCCCCTCGGCAACCGTTTCCGGCACCACCCGGGCAACCCGAATCAGCGGCGGCTGCCCCATCGCCGGGGTTTGCTCAGCTCCCGCCGCCGGCGCAGCCCGCATCAGCGGCGGCGCCCCGTCTTGCCGTAGTCTGGGGAACGGCAGCTCAGTCATTGAATGTCGCAGTCATTAAAAGTCGCAGTCATTAAAAGTCTACGATTCGCCCGCCGCGCGACTCATCACTACGCTGCGCCTTCGCCGCGGTATCTTGCAGCGGCGCCGCGGTAGCAGACTCCGCCGCGGTAGCGTAACCAGCGCGATCTTCCCGCGAGGTTGCCGCAACTGCCCGCTCATCTGCCCAGGCGCGCAGTTTCGCGATCTGCTCCGGCTGTGTCACCGCGAGCGGCACCATAGTGTCGGCGGCGTGCCGCAGATCCTCCATCGTGAGCTTGCGCTGCCCGGTGTAAGAGTCAAACATCGCGGCCACCACGGCCTGCTCAATCTCCGCACCAGACCACCCCTTGCTGAGGTTCACCAGCTCGGTTAAGTTCTCGTTAATATCAATGTCGTGCAGCACCTTGGGGTTCGCGAGCCGCTTGCCAAGGTGCAGCCGCCAGATCACGTCACGCTCCACGGCGGTGGGCAGATCCACAAAGAAAATCTCATCAAAACGTCCCTTGCGCAGCAGCTCCGGCGGCAGCACGTCAATGTTGTTGGCGGTTGCGATAACAAAAACCGGGGCTTTCTTTTCCTGCATCCAGGTCAGGAAGGAGCCAAAAACACGCGACGATGTGCCTGAATCATGCGACTGCATCACTCCTGAGAAGCCCTTCTCAATCTCATCGATCCACAGCACACACGGTGACACAGCTTCGGCCGCTTGAATCGCGGTGCGCATATTCTGTTCGCTGGATCCGACCAGCCCCGAAAACACCTTCCCGATATCAAAACGCAATAACGGCAGCTGCCAGGCCGACGCTACCGCCTTCGCGGTCAGCGACTTACCGCAGCCCGGCACGCCGGTAATCAAAACCCCGCGCGGCGCCGGCAGGCCATAGGCTGCGGCCTCCGCCATCCACGAGTTTTTGCGTTTGCCAAGCCACCGCTTCAGGTTCGTCAAACCCCCCACATCCTCCAGGTTAATTTGTGCATCAACAAACTCCAGCATCCCGGATTTGCGAATAGTTTGCTGCTTTTCCGCGGTGATAATATCGACGTCTTTGGCGCTGAGTTTACCGTCTTCCACAATCGCCAGGGCGATAGCGTTTTCGGTTTCTTGCAACGTTAAACCACGCGCCGCGTCAATTAGACGCTCCCGGTCGGCCTCCGGGAGGTCAATAGCGATCCGCCCCGAGTGCGCATTGGCGGCGATGATGCCGTCCAGCGCCTCCCCGATTTGGGCAGCTTCCGGCAGCGGGAAATCCACAATAGTGACGTCTTTTTGCAGATCGATGGGCAGCTCCACGCTCGGCGCCACCATCACCAGGGTGCGTGCCACCTCGCCGTTTTGGAAAGCAGCCGCGATGTCACGAATCGCACGCACCACAGTGGGGTCAGCAGGGCGCCGCTGATCACCGAGTGAGGCGTGCAGATCCACAAACACAAAAACCGCGGCCTCGGTTTGTCGCTGCAGAATCTCAGTCAGCGCGTCGAGCGGGGTTTTGGTGTGCCCGATGGGGCTGTTGTCGCTGTCGAGCAGCCCGTCAGTGAGCGACCAGCGGTAGATTTTTCGCGGGGTGCGCACCGCGGCAGCATCGGTTGCAACCGCGGTAATCTCACGCAGCACCCGCTGCTCCTCGTGTGTTTCAATCAACAGCACCGGAAAGCGGGCTTTAATCAGCTGGGCAAGCTCCCTGCGGAAACGTGACTGCTCAGACATCGAGGATCCTTCCTTGTCGCGGCGGCTCGGATGCCGCCGGCTTGGGTTGCTGCCCTGCCGGGGTGCGGGCAGAAGTTTGTTTGCGGCCACGCCGCGCAGTCTTACCGGCGGCGCGCGCGGTGCCGGACTGTGCGCCGCCCTGTGTCACGCCGCTTGCCGCAGCGCCGGTGTGCGAATTTGCACCAGTAGGCTGCCCGAATGCGAGGCGGGCGCGGATCTGGGCGGCCTCGTGCGGCTGCAGCTGCAGCGCCGCAATCACATCGGTGATATCCCGCAGCCGACCACGGTCACGCAGCGCCACCAGCTGCTCGGCGCGCGACCTGCTGATAAACGGCAGCACCTCTAGCTCATCCACGGTCGCGGTGGCAAGATTCACCAACCCCACGGTGCCGAAAGTACGCTGGGTATCAATCTCATCCCAGCTGCGATAGCGCGGTTCCGGGCGCGGTGCAGTGCGGCGCCAAGATTCCGGCTGCTGCCATGGCTCATCTGCCGGCAACGGCGGGAAAGTGTAACCCTGATCTCGCACGTCACCATTTTGTGCCGCTCGCTGCTGCGTCGGGCGCGGCCCTTTCCGGCCTCGCTGCGGGATGCTACCGCTATCGACATCAGCGCCGCTTAAGTCATTGTCACTAATGTTACGCAGTCGCAACCACAGCGGTGCGGCTACCGTCGCGACATCTTGCCCAAGCACTTCTTGCCGCCAGGTGCTACGCAAATATGCAGGATTCAGGTAGAGCCCCAAAAGCGTTGGGCCGATCCACAACAGCAAATGCATAGCCGGAGTTTCAGCTGCTTCATAGTCAAAGAAAGTCAAAGGCAGGTAAAGCAAGCTCAGGCCCAGCAGCACCAGCGCCATGCCCCGCAGACCGACGCTGTTCCATTTTTTGGCGAGCCAAAAATACGACACAAAACTGAGATAGCCAAGCCCCAATAGCGCCGGCAGAATCCACATACTGCGACGCAGCATCCACCCTACCGGCGGGGTTTCCGGCGGGTTCTGCGCTGTTTTGCGCGATGTTTTTTGAGCTGCGGTGCTGTGTGCCATTTACGATTCCACACTCACCGTGTCTAACACTATGCGGATGCTCTGATCTTCCTCCACCGTTTGCGAACTCACCTGCATCCCCACGTTTGCCGCTTGGGCGTGGATCCGCTCCACCACTGCCTGCTGCACGAGTCTGCCGTATGTGGCATCTAGTTGCCGTAACATTTCAGCCGCCGTCTCCGCGGTCACCTGCCGTTGCCGGCCGCGCCCCACAGCTACCGCCTCCGCGTGTGCTGCCCACACTCCGGTGCTGTCGCGCTGCATTGTGAAAAGGGTGTGCTGCAGCTCAGCCACCACCATGTCCTCCGCCGCTTCGTGAACGGTTGCGCCGAGCTCGGAGAAAGCCCGTACCAGCAACCCGGTGTCGCGCATTCTGGTCTGCACCTGCAACACCGTTGTCTCAGGGGAGTTAGTTTCGTGCACCGGCTGTGAAGTAACCGCGCTGTCGGTGATTTTCTCTTTTGCCTGCTGGGTTTTGTGTGTGGTCATCACCCCGGCGGTCACGGTTAGTGCCATCGGCACCAAGAATAGCGACACGCTCATTCTGCAACCTCCTGCTCGGTGACCTCCTGGCCGGACGCGGTGGTGGCGACTGCGTAGTTATGACTTGCCGCGGTGACACTACGCTGATAGTCGGCGGTGAACTCTGAGGTAACGGTGGTTGCGGCAAGCAAATCTTCCAACATTGCAACATAGTCAAGACAGTCTGGCCCGGTGACACCCATGGTTTTTGCTTGCACAGTGCCGTCTTGCGCCACAGTTATTATGACTTGGGGGCTAGTCATTTCTTTCTCCTCTATTGCGCTGTGCGCTGCCGCTCAATTTCTTGTTGTATTGCAGCGTCCCGTTCATCATAGTCAGAATCTTGCACCCAGGCGCGCCAGGTTTGCCCGGGCCTCGCGTGCACGGTCACAACAATTCCCCGCACCTGCCCGGCGGTGTAGCTGTTGTGATCGGATGTGTATTCGCCAAGGTAAATCCCTACCCCGTTGCCTTCATCGGAGTTATAATAGCAGCCACCCGCGGCGCAGTAGGCAATTGTCTCACCTGCCGCATCAGCGAGCTGCACCTCAAGATATTCTCCCGGGCCGTAATAGTAGAAAGACCCCGTCCCGGAGCTTTGCCATTCAGCGTAAATGGGCAGATTCTCAAAAACAGTTTGTGGTTTAAGAGCCGCAACCGGCTCAACTTTGATTTTCCAGCTGGACCCATATACCGTCAGCAATTCTCCCGGCAGCATTCTTAGCACCAGCAAGTTGCGATTCGGAGCGAGTGACATTGACTGCGTAAATCTTGAAGTTTTCGATCTCGCTTCATCCTCGTAGATATGCAAGCTGACGGTGTCATCAGCCGACTCCAGCAGCGTGATTTGCAAAAGCTCCGCGCCCTTCACCTCCGCGCTTAACGGCACTACTTCGCGATGCGTGTCGCCGCTGTAGGTGGTGTCATCGATTATCTCCGCGGTTTCCGCGGCGAGTTTCCGCTCGGCGGCGAGCTGCGCGGCCATTTCAGCAGTTTGCACATACCACGGGAAAATCCGCCCGAAAAAAACCAATTGCCCGGCAACCAGCGCCGCTAATACGATACCGACAGCGCTGCTTAAAACAATAGAGAAGCGCTGCACCCGCTGGTTGATAGGGTTGATGGTCATAATTTGATTTTATAGCGTGATGCGTTATTTTAGGGCGTAATACCGTTTATGCAACAAATACCGCACTTCACCCATTAGTTTTTGCCAGTATGGTAGACATTAAAAGAGCCCAGCTATCCGACGATCCATAGCCCGTTCTAGGTATTTAAAATCGTCAAACAAGCTGCGGTTCATCCAAATACGATTACGAGATTTTCCAGTTATCTCCGTCAGCAAGCCCGTCTCGGTCAGAGTTTTTAAGGCACGCAAAACCGCCCTCTCACTAAGGCCTGTTTTTTCTCGTAGAGAGACGCTGTTAAGAACAGGCTGTTCTATCAATTCCGGCAATAACTGCCACACCGTCGCATCACGTCTCACCCCGGTAAGCCAATGTCTCATAAAAGCATAAGTGCCCCGGAGCCTATGCACCAATCCATTATTAATACATGAAGCAGAGTCAACTGCCCGTGCGAAGACTCTAATAATTGGCCCGGCATCACCAGCACGATAGCTGTCGAGAGCGGCAAAATATTCAGCTTTGTCTAATAACAGCCCACCAGAGAGCGCAACCGTGGTCCGCTTAACAACACCTTTGTGCCGCAGAAATAGATACATTAGCGCTCTGCCCACCCTACCGTTACCGTCAGCAAATGGGTGGATTGTTTCAAACTGCGCGTGGGCAATTGCACACTGTGCCACAAGTGGCAGATCGTCTCGCCGCATAAACTCCAGCAAATCTGTCATCGCAGAAGCTACAAGATCGTGATGCGGAGGTATAAAATCAGCGGTGAGCGGGCTGGAATTGTCGGGGCCGATCCACACCTGCTGTTTTCTAAATTGCCCGACGAACTCTGGCTCAATTGCAGTCTGCTGGTGCAGCAACGCGTGGTGTATGCTCAGAATGTTTTCTACACTGATTGTGTGCGATAACTGCTGGGCGATTTCCATTGCCCGCAAGTTGCCAACAACCGCAGCAGCGGTGCTGTCAATGCCTGGCGTCAGCTCCTCCCAAAAAAGCTGCTTAGGAGTAGTTTTGAGCTGCTCAAGCTGCGAGCTAAAATAGGCTTCCGCACGTAACATAATCGCCTCCGCCGGCTCAAGCATTCCACGGAAGCTTACAAGGTTCAATGCCACATACCCGTCAAAGATGTAAAGGCTGCGTAGCGCGTAATCCACAACAGCGGCGTCGCTTTCCGACAGCTGTAACCGCATATCGCTAATTTTGGCTGGAATCGCTGCCCGGTAGCTGCCTGCTTGACTCGCGACATCTCGGTCTAAACGCGGCTCTGGCGTGCACGGTTCCCACGACAGTTCCTGCCATGAGACGGGTTCAACCGGCACTCTAAGCCCATCAACAGTTATTCTCATAAGGCAACTATAACGACAGATAAGGAGCATAAATGTCGGTAAAGTCCCGCGTTACCAACACTTAACGTCATAAGTGTTAGTAAGCTCTTGCTGCTACCAACACTTATGGCGTTGCGCTAGCGCCAGTAATCTGCCCTCGCCAGCGCCCCTAGTGAAGCTGAAATTACGCTACAGATCCAGTTCGCTCTCTAGGTTACGCAGCCTCTCAAATGCGGCTCGCTGTTCAGCTGCTCGCTGCTGCAGCATTTTGCTGCGGAAAGCATCAGCTTCAGCGACACTAATGCGATGATGAGAGCCCACCTTGTGTGACTTAATCTCGCCCTCCCTAATTAGCTTCATCAGCACGGGCCGAGAAACTCCAATTCTCTTCGCCGCCACAGTCGTTGTCAGGTCTGCCGGTTCCGCAATAATCTTTGGAGTTTCACCCTTGCTGATAATACGCAAAGCATCTGTGATAACTTTTTGCAGCTCTTCTCCAATTTGTTTCGCAGCAGCGCCATTAACACTGAGTTGGATTGAAATATCCGGTTCACGCTCAGCGCTCTGCATAATCCGCTCTGCCTCTTTAACGGCAGCAAGCGGAGCCTTTACAGTAGCCCTCTCTAACAGTTCGACGGCAGTCATGATTTTCCTTCAGCCACGCAATAGATTAAGTGCAATAAGTTTATTGTGTTTCACTTATTGCACTTAATCGTATCAAGTTCCGCATGGAACACAAACCCTGCCGTGGAACTTTAAACCTAATCTCGCAACTCAGGAATGACTCTGCGGCGCACGAATTCGGCAAAGTTAGGTGCACCCGCTTTGACCAAAGCACGGGGCAAATCGACCCCTTCAGCGTCAAGCTTGCGGTTATTTTTGGGGTTGCTCCAGTATTCTTCCTGGTCAGTGAAAACTTTCACAAACACTGACAGCGGAACATACTCAGTTAGCTGCATTAAGAACTCATCCGCAGTTAAAGTTTCATATGGCAGCTCGTCACCATACGATGATTGGGCATATTCCAGCAGATTCTTGTCAGCTGTAACCAATGCGTCTACCTCGCATGCTACAGCTGCTGAATGCACATGATAATCACCCGGATCAGGATACTTTGGCGGCTTGTCTGTACCGTATCTGGAAGCAACTTCATACATTGCCCCACGGATCCCATTGAAGATTTGCTCTTGCGCAAATCCGCTCTTGTCCGGGTGTGTTTTCCGCCAGTGATACCCCGCCTCGATGATAATATCCTCTGAGCTGCAGAGCTGGAAAAATGGTTTTCGGTCTCATAACTGAGCAGGCATATCCAGTCGCGCAGCGTTCGGCTATATAAAATGTTAGCGTCCAGCAAGACTCGATATGTCTGCTCAGTCACAACACCCCTTCAGGAACTAGAAATCCCAGTCCTCGTCTTCGGTGGCTTCGGCTTTACCGATGACGTATGAAGACCCGGAGCCACTGAAGAAGTCGTGGTTTTCGTCTGCGTTTGGTGACAGCGCTGACAGGATAGCCGGGTTCACATCGGTGACGCTTGACGGGAACATCGGCTCGTAGCCGAGGTTCATCAGCGCTTTGTTAGCGTTGTAGTGCAGGAATTTCTTAACGTCTTCGGTGAGCCCTACGGAATCGTAAAGATCCTGGGTGTATTTAATCTCGTTTTCGTAGAGATCATAGAGCAGCCCGAAGGTGTAATCTTTCAGTTCCTGCTTGCGCTCTTCGCTGGCGTTTTCAAGCCCCTTCTGGAACTTGTACCCGATGTAGTAACCGTGCACTGCTTCATCGCGGATGATGAGGCGGATCAGGTCAGCAGTGTTGGTCAGCTTTGCCCGGCTTGACCAGTACATTGGCAGGTAGAACCCGGAGTAGAACAGGAATGACTCTAGCAAAGTGGAGGCAACCTTCCGCTTCAGCGGGTCATCCCCGTGGTAGTAGCTAACGATAATCTGCGCTTTTTTCTGCAGGTTTTCGTTTTCTACTGACCACCGGAATGCTTCATCAATCTCGGTGGTTGAGCACAGGGTTGAGAAGATTGAGGAGTAGCTCTTGGCGTGCACCGACTCCATAAAGGCAATATTGGTGTACACGGCTTCCTCGTGTGGGGTAATCGCGTCTGGAATCAGCGACACCGCACCGACTGTGCCCTGGATTGTGTCAAGCAGGGTGAGCCCGGTGAAGACCCGCATGGTGAGCTGCTTTTCTTCCGCGGTCAGGGTGTTCCATGACTGCAGGTCGTTAGACAGCGGCACCTTTTCTGGCAGCCAGAAGTTGTTCACAAGGCGGTTCCACACCTCAACGTCTTTTTCGTCTTCGATGCGGTTCCAGTTAATCGCCTGCACGTTTTCAACAAGCGGCAGTGGCTCATGCGGTGTCATTGCTCTGTGTCCTTCAAATCGCGTTGTTTCTTTTAGCTTAGCGTCTCAGTTGCGGCGCCGGTGAGGCAAGGCCGCGAGGGCTGATCCACCCCCGCACGCCTTACAGCATGCAGCTGACGCAGCCTTCAACCTCGGTGCCCTCAAGCGCCATCTGTCGCAGTCGGATATAGTAGATGGTTTTGATGCCTTTACGCCATGCGTAAATCTGTGCGCGGTTGACATCGCGGGTGGTTGCGGTGTCCGGGAAGAAAAGGGTTAGCGACAGACCCTGATCCACGTGCTGAGTCGCTGCAGCGTAGGTGTCGATGATCTTTTCTGGCCCGATTTCGTAGGCGTCCTGGTAGTATTCCAGGTTGTCGTTGGTGAGGTACGGAGCCGGGTAGTAAACACGGCCCAGCTTGCCCTCTTTACGGATCTCGATCTTCGATGCAATAGGGTGGATCGAGCTGGTCGAGTTGTTAATGTACGAGATTGAGCCGGTAGGTGGCACCGCCTGCAGGTTCTGGTTGTAGATGCCGTGCGCCATCACGCTGGCCTTCAGCTCTTCCCAGTCCTGCTGGGTTGGGATAGCGATGCCGGAGCGCTCAAACAGCTCCCGGACCTTAGCGGTTGCCGGCTCCCACGGCTGCTCTATGTACTTCTTAAAGAACTCACCGGAAGCGTATTTAGAGTTTTCGAAGCCTTCAAACGCGGTGCCTCGCTCAATCGCAATCTTGTTTGACGCTTTCAGGGCGTGGAACAGGATTGTGTAGAAGTAGATGTTGGTGAAGTCTACGCCCTCTTCAGAGCCGTAAAAAATCCGCTCACGCGCCAGGAAGCCGTGCAGGTTCATCTGCCCCAGGCCGATGGCGTGTGATTTATCGTTACCATCTTCGATGGAGCGCACAGAGCTGATGTGGCTCATGTCGCTGACCGCGGTGAGCGCCCGAATCGCGGCCTCTACGCTGCCACTAAAGTCTGGGCCATCCATCATTTTGGCAATATTCATGGAGCCCAGGTTGCAAGAGATGTCTTTGCCAATCTCGTTGTAGCTGAGGTCGTCGTTGTAGGTGGTTGGGGTGTTTACCTGCAGAATCTCAGAGCACAGGTTAGACATGTTGATGCGGCCCGCGATTGGGTTTTCGCGGTTCACGGTGTCTTCGAACACGATGTATGGGTAGCCCGATTCAAACTGCAGCTCTGCGATTGTCTGGAAGAACTGCCGCGCATTAATCTT
Organism: Canibacter oris; assembly: GCF_014197205.1. GTDB lineage: Bacteria > Actinomycetota > Actinomycetes > Actinomycetales > Microbacteriaceae > Canibacter > Canibacter oris. Next base: position 18,336 of record NZ_JACIFD010000003.1, read on the forward strand.
ACTCTTGCGAATCTTCGGGTTATCAACCATCTCGTAGTATTTCTCGGTTACTGAGATGTCTGCGAAAGGCACACCGTAGATACGCTCCACATCGTAAGGTGAGAAGAGGTACATATCCTCACCCTTTTTAGCCAGTTCGAAGGTAATATCTGGCACCACAACGCCAAGCGACAGGGTTTTAATGCGGATCTTCTCGTCCGCGTTTTCACGCTTCGTGTCGAGGAAGTTAAGGATGTCTGGGTGGTGCGCTGAGAGGTACACCGCGCCAGCGCCCTGCCGCGCACCGAGCTGGTTTGCGTAGCTGAAGCTGTCTTCCAAAAGTTTCATCACCGGGATGATGCCGGATGACTGGTTTTGAATCTTCTTGATTGGGGCACCGGTTTCGCGCAGGTTGCTCAATAGCAGAGCAACGCCGCCGCCGCGCTTTGAAAGCTGCAGCGAAGAGTTGATGCCACGGGAGATTGACTCCATGTTGTCTTCAATCCGCAGCAGGAAGCAAGACACAAACTCACCACGCTGTGCCTTGCCGGCGTTGAGGAAGGTTGGGGTTGCCGGCTGGAAACGACCAGAGATGATTTCTTCAACGTAGCGTTTTGCCTGCTCCTGGTCGCCCTGCGCCAGCGCGATCGCGACCATGACCACGCGGTCCTCGAAGCGCTCCAGGTAGCGCTTCCCGTCGAAGGTTTTCAACGCGTAGGAGGTGAAGAACTTAAACGCGCCCAGGAAGGTCGGGAAGCGGAACTTCAGGCTGTAAGCGTAGTTGGTGAGCTCCTCTACGAAACCGCGTGGGTACTGCTCCAGCACCGCAGCCTCGTAGTACTCGTTTTCAATCAAGAAACGCAGCCGCTCATCAAAGTCGTGGAAGAAAACGGTGTTCTGGTTAACATGCTGCAAGAAGTACTGTCGGGCCGCTTCGCGGTCTTTATCAAACTGAATTTTGCCGTCTGCATCATACAGATTCAGCATGGCATTTAGCGCGTGATAGTCAGTTTCGCTCACGCGTGAAGAGTCGTGCCCTGGCTGGGTTGCTGTTGTTTCCAAAACCGTTCCAATCCCTGTTTGACGCGTACTACGTCTTCTGGTGTTCCAAAGAGTTCAAATTTGTAAAGCAGCGGTACCTGGCATTTGCGGGCTACAATCTCACCCGCTAAGCCGTAGGCTTCCCCGAAGTTGGTATTGCCCGCAACAATCACCCCGCGTAGTAAACCACGGTTGTGTGCGTCGTTGAGGAATTTAATGACCTGTTTCGGGACCGCTTTAGTATCCGGGCCGCCGCCGTATGTCGGCAAGATCAGGACGTAGGGCTCAGTGATTTGCAACTGCGCATCTGTGCGGCGCAACGGAATCCGCTGTGCCGGCAACCCCAGCTTTTCAATAAAGCGGTGAGTGTTACCGGAAACACTTGAGAAATATACGATGCTTCCCACGGTGTCCTGCCTTTACCGGATGGATTTTATGACAAGAACCCCGCGCAAGCGGGGTTCCGGGTAGCTGGCTAGAGACGGCCAGCCAGCTCTTCGATTTTGTCTGGGCGGAAGCCTGACCAGTGATCCTCATCAGTTACAACAACCGGAGCCTGCAAGTATCCAAGCTCTTTTACGGTTTGCAGGGCGTCCTGATCTTCTGACAGATCCAGCACGTTGTACTCAATACCCTTGCTGTCAAGCGCGCGGTAGGTAGCGGTGCACTGTACGCATGAAGGCTTTGTATAAACCGTAATTGCCATTTTCTTCTTCCAATCTTAAAAATTCAAGATTTGTGTAAAACCACTACATCTAGTGAACCACAACTTCCGCCAACACTAGATGATGTAATTGCACTGTTGTAATTATCAACAAGATAAGCACCGGTTTTTAACCCCTCCTGTTGAAAAAGTTTCGCGGAATTACAAGCATGTAATGCAGTTATCCACAGCGGTGCAAAACTAGAAAATATTTTTGTTTGGAAAACCATTTGGGCGTGTCGATAAACACAAGATATAGGGCGCCAAAAGTAACCACACCACAACAGTTAGTGGTGCTCAATTTTAGCTCGCTATCTCCCGTGGTTACACCACCCGAAAGCGCGGCTACACCGCCCAAAATCGCGCCGTTGCTGATACAAAGCTGACACAAAACCCTCTGCCGTAAGCCACGGCCGCCGTTTATGGCGACTGTCCCGCAAGCTTGGTTCCGCCGGTTTTCCTTGGGGCAAGCTTTCTGCAAGTACTCTTGGGGCAAGCTTTGTTCGAGTGTTCCCAGAGCAAGCTTTCTTTGAATAATCTCAAGCGCACCTCCTAAATTAGGGTATAAACACCTCGGGTTTATAAACCCGGGTGCCATTAACATCTGGCGTCAGAAACCCGGTTCTAGTGACTATAGAAAGTATGACCTCTGCTGTTCCGCCTACCGTGCCACTTGGCAAGAAGCTTAAAGAAATTCGTCTGCGGCTCGGCATTAGCCAAAACGATGCTGCCTACCTGGCACATATAGACGTGAGCAATTTCGGCAAAATTGAACGCGGGGAAGCAAACCCCAGCCTCACTACCCTAACCCGTATCGCAACCGCGCTCGACACCACTGTTGCCGAACTAACCAGCGAAATCACTGGCGACAATGTGCCTGATACAGATCGCACCCTTACAGCACGAGATTTTATTGCGGCACGGAAAGCAGGACAGAGCCGCCCGCAGAGCCGCTGGCTCTAAGCAACGCAACCAGGCCGCAGCAAGCAGCACAGCATAACCTGCTCCACACACCGGTCTGGGGCCAGCCGCAGCGTTAGCGGTCGCAACGCCACCAACCTATCGCTGCTTAGAGAACCGGAACTGACCATAATAACTCCCTGCCCGCGCTATCTAACCAGCGCACCACAATCGTCTGTTGCTCTGCTCTTGCAGCAGCCCCAACCCTGAAAAGCAGCCGTTCGCCAGGCTCTAACTGCACCGGCAGAGACTGAGCAAAAACCCCGTCACCGGCTAGCAGTACCCGCACCTGACGCGCAGGAGACTTACCCGCGTGCCGCACCCCACGCAGCCTTCCCGTACCATCGCGGATTGGCGCCCACGGCACCAGCGTTACAGCCTCAGTCGGGCCACGAGCACTGCTGTTTTTAGCCCCGCAAAATTTTACCTGTGGCGCCGCTAAGCGCACCCATAATTGCTTTAGTTTCATGCCCCCAGTCTAAAGACCGGGTATGACAACTTTGCCTGGTTAAACGTGGTGGTAAGGCCGCCCCGCGGCAATTTCCCCAGCACGATAAATCTGCTCCACCAAAATCAGCCGCACTAACTGGTGCGGGAACACCAGATCCGACAGGCTCCACACCAAATCTGCACGCTGTCGCACCCGCTCATCAACCCCGTATGCGCCGCCAATAATCACCGTGGCATTACGCCGTTGCAACTGTTGCTCCAGCGTCTGCGCCAGTTTCGGGGAGCTCAGCATCTTGCCGCGCTCATCAAGCAAAACCACAAACTCTGCATCCTGCAGCTTCCCTAAAATGCGCGTTGACTCCTCGGTGCGCGCCTGTTCCTCCTGCTGCGCTGAGTGGGGCAGCAACTGCCACTGCACCTGCCAAGGCTTGCGCAGGCGCTTTTCGTACCGACCGATTCCCTCGGCAACCCAGCTTTCGTGCTTCTTTCCGACAGCTAAAATCCGCAAAGTCATACCCCTAACCTAGCCGATTACTAAAAACCACAGCGGGGTTACACACTTCCTGATTCACACCCAAAAATATTTTTGGACTTGTTACCCAGCCAGCACCGGTAGGCTATAAATAGTTTTAAGATTATTGTTTACAGAATAGAGGCACTTATGAAGACCAAGCTTACGCTCCTGTTCGGCTTCGGACTCGGCTACTTCCTCGGCGCACGTGCCGGTCGCAACCGCTACCACCAGATTTGCAAAATTGCTAACAAAGTCTGGAACACCCCGGTAGTACAGGGCGGCGTGGGCGCAGTTTCAGATTTCGCGAGCGACCGTTACGATGATGTTCGCGAGCTGGTTGGCGACAAAGTTGGCGCCGCTATTGCCGGGAAGAAAAACTCAGCGAAAAAGACTGCTAACTAGCGGCTCACCCAAAGCTACGGGGCATCTGCTCCGCCGCTCTCTAGTGCACTGCAACAGAACCATAAGGACGCCAAGTGTTTAAGAAAAAATCTCCTAGCACCCTCGCGCTGCTGTCTCGCCTGCCGAAACAGATTAAGCAGGTTGCCGATGTTGAGCTGGCTAACGCCAAAGCGGAAGTTGGCGGGCGGATCAAAAACCTCGTGATCGCCATAGTCCTGTTCGTGGTGGCGCTCATTATTCTTTACTGGACAATCGCGGTGCTGCTCACCGCAGCAATTGCCGGCATAGCTGAAGCGCTGCCGGTATGGCTGGCGGCGCTGATTGTGGCAGGCGGCGGTTTGCTGGTGATTATCATTTGCGTTATCGCGGGCATCGCACTGGCGAAGCGCGGCAATCCGATTCCGTCTGCAACTATCGCTCGCGTCAAAGCAGACTTTGCGGCTGCCGCTGAAATGCAGAACGGTGCCAATAAGATGCGCGCGCAGCCGGGCAAGAAGGGCACCAAGCCGGGCGAGTCAGGAGTATGGGAATGAACGCAGAAAACACACCAAAGTCAGGCGTAGCAGCGGCACAGCAGGCGCACGCGCAGTTGCACAGCACTCTCAACCAGTTGGCATACAAGCTCGACTACCCCGCCCGTATTGATGCGGCGGTGGATCGCGGCAAGGCTCGGGTACAGGAAACGCGACGCCGCAACCCCGTGCTATTCTTTGCCGTTGTAGGAGCTGCGAGCGCGGTGGTTGGCTTGGCAACCGCAGCGGCTGTTTCAGCAGTTATAAAGTCTCTCTAAGGCAGCCGGCTGCGCATTGCTATATTGATTATTTGCATTTAGCTAGATATTAGGCGAAAATAGACGCAGGAAAATTTACAACCGCCCTTTGTTTAAAACGGTTGTAAACAGGCAGTGAGTGGAGTTTATGTCCGAATTGAAAGCCCCGCTCTCAGGTCTGCGCGTGCTTGTGCCACGCGGCGGGGTCTGGGGCAAGGTGGTGTCAAAGGCGCTAAAAGCGCAAGGCGCTACCACTGCTGTATCACCGCTTGTTGATTTCGCACACACCAGCGAGTTAGATCGTCTCCGCGAATCTCTGGAGAAGCTTGAGGCCGGCTATTTCGATTGGGTCACTGCCACCAACTCCACAATTGTTGATGTGCTTAATCACCACAACATCAAAATTGCCAAACGTACCCAGGTAGCGTGCGCAGGTGAAGCAACCTATGAGGCTTTTATCGAGTCAGGCTACGAGGTAGCACGCACAACCGAAGATGCTGACACCACCACTGTCGGCTTGCTGAAGGTGTGGCCCGAGATTGACAGCGGCAATGTGCTGCGCATTTTGACGCTGCGTTCAGACGCGGCAAAGCCAGTGCTAACCCTCGGTCTGCTGGAGCGCGGCCACGATGTGACGCAGGTTGTGGCGTATCGCACCGTTGGCGTGCGCGCCTCTATTCACACCCGTGAAGATGTTACCGCGGGTGACATCAACGCGATTTTAGTAACCTCCCCGCAGATTGCGCGTGAGGTTGCAACGCAGTTCGCTGACCGCCCTGACACCACGATTGTGGCGTGCATCGGCGAAGCTGCGCAGGAAGAAGCCGCACGGCTGGGGCTTACCAGCGGCCCAGCGGCATCTGCTGAGCTGTGCGAGCAGCTGGTGCAGACCGTATTCGGCACGCTTGATCCAGCCGACATGCTCGACTAATCAAGTTTAAGTTTCTCGCGCTGCCAACGGCTGCCAGCTGCCACGGCGGGTTGATCCACCACACACGCACTTCACACCGCACCCGTGTTCAACATCAAAAAACACGCAATGCGCACCGCGGCACTAGCCACAGATGCCCTAAGCTCCCCGCCTGTAGTGCTCGCGCAAATAAATGCTACGCCTCAAAACCCAACAGTTTCCGTCGCAACGGCTTTAACGCCAATTGCATTTCGTGTAGTTCTTGCACCGCAGCGTGCTGCCACTGTGGATCAGCCAGCACAAACGCCTGGATCTCCGTGACCACTGCGGCTCCCAGCTGCGCCGCGGCCTGCCGCAACACCTCCGCGCCGCTGCCAGGCTGCGTATCAGCGTAATGCAGGCTCAAAACAGCAACTTGTCCGTTATTCTCCGCCGCGGCGGGCAACGCTTGATACAGCTCTGCCTGGTGCAGCGCCGCTACTTCTGCCGGGTGCAGCACACGGGCGTGCACCACGCGGGTATCGGCAGGTGCGGGGCGTTGCTTGTCGCGCAGCGCGATAACCTCGCCGGCCGCGGTCAAGGGCAACACGATTTCATCACCCGGCTGCACCGCAAGCGTATCTGCCAGAGTCGCTAAAACGCTGCTCCCTACTGCTGCGGCAGTGACAGGTGGAACTGGCGCAGCCAAGACAGCCGGTGCCGAGGCGCCAGCAGCCGGAGCGGGGGCGGTTTCTGCGGTGCCGTGCAGCGCGGCATCGTCCGCGGTCGGGGCACCGGCGGCGTATTCAGTCTCCTCCCCCGCGGCGAGACGGAGCAGCGCGGCGGTGTCGTAAGCATCAGCCGGAGCCTGCCCAAACTGCACGGTCACCCCGTAATACTGCAGTGCCCGCAGCACCGCGTCTCGCGCCGCCACTGCGCCCTGCTGTGGATAGCTGAGGGCGGGCCGATCCGCAGCCAACCACGCGATAGCGCCGCTGAGTGAGCCGGTTTTAGTTAATCCCTCATTAAGGTGCGGCACCACGGCCGCGGTTTTAAGCTCCGCGAGCGCCTGCCCGGTGCGCGCACGATTCACGAGCTCAGGCAGCACTGCGGCGGTGGCCCCCTGCCGTTTAGTTACTAGCGCAGCAAGCGATTTCACCTTGCCAATGTTGAGCACCGGCAGCAGCCGATCACAGTACGCGCGAATACTCGCCGGCCATCCCAAGAGCTGCTGCATTTGCGGCGCGAGGGCAGCGGCGGTGATGCCAGCAAGCTGCGGTTCAGGCAACTGAATCAGCCCGCCCGGCTGCCAAAAATAGGTTTTCCCGGGAGCAACGTCGACGCTCTGCAGCGCCTTGCTGTGCACCACCTCTGCCGCCGCTTGATACAGCTTCGCGAGGGCTTTTTCCGGATCTGCGGCCGCGGTCAAGGGCCACGCAGTGTGGGCTGCGTGGGCGGCGTGATCCACCCACAGCTCCACCGCAAGATTTACCTGCGCCAAGCTAAGCGCCGCTTGCAAAACTGCGGGGGTGGAGCCCGCGATGACAATCTTCGTTCCGGATTGGTTACGATGTGCTTGGTGCGTCATCTCAGCTTCTCTCTCAACGGGTTTAGGGCAGCGCCCAGGCACTCAGGGCTTAAGCAGTGGGCAAGGGCATGCCCTGGACGGTGGCCAGCGGGCGGCGCACCTCAATCCAATCGATGCGGTGCCGGTACCAGGCTTTACCGCGGGCTTTACCGCGGCGCCAAATAAGTTCCACAGCCGCGGTGAACAGCAGCAGAATCACCAGTTCTGAGAGCAGTGAGAATGGACCAATCTGGTCAGGATCACTAACAAACCCGAAGGTGTTAATGGTGAAAACCACCACATTATTTACGGTATGCAATGCCATCGCTGCCTCCAGACCGCCGGTTCGAATGGTTAAGATTGCCATACACAAACCCATCATGCCAGTGACCAACATGCCCCAGATGTTGTACTGTACGTGAGCTGCTCCAAACAGCATAGACGTCACAATCACCGCTAGCACCGGGGAGCGCAGCCAAGACCCGAAAGTCTGCAGCAACACACCTCGGAACACGACTTCTTCGGCGGTAGCCTGCAACGGCACCAGCAACACAATCACTAACAAGGTCAGCAGTAGCATCCCGGTTGACTGCTGCGGCTCTTGATAAATCATCTCGCCGCCGGTACCGAGCAGCAAGCCCACCCCCTGCACAACCGCGTAAATCAGTAGCGCTGCAAGAGTAAACCACAGGATTAGTTCCCAGCGAATACGAGCTGCCACAGACCACACCCGGCTGAAGATGCCCTTCCCGAAAATTCGCATCGCGAGCCAGGCTGCCGGCATCATTGTAATCACGCTCAGCAACATTATCGCAATAATAGCCGGGTGGGTAGCCGCATCATTCAGAATCTGGTTAGCGGCCTCCGGATTTGCGCTGAGTTCTTGGAACAGCGGGTCATCTAGCACCTCCGGGCCCGCAATCACGAGGAAGATTAGCGCCCCCGCCATAAACAGTATCAGGGTACCAAACAGATAAACTGCGGCACCGGTGATTGACATCACCAGCGGCTTCCACCACTCGTAGCGTTTCATTCCACGTAGCAAACGGTGGTACTCCAGCGGCTCGGTCTGCTCCGGCACCCACACCTCCGGACCCACAGCCCAAGGGTAAGCAGCGCCCTGCTGCACCATCGGCGCTAGTGCTGGCGCAGCTGCTACTTGATACGGATGCGGCGCGGTCGCCTGCTGCCCAGCCACAGACTGCGGCACCGCAAACTGCGGTGACTGCGCAGGCTGCGACGCGGACGGCGGAGCGTACTGCGGTTGCGACGGCGGCGACGCGGGATGCGGCGCATACTGTGGCTGTGGCTGTGCCGCAGGCTGCGGTTGCGGGTTCAGATTCTGCTCAGTCATGATAATTTTCTATCCTGCTTCAAAACTAACTGTGGTTAAAACAAGTGCTGCTTCCGATACTCGGTAGCGAAAACGAAGCCCGGGGCAGATTTGCACACCGGGCTTCAAAACCGACTAGGCGCCGCGCAACCGCTCCGCCATAAAGCCATAAAGTTCCGTAATCGGTACACGCACCTGCTCCATAGTGTCGCGTTCGCGCACTGTTACCGCGTTATCCTCAAGTGAATCAAAGTCTACGGTGATGCAGAACGGAGTGCCGATTTCATCCTGACGGCGGTAGCGACGGCCGATTGCACCGGCGTCATCAAAGTCCACGTTCCAGGTGTCACGCAACTGATCCGCAAGCTCGCGCGCCAGCGGGCTGAGTTTCTCGTTGCGGCTCAGCGGCAGCACGGCCGCCTTTACAGGTGCCAGCCGCGGATCCAACCCCAAAACCACTCGGGTATCGGTGCCGCCCTTCGCGTTGGTGACGCTCTCCTCACGGTAAGCATCAACCAGGAACGCCATCAGCGAGCGTGTCAGGCCAGCCGCCGGCTCAATCACGTAAGGAGTCCAGCGCTCGTTCTTGGTCTGATCGAAGTAGCTGAGGTCTTTGCCGGAGGCCTTCGCGTGGGTTGACAGATCGTAGTCAGTGCGGTTTGCGATGCCCTCCAGCTCGCCCCATTCGCCGCCGGTGAAACCGAAGCGGTACTCAATATCAACAGTGCGCTTAGAATAGTGGCTCAGCTTTTCCTGCGGGTGCTCGTAGAAGCGCAAATTTTCTGGATCGATGCCGAGATCGGTGTACCACGCCATCCGCTCGTTCATCCAGTACTCCTGCCACTCTTCATCAGTGCCAGGTTCTACGAAGAACTCCATCTCCATCTGCTCAAACTCGCGGGTGCGGAAAATGAAGTTACCTGGGGTAATCTCGTTGCGGAAGCTCTTGCCAATCTGGCCAATGCCAAACGGCGGCTTCATGCGAGCTGACTGCAGCACGTTCGCAAAGTTCACGAAAATACCCTGCGCGGTCTCCGGGCGCAGGTAGTGCAGCCCCGCCTCATCATCAACAGGCCCCAAGAAAGTCTTCAAAAGTCCCGAGAACGCACGCGGCTCAGTCCACTCCCCGCGAGTGCCACAGTTGGTGCACACAATCTCGGTCATCCCCTCAGCGGCGCGACCCTTCTTCTCCTCAAAAGCCTCCAACAGGTGATCCTCGCGGAAACGCTTATGGCAGCTGGTGCACTCCACCAGCGGGTCGGTGAAAACATCAACGTGCCCCGACGCCTCCCACACCTGCTTGGGGAGGATAACGCTAGAGTCGATCCCCACCACATCTGCGCGCTTCTGCACCATGGTGCGCCACCACTGCCGCTTAATGTTCTCTTTCAGGGCGGTGCCGAGCGGGCCGTAATCCCACGCGGACCGGGAGCCGCCATAGATTTCGCCAGCCTGGTACACAAAGCCGCGCTGTTTCGCGAGCGAAATTACCTTATCAAGCTGTGTCGCAGTTGCCATTCTCTTTTTCTCCAAGGTGCATCCGGGGATCTTTGGATCGCACACCGGCGGTGCGCGAGGCTGCCGGGCACACGCGCAGCGGGCCGGCATCTCTACACTATTCTACGGTGTCACAATATTTTCTGGTTGCTCCCCCGCAAGCAAGGCCGCGATTTGCCGCACCACAAGCGCGGTGATTCGCGGCAGCATCACGTCTGCGTCGCCCCCGGCGTGCGGAGTCAACAGCACATTCGGCAGCTGCCACAGCTCATGCTGCGGCGGCAGCGGCTCCGGATCAACCACATCTAAAGCCGCGCGAATCCGCCCGGTACGCAATTCGGCAAGCAGTTCAGCAGTGTGCACCACCGCGCCCCGCGCAACATTCACCAACAGCGCATCATCCGGCAGCAATGCCAACTGCGCAGCCCCCAACAATCCCCGGGTGTGCGTCGTTAGTGGCACCGCCAAAATCACAATTTCCGCCTCCGGTAACAGCTGCGGCAGCTCTGTGATGCCGTGCACTTGCACCGTGTCACCGCCGGGCAGCTCCTCAAGCCGGGCGGTGCTAGCGACGCAGGTGAGATCCACCTCAAAAGCCCACAGCCGCTGCGCAATCGCTTTACCCACGCCACCATAGCCGACCAGCAGCACACGGCGGTCAGCGAGCGCCCGCGTCGTGCCGCCGTGCCACTGCCCGCGCCCTTGTTGCCGCACAAACCGTGGTAACTCCCGTTGCGCCGCAATCGCTAACCCCACTGCCAGCTCCGCGGTTGCGGTCTCGTGCACAGTCGCAGCGTTCGCCAGCCGATGCCCCTTCGGCAAATACTGCCCTACCGCGTTATAACCAATCGACTGCCACTGCACCAGCTGCGTCGCAACCCCGTTGAGCCGGGTTAGCAGCGGCTCCGCGTTGAGATAGGGTGGCACCACAATATCGATTGTGGATCGCGGGGCCGCCTCTCGCATATCCCACAGCAGCAGCTCGACGGTGGCTGGATCCACCCGCTGCCTGACACTCTGCAAGAGTTCTTCGTCTGGCACTGAAACTACGATTTTGCGCATCTTCGCCTCATCTTCTTGGGTGTTGCACGCGGGCGACTGCCGCGGCGCTTAAATACTCGCGTTACTGCTCCAATTTTAAGCGTGGAAGCTGATTTTGCGCCCAGCATGTCAGCTCAATATCAGCGATATCTGGCTAAAAACTGTCACAATAGAACTATGTCTGTGCAGCATGAACGCTTTACTTACCTTGATGACTACGGCATCACGATTCACGCCCAAAAGTGGGTGCCTGATGCGCAGTCACTGAGCTTTACTGCGCCGGTGGCCGGCGACCGTGCCTCCTTCGCGGATGATGCCGCGCTCGGTGTGGTGCAGCTGGTGCACGGCATTAGCGAGCATTCCGGTCGCTACGATGCTTTTGCGCGGGAGCTTGCCGCTGCCGGTTTTATTGTCTACGCGGAGGATCACCGCGGCCACGGTCTGACCGGAATGCAGCAGCACGAGGGCAATCGTAAGAAGCTCGGCAAGCTTGGCAAAGGCGGGCTGCGCGCCACCGAAGACGCCATCACTAAACTCACCGCGTTAATTCGCGAACACCACCCGGATTTGCCGCTCGCTGTTTTCGCCCACTCCTGGGGGTCGCTGATGGCGCAGCGGATTTTACAGCGCGCTGGTGCAACTGCGATGTGGGACGCGGTTATTTTGGCTGGCACAGCCTACCGCACCCCACGCCACATGAACGCCGATGATCTCAACAAAGAGTTCGGAGAGCCGCACGGGCGCGACTGGTTGAGCCGTAATCCGCAGGTCGCAATCGACTTTGAGAATGATGAGTTGAACTGCAACGTTGATGTTTTAAAAACCTTCGGAGTGGTGAATGCCGCAAAACTGTTCGGCACGCCGAAAGCGCCGCTCGCACCGCAGGTGCCGATTCTGATTACCAGTGGCAGTGCTGATGCTCTTAATAAGCACAACGGCTTAACACTTTTAGCTAACGACTATCGTCGAGCCGGGGTGCGAGACGTGTCTTTGAAGCTTTATCCGGGCGCCCGCCACGAGCTGATTCACGAGATTAACCGCGATGAGGTGATTGCGGATTTGATCACCTGGTTAACTGATCGACTACTGGAAGGGGCTGCGATATAAATGTCTTGGCACGGTGAATACAAGGTTCCCGGCGGCAAGCTGGTGGTGTGCGACTTCGATGTTGTTGGCGGCAAGATTATTGATTTTAAGCTGTCAGGTGATTTTTTCCTGGAGCCAGATTCACTGCTACAGGAAATTAACGCCGCAGTTTCGGGGCTCAGCGCGGCAAGTTCCATTGCGGATATCGCCACGGCTATTCGCGCCGAAGTGACGCATCCGCCGGGGATGATCGGTATCACCCCGGAAGCTATCGGCACGAGTGTGCGGCGGGCTCTCACCAACGCCGCGAGCTGGCGTGATTTCGAGTGGGAAATTATTCTCGGAGAGCCGGTTAGCCCGCTGCTGAATGCCGCGCTCGACGAAGTTTTGACGCAGCAGGTGGGCTCCGGGAACCGCAAACCGACGCTACGCATCTGGCAGAGCACTGCCCCCGCGGTGTTTATCGGCAGTTTCCAGTCGCTGAAGAATGAGGTGGATCTCACCGCCGCCGCAGCGCAGGGGGTGCAGGTGGTACGGCGTATCAGTGGTGGTGGCGCCATGTATATGGTGCCCGAAAACTGCATCACCTATGCTCTGCACGTGCCGGAGGAGCTGGTGCGCGGCATGACTTTCGAGGACAGCTACGCTTTCCTCGACGAGTGGGTTATCGAGGCGCTGCAGCAGCTCGACATTGATGCTCGCTATCTGCCCTTGAACGACATCACCGGGCCGGCCGGAAAAATCGGTGGTGCGGCACAAAAGCGTTTGGGTTCTGGCGGAATTTTGCACCACGTCACCATGGCGTACGATATGAACGCCCAGGCAATGACCGAGGTGCTGCGCATTGGCCGTGAAAAACTCAGCGATAAGGGCATTAAGAGCGCGGTGAAGCGGGTGGATCCGCTGCGCTCGCAGACCGGGATGAGCCGTGAAGCGATTATCGAGCACCTGGTGAAAGTGTTTCAGCTGCGGCACGGTGGCACGATGTCTACGGTGACCGCTGCAGAGCTGACGGAGGCCGAGCGGCTGGTTGCTGAAAAGTTTGACACCCCTGCTTGGCGCAGCCGGGTGGCATAGGTAATCGCGCGAAAGTATAGGATATTTAGAGTGTTACTTTCAGACAAAGATATTCGGGCGCAACTAGCTGCGGGACGTATCGAGTTACAGCCAAGCAATGATAACCTGGTGCAGCCCTCCAGTGTTGATGTGCGGTTGGATCGGTATTTCCGGCTTTTTGATAATCACAAGTACTCTGAGATCGACCCGGCTCGCCAGCAAGAGGATCTCACCCGCCTGGTGGAAGTTGACCCGGCTGAAGGCTTCGTGCTGCACCCGGGCGAGTTTGTGCTGGGGTCAACCTTCGAAATGGTTACGCTCCCCGACGATATCGCGGCCCGCTTGGAGGGTAAAAGTTCCCTGGGGCGGTTGGGGCTGCTGACCCACTCGACCGCCGGTTTTATCGATCCTGGTTTTTCAGGCCACGTCACCCTAGAGCTGTCAAACGTGGCGACGCTGCCGATTAGGCTGTGGCCGGGGATGAAAATCGGTCAGCTGTGCTTCTTCCAACTTTCTAGTGCCGCAGAGAAGCCTTACGGCGCCGGCGCCACTAACAGCCGCTACCACGGCCAGCGCGGCCCGACAGCGAGCCGCAGCTACCTTAACTGGGAGTGCGCCGATGTCACCATCACCGCTGCCGGGGAGCGCGGCAACTAAGCACTGCGCGCCACGGGCCGGATAGGCCGGTGGGTGCGGTGTCTGTCTTATCTGGATTAAGCTGTGACTGGTTACTCTGTGACATCGCAACCGTCGCGGGCGCTGAGCCCCGAGCCGTTCCCCGAAAGGGTTAGTGCCGTGCAGCTGCGGCAGCTGTTGCGAGCGGGCGCGTGCAGTGCGACCGCGGTCACTACTTGGTATTTGGAGCGAATCGCTGCCCTGAATCCGCAGCTGGGAGCTTTTAACCGGGTCACTTCCCAGCTCGCGCTTGAACAGGCTTTGACGCTTGACACGGCTCGCCGCCAAAACCCCTCACGGCCGCTCGACCAGCTATGGGGAATGCCGCTGGGCCACAAGGATCTGGTGGATGTTGCGGGAGTGCCCACAACCCACGGCTCTCGCGCTTTCGGTAGCTCCCCGGCGCAGCAGGATGATCCGCTGGTAGCGCAGCTGCACCGCGCCGGCGCGGTGTGTCTCGGTAAAACCCAGGTGCCAGAGTTCGGCTTGTCTGGCCACTCTGAGAATTTAATTGCGGATCCAGCACGTAACCCGGCTGCCCCCACCTACACTGCCGGCGGCTCCTCGGGCGGCGCGGCTGCAGCGGTTGCGGCACAGTTGCTGCCGTTTGCGCCGGGCAGTGACGCGGGCGGGTCGATCCGCATTCCCGCTGCTTGCTGTGGCATTGTGGGTTTGAAGCCGGGCCGTGGCCGTATCCCGGCAGACATGGCTGCGGTCCGGATGGCAGCCCAACCTGCTGCTACCGCGTCTAAAGCCGGCACAGCGGCTCAAACAGGCTTGGCAGCTGCGCAGGCTGCAGCGGCGGCGCTCACGCTAACGGCGCAGGGGCCGCTAGCGCGTTCTGTTACAGATGCGGCTATGCTGTACGACGCTATGCTCGGAGATGCTACCGAAGCAAACCTCTGGGCGGTGCGTCGCGGGAGCTCGCAGTCGCTGCGCATTGGCGTAAGTTTCGCTTCGGTTTTCACCTCGGAGCTCGACATTCAGGTTGCTCCTGAGGTGATCCGGGCGGTGACCGACTGCGCGGCCGCGCTGCGCGAGCTCGGACATCGGGTGCAGTTCGTAGATTTTGACTACCTATCCGGCTACTACCCGGCCTTCGAGAATTTTTGGCAGTGGAATTTCGCACAAGCTTCCTTCGCGCCGAGCGCCATCGCCGAATTTACTCCTTACGCTCAGCACAGTTATCGCCGCGGACAGCAGCTTTCCGTTACCCAGTTCCAGACCGCTGCGGAACGGCTGCGCAAGATTGTGGCTGATGCGATAAAGCAGTGGCAGGAATTTGACGCAGTGCTGACACCAACGTTGAATGTTGCGCCCCGGCCGGTGGGGTTCTTTGAGCGGGCTGATCCAGCGCAAAATTTCCGGTTACAGTGCGAAGCGATGCCTTACACCTCGGTGTTTAACGTTGCTGGGTGGGCGGCTTTGGCACTACCGGTGCCGACTCACAGCTATATTTTTGAGTCGGATCCGCCCACAACTGCAACTCCGGTGGGAGTGCAGTTAGCAGCTCCAAGTGGTCAGGAAACTTTGCTGTTAACCCTGGGAGCGAATCTCGAAAGCATCTTATCGGGAGATAAAATCCCTGGTCAGGAGCCTAGTTTATAAAATTGTTATTTTTAATTTGCTTTGTAACAGAAAAGTAACGCATAATTATTAAGGAGCTTTTGACTAGGTCAAACTCAGCACAAATCGGAAAATTCTGAAGGAGACGCATTGCTAGGAAAAACTAAAGCGCTGATTATCGGCGCTGTTGCAGCACTGCTAACCCCGTTTGCAGCAACCCCGGTACACGCTCAAACTTTTACCCTAGATTTCTCAGATCGCTCTTCCTACACTGCTTTTGCAGCCAACGCTCAAGCACTAAACCTTGGCAATAGCGACCTTGCAACTGAGTCTCTTGATGCACTCTCGCTCGCAACCACCGCTGATGCGGTTGCAGCAACTCACACCTTCGATGTAGCCGCAGCAATTGCCGCGGCTAAAAGCGAAGTTGGTACTAGCCGCCCGACCGGCTGGTCTCAGCCTGGTGAATGCGTGATCAGCGCCAACCGTTGGCTTCGCGCAGGCGGTTCTAACTGGGTTAGCAGTGGCTCACCGGTAACCACCTACAGCCAGGCAAAACGTCTGCCTCTGTCAGCTGCGCTGCCAGGCGATGTGATTCAGTTTGAAAACCTCGCCTACCCTGACAGCTGGGCCACCGGCGTGCACACTATGCTGGTTGTAGGCGTTAATGATGACGGCACCTACCACATCATTCACTCAAACTTTAGCGGGGCTGGCCTGGTTACAGAAGAGCTGAACTTCAAGATTACCCCTCCTGCCGGTTTCCAGGCCGTTGCTTGGCGTTTCTAAAACCATGCTGTAGTGGCTAACACTGTAACTAAAACTTGCAGCACTAAAAGGCGCGGCTAGACCGCGCCTTTGCGTTTCCAATATATGTTTGCCAGGCGTTCCCACCGCCGGCGCCACTCGCTGTCGAATCCGGTCTTGCCGCGCGCACACGTTAAGCACCCCAGGTTGCCTCCCGTGCACCTAACTGCTGCGGGGCCGCAGCGCACCAACTACTCGCCGCGGTACAGTCGCTCGAAAGTATCAAGGGTGGTGTTAATGTCGTGCGCCTTCACACCCTCCAGCGAAGCACGCTGCATCGCCACAAACTCCTCGTGCGGCAGCTCCAGAATCTGCCGCAGCTGGGCCCCCAGTTGCTCATGGTTGCCCGGCTCAAAAAGATAGCCGTTCACCCCCTCATCAACCAGGTGTGGCAGCGCCATCGCGTTTGCCGCGAGAATCGGCAAGCCAGAAGCCATTGCCTCCATGGTGGCAATCGATTGCAGCTCTGCGACCGACGCAATCGCGAAAACGCTCGCACCGGTCAGAGCCGCGCGCAGCTGCGCGTCACTCACCCGACCGTGGAAGGTAACCCTATCTGCAACGCCCAACTGCTGAGCCAGGTCTCGCAACTGCGGCACCTGATCACCCGGACCCACCAGGTCAAGCTGCACATCAACGTCCTGCAGCGCCAGCGCACGCACAATAACATCTACATGCTTTTCTTGAGTCATACGACCCACAAACACCACCCGCCGCTGCGCGCGCGGGGTGAGATCAGGGGTGTACTGTAAGGCGTCAATACCACAGCTAATCGGATACACGTTCCGCACCGGAGTGTAGCGCTCCAAAAAGTCTGCGGCACGGCGAGTCGGTGTGGTAATCGCATCCATGTGCCGCAGCACACTGTAAGCGTCGTGCCAACCCCACTTCACCACTAGCGCCCGCACCCAGCGAGGCATATTGGCGAGATCCACAATATTTTCTGGCATGATGTGGTTCGTCGCGATTTTTTGCACATTACCGTTGTTTTTAACAGCTTTCGTGAGCATCCGCCCGATCATCAAATGAGATTGAATGTGAATCACGTCAGGCTGAATCTCTCGCACCAGTTTACGAGTTGCCACCCGGCACACCCACGGCCACACAAATCGCAACCACTCGTGTGGTTTAAAGCGCACAGACGGCAAACGATGCACCAGCATCCGCTGCCCCTCCACAATCTCATAAATAGCTCCGGTGTCAGTGCTATTAGCTGCAGGAGCCACGATGTGCACCTCGTGCCCACGCTCCACGAGACCGGCTGCCAAACGCTCTGAGAAACGGGCAGCCCCGTTAATATCAGGCGTGAAAGTGTCAACCCCTAGCATCACACGCAGTGGGCGCTGCGCCGGCAGAGCTGCATTGGTGGTTTTCTGTTCTGTCATAGCACCTTAGAGTCTATTAGAGTTTGCCACAGAAAACAGTTCTGCAACGCAGTATCAGCAGAGTTTCCAACCAGGGTATGAGCTCTCACACGGCGGAATACTGCCCGGACGCGATTCACCGTGACACTGCTTCAATAAAGACAGGGGGTTAGCGTCGCCTGGTGTCCGGGGTCGGACGCCACACCATGACTTCGCCGCTGCGCCGCACCCGCTTGCCGCGCACCACAGTGATAACCTCGCCGCTCGCGCCGGCCGCAAAAACCCGCCGATCTTCGGCCATCTGTTTGTTTGCGAAAGCCCGCTCCAGCTCCCGCACCCGCAGCTTCAGGCGGTCAACCTCGTTCTGCAGCTGCAACACCCGCCGGATACCCTCCAGGCTCAGACCCTCGTTTGATAGCTGCGCCACCTGCCTGAGCTGCTCAATGTCGTGCAGCGAATACCGCCGGGTGTTCCCGCGGGTCCGCTGCGGATTCACCAGTCCGATGCGATCGTATTGCCGCAGTGTCTGCGGGTGCATCTGTGCTAGTTCCGCGGCAGCCGCAATCGCAAAAACAGGCGAGTATCGGTCCATCTGTTCATGCATTTTGCTGCCTCCTTAAGACTTATTTTATTACGCACTCCGCCGCTACCGGGTGCGGCGCGAGTGCTGGGGGTGGATCCGCCTCCCGAATCCAACCCCCAACGGCGCTGTGCAAAACGGCAGCGAAGCCCAGGGTGAGCCGCTGCCGCCGGCATGCCGATCCGCGCAGCGGAGGCCCGCCGGACCCGCCACTAAACTCGCGCCCGCGCCAACAGATCAGCGCGCGGATTCTCGTCTGGCTCCGCCGCCTGAAACGCCTCCAGCGCCTCCTGCTGTGCGCTGTTCAGGTGCGCCGGAACCGCAATCTGCACCTCCGCCAGGAGGTCGCCGGTGCCAGCTTTCGTGGCAATTCCGCGACCCTTCACGCGCAGCACCCGGCCACTCGGGGTGTGCGGAGCGAGCTTCAGCTTCACCGGGCTGCCCTGCAGTGTCGGGACCTCCACGGTGGCGCCGAAAACCGCTTCGGTGAAAGTCACCGGCAGCTTCACCCGGAGGTTGTTGCCGTCACGCTCAAACACCGGGTGCGGGCGCACCTTTACGGTGAGCAGCAAATTACCTGCGGGGCCGCCCTGCGGGCTCGGTTCTCCCTTGCCGCGCAGTTTAATCCGCTTGCCGTCTGCGATACCGGCGGGGATGCGCACCTTCAGCTGCCCGGTCGGACCGGTCACGCTGATGGTGTCGCCGAGCACCGCGGTGCGAAAATCGACGGTGGTGGTGGCGGTAATGTCACGCCCCGGTTGCGGGCCGCCGAAGCCGCCGAAACCGGGGTGGGCTGATCCACCGCCCCCGAACATACTAAAGATATCTTCAAAACCACCGCCGCCGGTACCGAAGCGAATGTTCTGCCCGCCGAAGCCGCCGAACATGTCTTCAAAACCGCCGCCGCCCGCGCTAAAGCGCGCTCCGCCGGCTCCCATCGCGCGAATCTGGTCGTACTCGGCGCGCTGCTCTTTGTCGCTCAGCACGCTGTACGCTTCGCTAATTTCTTTGAACTTCGCCTCTGCCGCAGCATCACCCGGGTTTGAATCTGGGTGATACTTGTGCGCCAGCTTGTGGTATTTCTTTGTGAGTTCTTTCTCCGAAACCTCGGAGTCAACCCCCAGTACCTTGTAGAAGTCTTTCTCTAACCAGTCTTGACTAGCCATCTTGTGCCACCGCCACTGCTACTTTGGCAGGGCGCAGCTCTACGGCTCCTAAGCGATAGCCGTACTCGACGACGTCAAGCACGGTGTTTGGCTCAGCTCCGGGGGCTGGCACCTGCGCGATTGCTTCATGGATTTGTGGATCAAACTCCTCGCCAACCGCACCGAATTTTTCCAGCCCCTGCCGGCTCAGCGTATCCTGCAATTTCTGTGCGATTGCCGCGACGGCGCTGCCCTCTGGGAGGTCACCGTGCTTTGCGGCACGCTCGAAATCATCGAGAATCGCGAGCAGCGGAGTGATAACCCGTGCCGCGGCACGCTGTTTTTCCAGCTCGGCGTTCTCTTCGGTGCGCTTGCGGTAGTTAGCGTATTCGGCGGTGAGGCGCCGCAGATCCTCAAGGTAGACGTTCGCCTGGGCGCTGTCGCCCGCGGCACTGTCTGCTGCGCCGTCTGCTGCAGGCTCGGCAGCACCGGCAGCTGCACTGTCTGCAGTATCTGACGCTGGGGCGCTCTGCTCCGCAGCATCCTGCTGCTTGGCCGCTGCGTTTGGTGCGGCAGCCAAAATATCTTCCACGGTGAGATCCTCCGCAGCTGCGGCAGAGCCGGAGGTGTTTACCTCCGGCTCGCCCTGCTGTGGAACCTCGTCACCTGCTGGGCGCTGTTCCTCGTGAGACATGTTTACTTCTTGTCCTCGTCGTCTTCCACAACCTCTGCGTCTACGACATCATCTTCCGCTGCGGTGTCGCCGGCTGCTGCTTCCTCAGCCTGCGCTGCTGCGTAGATTGCCTGACCGAGCTTGCCCTGGCTTTCTGCGAGCTTGTCTGCCGCGGTCTTCACCGCATCATCGTCGTCACCGGCGAGCGCCTCTTTCAGCGCCGCCAGATCTGCTTCAACCTCGCTCTTGACATCCTCTGGGAGCTTGTCGTTGTTTTCACTGATGAGCTTATCTACAGAGTAGGCCAGCTGCTCAGCGTTGTTGCGGTTCTCCGCGGCTTCGCGGCGCTTCGCGTCTTCTGCCGCGTGCTCCTCAGCGTCTTTCACCATCCGCTCGATGTCTTCCTGCGACAGGCTAGAGCCGCCGGAGATGGTGATGGTCTGCTCTTTGCCGGTGCCCTTGTCTTTTGCGGAAACCTGCACGATGCCGTTGGCGTCGATGTCGAAGGTCACTTCAATCTGCGGAATCCCGCGTGGCGCTGGAGCAATACCGGTTAACTCGAAGGTGCCCAGGTTCTTGTTGTCGCGGGTGAAGTCACGCTCGCCCTGGAACACCTGGATAGATACTGACGGCTGGTTGTCTTCCGCGGTGGTGAAGGTTTCTGAGCGCTTGGTTGGAATCGCAGTGTTGCGCTTGATGAGCTTGGTCATGATGCCGCCCTTGGTCTCGATACCGAGTGACAGCGGGGTGACGTCAATCAACAGCACGTCCTTGCGCTCACCCTTCAGCACACCTGCCTGCAGTGCCGCGCCAACGGCTACAACCTCATCAGGGTTCACACCCTTGTTTGGCTCTTTGCCGCCGGTCAGCTGCTTCACCAGTTCGGTCACCGCTGGCATGCGGGTGGATCCACCAACCAACACAATATGTGCGATGTCGTTGACGGTCACACCGGCCTCTGCGATAACGTCGTGGAATGGCTTCTTGGTGCGCTCCAGCAGGTCACGAGTGAGCTCCTCGAACTTTGCGCGGGTCAGGGTTTCGTCAAGGTTTACTGGACCCTCAGCGGTCATTGACAGGTATGGCAACTGGATGCTTGCCTGGCTGCTGTTTGACAGCTCTTTCTTCGCCTGCTCAGCAGCTTCTTTGAGGCGCTGCAGCGCAATTTTGTCGCCGGAAACGTCAACGCCTGTGCTGCTCTTGAGCTGCGCAATCAGCCACTCTACGATGCGCTGATCCCAGTCGTCACCACCGAGGCGGTTGTCGCCTGCGGTTGCGCGCACCTGAATGGTTGACAGGTCGTCATCTTTACCTACCTCCAGCAGGGACACGTCGAAGGTACCTCCGCCGAGGTCGAAGACCAGAATCAGCTCGTCTTCTTTGCCCTTGTCGAGGCCGTAAGCGAGCGCCGCTGCGGTTGGCTCGTTAACGATGCGCAGCACGTTCAGGCCCGCGATTTCGCCGGCCTCCTTGGTTGCCTGACGCTCGGCGTCGTTAAAGTATGCCGGCACGGTGATAACCGCGTCGGTGACTTTGTCGCCGAGATAGGTTTCAGCGTCGCGCTTCAGCTTCATCAGGGTGCGAGCGCTGATTTCCTGTGGGGTGTAAGTCTTGTCGTCTACGGTGGTGGTCCAGTCAGTGCCCATGTGGCGCTTTACTGAGGCGTAGGTGCGGTCAACGTTGGTTACGGCCTGGCGCTTTGCGGTTTCACCAACCAGCACCTCGCCATCTTTTGCGAACGCCACGATTGATGGGGTGGTGCGGGCGCCCTCTGCGTTTGCGATTACTTTTGGCTCGCCACCCTCGAGTACGGCAACTACCGAGTTGGTGGTTCCGAGGTCAATGCCTACTGCACGTGACATGTGTTTTCTCCTTGTTTCTCTGCGGTCGCGCTGCGACCAATGCTACTGGCCGAGAGTGCTCTCGGGGCTCCTAAGTTGAGCCTTACACACTCAATTCTCACATTTGAGTCAATCCGTGTCAAGTTTGAGCGGCAAAAACTTGAGCCTTTCTCACTCAACTTTAAGCTTTAGGGTGTGGATCTCGCCACCGCGCGCTACCATTAACACTATGCGGAAGAAAATTACTCTCACGGCCGAACAGCAGGCCGTATTCAACCGCATCGAAACCACCCGGGAACACCTCTTCATCACCGGACGCGCCGGTACCGGAAAATCCACGCTGCTTAACCATCTCGCACAAAACTCCAGTAAAACCCTGGCAATCTGCGCCCCCACCGGTGTCGCCGCGCTGAATGTTGGCGGGCAGACAATCCACTCCCTGCTGAAACTCCCGACCGGGGTTATCGCCGATCATGAACTGACTCAAACCCGGGAGCTGAAGAAACTGCTGCAAGCACTGACAACCCTGGTTATTGATGAGATTTCGATGGTTTCAGCTGACCTCATGGATGGCATCGACCGCGCGCTGCGTCAGGCTCGCAAAAAACCTTTCGACCCTTTCGGCGGGGTACAGATTGTAATGTTCGGCGACCCATACCAGTTACCGCCCGTGCAGCCGCGCGATCCGCACGAAATCGCATACTACAAAGACACCTACCCGTCGCTGTGGTTTTTTGACGCCAAGGTATGGCATGACGCGCCGGTTAGCGTGGTAGAACTCACCGAAATTTTGCGACAGCGCGATGATCGTTTTAAGGAAATTTTGAATGCGGTGCGGATCGGCCAGGTCGATTCTGCAATGGCAGCGGAGCTGAATGCGGCCGGGGCACGACCGGCGCCCGTGGAGGGCACCATAACTCTCGCCACGACGAACCGCGCGGTGAAAGAAATCAATGAACGCGAGCTCGCAAAGCTGCCGGGTAAAGAGCTGAAGGCGCAAGCGGAGGTCACAGGGAGTTTTAGTGAAAACAGCTACCCCGCCGACGAAACACTGCGGCTCAAAGTCGGCGCCCAGGTGATGTTTTTGCGCAATGACCCGGAGGGGCGGTGGGTGAACGGCACCCTGGGCGTGGTGTCACGCATTAATAAAAACGTGTGGGTTGAGGTTGACGGCGATATTCACGAGGTGGAGCCGACCAGCTGGGAGCGAAACCAGTATCACTACGACGCCGAAACCAAAAAGCTAGAAAAAGAGGTGGTTGCGGAGTTTGAGCAGTTTCCGCTGCGGCTCGCCTGGGCAGTGACAATTCACAAATCGCAGGGGCACACCTATGACCGCGCCATTATTGATCTCGGCACCCGGGTTTTCTCAGCCGGGCAAACCTATGTGGCGCTCAGTCGGGTGCGCAGCCTGGAGGGCATCTATCTGACCCGCCCGCTGGCGCCGCGCGACATCATTATCGACACCAGCGTGCAGCGGTTTATCCGCGAAAATCTGACTCGGCTAGAGGGCGAGATCCCCCAACGCAGCCTCTCGTAAAACGCACTCCGGCCCGGAGCCAATGCTCCGAGCCGGCAGTACCGTGTGCGCTTACACGACGCAGCTTTACGTTTGTCGCTCACCACAGCTGCTATTCTGCTGCCGCAGCTTTCTTCGCAGCCAGATCAATGAACATGCGGGTGTTGAAGTCATAGGCAAGCTGCACCTCCGCTAAGAAGCGCTGCCGTTCCTCCTCATCCATGCTCGCACCGAGCTCATCCAGCCAAGCCCGATACTGCTCTTTAAACTCCGTCAAATCACCGAGCTCATCAAACTCATAGAACGCTACTCCGTCGCTCTCAAAGCCGTGTTGTTTACGCATCCGGCGAGCAATCATCTGTCCGCCTGAGAGGTCACCGAGGTAGCGAGTGTAGTGCTGCGCCACGATGCCCGGCAGCCAGCCCTCCGCGGCAATCTCACGAATCCGCGCAACGTACTCAGCGGTTGACTGCACCGGCTCAACGCGTTCGCGCCACTGGGCGCCCCAGAGGTGCTCCAGGTCTTTTTCCAGCGCCGCGGCGCGGTTAGTCAGGCCAGGTGCCATAAACTTTGCGGTGCGTTCGTCCTGCAGCAACAGCTCACCGGTTTCTTCCAGGGCAACATACAGTGGGTAGTGCTGCGCGACCAGCTCTTCGTAATCTGCCAGCGGCGCGACTCCCCGCATAATATTTGCCATAAAGTCGGCGCCCTCGCTGTCGCCGTGCGCGCTCCAGCTGCTCTCGCGAATCACCACAGAAAACGGCTTTTCCCCCGCCAGCTCACTGCCATCTGCCGGAGCTCCCGCTGCTGCACCATGCGCGCCATGTCGGTGATGACCGCCATGCTCATGACCGTCGTGTGCTCCATGCTCGCCGTGTGCATGCTCTTCGCGTGGTTCCACCTTTACTCCTAAAGCCTCAGCTGCTGCCTCAAACAGCACCACAACCTCACGCCGAATCTCTGGGCGCTCACTAATCGGACCGTTCGGCCACGCAACCCGCAACTCGTGCTCCCCAGCTGCGTCAGTGACCCGCCAAAAAGCCGCGTGCTCGTCAAGGCCGGTCATGGTTGCTGAGGTTGCTTCCGGGTATCCGTTAGCGCGCACAATCAGCAAGTTGTCAGCGCTGTGGTCGTCATTCATATGCGCGGTTACGCGCTCCACAATTTCGTCTGAAAATACTGCCACACAACTACAATAGCCAGGGTGCTAGGTTTAGCGCAGCATCATCTGACGAAATACACGCCGAATTACTAGGGTTACAGGGTAGAATTTTGTGAGAATATGTACGTTTCAGAAGAGGCGAGATTGTGTCAGTAGCGAAAACTTCCATCCGCACCGCGGTCACCGCAGGCGCCGCGTCCCTCGCGCTGGTTCTCTCCGGCTGCAATGGTGAAGCTCAAACTTCCGGCGCCGCCGAGGTCACCACCGCGAGCGCCGCAGTGCAAGAAAAAGTCGACGCGATTGTGAACGACGCTCTCACCGGGGCGCACGCCACCGAGGCAATTGTAGGAGTGTGGCTCCCCGACGGAACCGCGTATGTGAGAGGCTACGGTGAGGGGGTTTCCGCGCAAACTCTGGTTCGTGCCGGGCAGCAAACCGCCCCGGCGACCTGCGCACTGTTGTTAGAACTCGCCAACGATAAACTGTTCGGATTCGACGAGAAAATCACCGATAAAACCCCACGGCAGGAGCCTCTGCTGGCTGACACCACCTACCGCCAGCTGTGTGACGGCAATAGCCGCTTCGCTGACTACAAAGGCAAGCTGCTGCCACAGGTGTTAAACACCCCGGCTCGCCCGTGGAGTGAAAATGAGCTGCTTGCCGAGTCTGCTGCGCACTCCCCGGTGCCGCACGCTGGTCTTGACTATCACCTGAGCGATACCAACGCTGTCCTGGGCTTAAAGCTGGCACGTACCCTGAGCTCACAATCCAGCAGCGAACTGCTCGAGACTCGCATTTTCAAACCAGCTAACATGCACTCCACTTACTACCCGGAGCTGAAAAACGCCACTCTGCCAGAGCAGAGCCTCACCCCGCTGGCTTACCCGGGCGCCCCGGGCGCACCTAGCTGCGATGTTGAACCGCAGCAGCTCACCGAGGTCTCCCCGAGCTTCCTCGCCGGTGCTGGCGCAACCATTACCACAGTGGGTGATTTGAAAAACTTCTACACCCTATTATTTGATGGGCACTATGGTAACCAACGCCTGTTTGCGGAGCTAAACACCCCGCACAGCCTGGCAAATCCGAAGCGCGATGAGTCGGGCAACATCACCGAGGAGGGTCCGGTTGCGGATCCGGGTCAGGTGCCTTACAGCGAAACAGCTCTCGCCGCTGAAAAGATTGGCCCGCTTTATGGCCGTTCCAGCTGGCTGCCTGGCGCAGTCGGCGCCACTTTCCACGACCCAGAAACAAATTTCACTGTCAGCATCCAGCTCAATAACTCCGGGGTCACTGACGGTTACGCCCGGGAAACCGCGCTGCTGCTAGCTGCAGAGCTCGGCGATGCCGGGGTCACCGTGCCGTGGACAGCTGAGGTTGCACGTGAGCGCGTTAACTCCATGAAAGTTTGCCAATAGGCTCACCCAAATTCCTCAGTCGCTAAAAGGGCGGCCCGAAGCGGGCCGCCCCAATCATTTCCGCGGTAATCGCTAAGCGCCGCGATGCCTGCCCTTTACCTATAACGCGAGTTAGCACCGCGCCACGGCATTCATACCGGGAAGCCGCGTATACCCGGCTAGGCAGCTGCAGGTTGCGCTGCCGGGGTGAGCACCCCGTCGATCATGACGTACTCGGTGTCACACCAGTGCAGCTGCTCACGATCGTGAGTAACCACCACGGTTGCGAGATTAAAGTCCACAGTGAGCTGCTTTAACAAACCCATCACCGCTTCACTGCGCGCGCTATCTAACGCACTGGTCGGTTCGTCAACTAACAAAACCTTAGGCGAGTTCATCAATGCCCGGGCAATGTTCACCCGCTGCCGCTGCCCACCAGAAAGTTCACTCGGGCGCTTTCGGGCGTGATCCGCCATATCCACTGCCCGCAACAGCTCCGCAATCCGCTCCCGCACCGCTTCCCGTGCCTCCGTGCCGCGCTGCGCCCCACGCAATTCAGCCGCAATTTCCAGCTGCTCCGCGACGGTCAACGACGGGATAAGGTTCGGGGCCTGAAAAATAATACCCAACTGTTCGCGGCGCAGCTTTGACAGTTCTGCGCTGCTCATCCCGGTGGTATCAATGCCAGCAATTTCGACACTGCCACTGTTTGGTTGCTGCAGCGTTGCCGCAACCGCCAACAGGCTTGACTTACCCGAACCGCTCGGGCCGGTAATCGCCACCATTTCCCCTGCAGCAACCTGCAAGCTCACCCGCTTAAGCGCCACAATCTCGCTGTTACCGTCGGGGTAGATTAGCTCTACGTCTTTAATCTTTAGCATTATATGCTTCTTTCTTATTTTGTAAAGAGGTGTTTGTACCCTGAGTGTTGATGACCTATGCTCCCGCAGCCTGCAGTGCGCTGTTTGGATCCGCCTTCACAATCTGCCGCAGCGACACCAGCGCTCCCAAAAGCCCGGCTATCACCATCAGCGCGGCCGGCAGCGCAACCGGTAACAGCCCAGAAACAAACGGCAGACTCTGGCTCACCGCTGCCCCCAGCGCGAAGTTTGCAACGCCGCCCACCAGCACGCCGAGCACCAGCACCAGCAACGCCTGCCCGATACTGTCACGTACCAGCCACGAGGTTTTGGCTCCCAGTGCTTTCAAAACCGCAATGTCGCGCTGCCGCTGCATTGACCACACCAGGAAGAAAACCCCGATCGCGAGGGTAGCGATAACCACCAGCATGCCAATCATCATACCCAGTGAACCAATTTCTGATTTGAAAGACTCCAGAGCTAACAGTGACATCAGCAGCGGCTCCGCCTGAGTTGCGGTGAGCGCCTGCGTTTCGGCAAGCTGCGTCGCAACCTGGTCAGCACTGAGCGCCGCAGCGCCGCTGGAGTGCGTCGCTGCACTGTCGATAGCCGCAGTATCACCAACTTCAACGCCCGCTGCTACCGCACCGACCTGCCCGGTTTCCCGCAGCAACAGCACTGAGGTGTAACCTGCATCTTGGCGAGTGCGCTGTTGAAACTCATGCGCGGCCTCAAGTGACACCCAAGCTACTTCGCGGTGCGAATAGTACTCGTCACGAGTAATATCGGCCACAGTCAGCTCAGTGCCGGCGAGCGTCACGCTGTCACCAATTGCAACACCGAGCTCGGCGGCGGTGCCCTCACCGAGCACCACTTCAGAGCCGGCGGCAACTGCGGCGCCATCAGGATCCACACCCGCAAAAAGCACCAACGACTTCTTAGCTGTTTCTCCCTCTAGAGCACCGTTCACAATGCTCAGCGGAGTTACCTCGACTCCAGCAACTTGCTGCCACTCGGCGACGGCATCAGCGGAAATCGCAGACTCTGCGTAAGACAGTTTTTTGTCTGCGGTCGGCGCACTCAGCACCACGCGATCTGCGCCGGTACGCAACAAGGCTGAAATGTTTTGGCTGGCGAGACCACCTGTGAGTCCGGTGAGGAAACCGACCAGCAGCGTCATCAGCGCAACAACTGTGACGATGAGGGAAAACCGACCCTTGGCAAACTTTAATTCACGAATTGCTAGAAACATACTTCCAGTTTGCTCGCGTGCGAAGCTGCCGAAAACCGCAAAAAGGCCGGTTTAAGGTCATCCTTTTGGAGGATATCTGGTGGTGGATCACGTCAATCTGCGTTCAGCCGCCGGATGCCTGCAAAGCAGCATTCGGGTCAGCTTTCACAATCTGCCTAAGCGACACCAGCGCCCCCAAAAGACCCGCAATAATCATTAAAATCCCGGGGATCAGCACCGGCAGCACGCCGGACACAAAAGGAATGTTGCTGCTGCTAACCGCGGCTCCCAGCGCGAAGTTGGCTGCGGCGCCCACCAGCACGCCGAGCACCAGCACCAGCAACGCCTGCCCGATACTGTCACGCACCAGCCACGAGGTTTTGGCTCCCAGTGCTTTCAGAACCGCAATGTCCCGCTGCCGCTGCATTGACCACACCAGGAAGAAAACCCCGATCACCAAAGCGGCAATCGCAATCAGCATGCCGATCATCATACCCAAAGACCCCAGCTGTGCCTTAAAAGCATCAAGGGTTAGCAGTGATAAAAGTATCGGCTCTGCTTGCGTCTCAGTCGCTGCAGCAACGTCAGCAACCGCAACCGCAGAATT
The DNA here is from genome assembly GCF_014197205.1 of Canibacter oris. Classification (GTDB taxonomy): domain Bacteria; phylum Actinomycetota; class Actinomycetes; order Actinomycetales; family Microbacteriaceae; genus Canibacter; species Canibacter oris. The sequence goes on from NZ_JACIFD010000003.1 coordinate 47,047, forward strand.
AGCTGCGTCACTTTCTTGATGCAGCAGCATCACGGTTGCATAAGGAATTTCCTGGCGGGTGCTCTGTGAAAACTCTTGAGCGGTTTCTAGAGAAGCCCAGGCTACCGGCAAATGGGAATAAAATTCATCAGTGGTCACCTCGGCTACCCGCAGTTCTGCACCAGCCAAGGTCACGCTGTCACCGACGACAACCCCCAGCGCTGCGGCGGTTTCAGTGCCGAGCACAATGTCGCTGCCCTTAGACACCGCGGCGCCGTCAGGATCCACCCCCGCAAACAGCGCGATGGCTTTCTTTGCGTTGCCCGCCTCAATCGCACCGTTTACAATGCTTAACGGAGTTGCCCGAACGCCATCAATCTCCTCCCATTGCTTCGCTGCGTCTGCAGAAATTACTGATTCTGCGTACGACATTTTCCGCTCCTCTGTCGCAGCAGCAAAAACAACCTGGTCGGCCCCGGTGCGCAGCAATGCAGAAATGTTCTGACCTGCAAGCCCTCCGGCAATACCGGTCAAGAACCCAACCAGGAGGGTCATCAGGGCAACAACAACCACGATCAGAGAAAAACGTCCCTTGGCAAACTTAAATTCCCGCAGCGCTAAATACATGCTCTAATTCTTCCGGGCGCTTGCTGCGGGATACCCGCAAAATTGCGCAAAACGTCATACTTTTGGGTGATTTCCAGGTTCACGGAGGATTTTTGCACTGTTTACGGTGGCAACTGCAACTACAAGCCAGCTAGGCTGAGAATATGTCTCACAGATTCCTCGGCACAGCAGCTCCGGCAGCTGCAACCGCCACTGGTATCGCAGGCAACACGTCTGCAGCGACCGCTGCTACCGGGAGCACAACAGCCACCGCGACCCGGCTGCGGGAGATTGCGATGCTCGCGTGTGCGGTGGCGCTGCTGTCACTGCCGAGTGTACTAGCGTTTGTGGAGGCGGATCCACAGCGCCTGAGAATCCTGACCTTTTCACTGTTAAGCGCGCTGCAACTCCTGTTGGGCAGCTATTGGCTGACGCGCAACGGAGTTTCGCTGCTGCGCCCCGCGACCCGCACCAACTGGCGGGTTGTGGTGTACCTCGTAATCTTCAGTTCGCTATGGGCCATGGTGATTGCCGACAGCCCCTACGCCAGCTATCTACTGTTTCTGCTGGTGCTGAAAAGCTACTGGCTGTTGCCGCCCGTGCCGGGTTTCATCGCGGCCGCGGTGCTGACCGTCGGCACCATTGGCGGGGAGCTGATGCACCACAGCTGGTCGCCGTTTACCCTGCTCGGGCCACTTATCGCCTTCGCGGTTATCACACTGCTGTCGGTTTTGCTGCGCAGCCTGCTGACCGCGGGTGACGCTAAATCTCGGGCGCTGGCGGAGCTCACCGCGGCCCGCCAGCAGCTCGCCGATTCGGAGCATCGTGCCGGGGTTTTGGCCGAGCGCAGTCGCATCGCGGCGGAGCTGCACGACACCGTGGCGCAGTCGCTATCGAGTATTCAACTGTTTCTGCAGCTGGCGGCGAGCAATCCGCAGCACGCCGCCAAAAACATCGAGCTCGCCCGCGCCGCCGCCGCACACTCCCTCGCCGAAACCCGCAGCTTTATCTCCGAGCTGAAGGCTCCGGCTGATTTAAGCGGTAACTCTTTGCCCGCGGCATTGCAGCAGGTGGTGGATCGCGCCGCCCAGCACAGCGCCGCCCGCGCCGCGCAGGCCACCGCGACTGCGCTCAGCGCCGCGAGTGCGCCCGATGGCGCCCTGGCAGCGGCGACCGGTACCCTGACAGCGGCGACACCCACAGTTTTCACACTGCGCTGCGACCTCACCGGCCACTCCCTGCCCATGTCGTACGACACCACACTGCTACGCATCTGCCAGGCGTCGCTCGAAAACGTGGTGCAGCACGCGGCGGCGCAGCACTGCGAGGTGCGGCTTACCGCGGGTGACGGCGAGGTGCACCTTGAGATTGACGACGATGGCGTGGGCTTTGATTACGATCAGCAGCTGACCGCGGCGGTGCAGCCTGACGGCGGCTGGGGGTTGAAGCTTTTGGCTGACCGGGTGCAGTTGCTCGGCGGCAATCTGGCGGTGATTACGGAGCCGGGTGCCGGCTGCTTGATTTCGGTGACGCTGCCACTTGCGGCAGAGCAGACTGGAGGTTCACTGTGATTCGCATGATTATTGTTGACGACCATCCGATTGTGCGCAGCGGCCTGCAGGCGGTGTTCGCGCAGGATCCGGGTTTCGAGGTTGTGGGCGAGGCGGATCGCGCCGCCGCCGCACTCCCGCTCGTGGCGGAGCTGCAGCCGGATCTCGTGACGATGGATCTGCGCTTCCCGGAGGGGTTAAGCGGGGTTGAGGCGATCTGCCAGCTACACAGCCTGCCGCAGCCACCGGCGATTTTGGTGCTCACCAACTACGCCGACGACACAGATATTGTGGAGGCGATTGCCGCGGGCGCGCAGGGGTATCTGCTGAAAGACGCGGCGCCTGCGGAGTTATTGCGCGCGGCCCGGGCAGCGGCGAGCGGGAGCTCGGTGATTGCGCCGCTGGTGGCGGAGAAGCTGGTGAATCGGATGCGTGATCCGCAACCGGAGCTAACGCAGCGGGAGCTGGAGGTTTTGCGGGCGCTGGCGAGTGGGGCGAGCAATAAGGAGATTAGCGCGCAGTTGTTTATCGGGGCGACCACGGTAAAAACGCATTTGGCGCGGATCTACGCGAAGCTCGGAGTGACGAGCCGCACCGCGGCGCTGGTGAAGGCGCGTGACTTGGGTTTAATTACCTGATACACTGGTTAAGTTACTGGTCACAGTTGCGCTGCGGCGCGAAGCGGTGACGGTAGCCCGCCGATGTAGTTTAGTGGTAGAACATCAGCTTCCCAAGCTGAGAGTGCGAGTTCGATTCTCGTCATCGGCTCCATTTACTGGTTGTGATAAGGTGAACTCCCCCCATATAGTCACTACCTACTCACTACTAGTAGTCACTACCTGGAGGAGTTCAGTTGCAGACCTTGATTTTCCTGGGTTTTGCATCTTTTACGAAGTGTTCAGTACGGCACAGCAAAACAGGTCGGCGCCAAAGCGCCTTTAGCGGCACCGCAAACACCGTAGCCTAGTTAGTTTTCATGCGATACCGCTGTTTTGGGCTGCGGCTGGGTTCGGTTTTTTCAATCACCTTTGCCGCCACTAACTCACTGAGTGCTTTTTGGAGGCCGCCGCGGCTATATTGTCCACCTGCCAGCAGTTCACCAACACTGACACTTGCACGCTCTTCCAGCTGTCGCAAAATATAGTCTTTTGCGGTTGCCCGCCGCTCGGTTAGCGCCACCCGCCGTTTATAGAAAGTGATTCTGAAAAAGCTAATATTGCTTTCAATTTTCGCGGGCGGCATGAGTGAATCCTGCAATGCTCTGTTAATCACCGCTATGCCGGAGCCGCGGTTCTCCGCAACTAAGCGATTGTCAGCGTCTTTAATATTTTCAAGCAGGTAGGAAAGCGTTTGATTTCTGGTTGAGCTAACCGATTCGTTGCCTAACCGATCAACCGTAACTGCGCCGTAAAGGCCGCCCGGGTTTTGAATTTCCAGGCGATCTACAAACATATCCACCTGCACCTGCGACCCTCGCGCCTGTGGTGAATAGTCACGGTGCATCAGGGCGTTTACTATCGCTTCACGCACTGCTTCCATCGGATAGTCAGGAATATTTTTACGCTGTGCATTCTCCATATACGCCGCAACTCGCATATTTTGCTTCACCAGCGCCAGTGTCTGCTCCACCAGTTCAGGAATTGACCCGGCGAGGGTTTTGCTGTCTAAAAGCCTCTCCCCGGCAAGCACTTCACCGCGATCTGTGCCCGGGTAAAGCGCAAAGGTCACGGTTAAGCGCCGGAAAAATTCTTGCGGATACTCTCCCATCGCGAGCAGCGCTGCAAGTGTTGGTGCCCCCTCCCGCAAAACTCCCAACCGCTGCAGCGCAACCGTGTCACCGTTTTTAAAAGTGTTTGGGCGATCACGACGCTCCCGCCGCATAAACATTGTTAAAACCGCCGCATCGAGTTTTTCAATGTCGGCCGCTAAAACAGGCTCTTCATCCCATTTCGGCTGTGTCTTTTCCTCTTTTAAGCGGTTTACTTCATACTCTGTTAGGCGCTGATCGCCATCATTGCTGCGCCTATAACTGCCAGCATACATCCCCCTGTCTCTCACATAGCAAGGCTTATCGTACTGCGGCATTTCAGGGATTTCTGCCACCACTATTGTGGCATCGTCTAACACCGCCCTCTCAATCACCGCGTGCACTGGTGGATGCAACTTCTGAGCCATTGTTTGCAGCTGATTTTCTGCCTTTGCAGCCTCGAACCCAGCTACCGGTTGAAACCCGTCATGTTCGCTCAGTCCCACTATTATCAACCCACCAGTGGTATTTGAGAAAGCGCTCAGGGTCTCTAGAATACTCTTACCAACCCCGCTTTTAACCTCGATTTTTGAGGTATCTTTACCAATCAACCGCAGGTGTGCAACCAGTTCTTGGATTTCCTGTGCCCGCATCGCACTCTCCTTTACGCCCTCACCAATCACTCAAGGTGACTAACACGATGCCGTATACACAACTATACCGCAACTCCCCCATATAGTCACTACCTACTCACTACTAGTAGTCACTACCTGGAGGAGTTCGGCTGCAGACCTTGATTTTCCGCTGTTTTGGCTTAGTCGTGCTGATCCGCAACTCCCCAGCCGTAGGAGAGCTTGTATGCTTTGAGCACGAAGAAGGTTTCGGTGCCGACAACTCCCGGCACTTTTTGCAGCCGGTTAAACAGGAAGTCGGTGAAGTGCTCGATGTCGCGGCACACCACCTCAACCATCGCGTCGAAGGTGCCGCTGGCGAGCACCACGTAGCTGGTTTCCGCAAACTTGCTGATTTCTTCGCAGATTTCGGGGGCTTTGCCAGCTTCGCACTTAATGCCGAGCATGGCGAGCCGCTCAAACCCGATGTTGAGCGGGTTGGCGATGCCCACAATCTGAAACTGCCCGGTGTCTTGCATCCGCTGCAGCCGGTACCGCACCGACGATGCCGGCACCCCCAGCTCTTCCGCGAGCACGCTAAACGGCTTACGGCCGTCTTTTTGCAGCGCCGCAATGATTTTACGGTCGATTTCGTCTAACGCGAGCGGCTCGGTTTTATAGTTCTGGGTGTTCATCGTTTTACGCTTCGGGGTTGTAAATCAGGGTAATTATTGTGTGGATCAGCCGACCCGGTTTGGGTTCGTACATAAAAAGCGTAGCAGGGGGATGACCCCTCCCTGCCACACTTTTTATGCTGAGCCGCTGCGGCGCTACTGCGTTGCCCCACTCAAACACTGTAGCCTTGTGCCGCAGCGGCGGCCTCGTTAGCTGCTAGTCTCCAATATGGATGATGGAGGTGCGCAGGTCTGTCATATCTCGCAGCGTGTGAATGCCGCCGATGCGCCCCCAGCCGGTGCCTTTACCACCGGCACCGCCGAACGGCATGTTGATATCCCACCAGCCGTTGGATTCATTTAGCAGCACCTGTCCGGTTTCCAGCTCCTGCAGGAAGCGGAAGCCGCGGTTGATGTCGTTGGTGAACACCGCCGATTGCAGACCGAGCGCGTCGGCGTTGGCGATCCGCAATGCGTCATCGTCGTTTTCTGCGACGATAATCGGCAGCACTGGCCCGAATGATTCTTCCCGTGACAGCAGGGAGTCTTCGGCGACATTGTTGACGATTGTGAACTCGTAGAAGAGGTTGGTTGCGAAACCGTCGGCGCGGCCCCCGCCCATCACAATGTCAAAGCCGCGGTCGCGCGCCTCGGCGAGGTGCCGATCCATCTTCGCCGCAACCGCTTCGTTGTTGAGACAACCAAGGTTCACTCCCTCACCGAAGGGGTCACCGAGTTTGACGGTGTCTGTGGCGTATGCGATTGCCGCCTCCAAGAAGGCATCTTGGGCGTCTTTGTGCACGATGACTCGCTCGGTGGCGCAGCACACCTGGCCGCCGCAGTAGAAAGCGGAGTCTACCGCGGCTTTGGCGGCGCGCTGCATGTTGGCGTCTTCGAGCACCACGACCGGGCCGTTGCCGGAGCACTCCATCACGGAACGTTTCAACCCCGCGAGCGCCTGGATTTTCGCGCCGGTTGCGGAGGATCCGATAAACCCGATCGCGTCAATGCCGGGGTGTGCAACGAGCTTCGCACCGAAATCGCCCTCGCCCGGCAGAATGTTTACGAGCCCTGCCGGCACACCCGCTTCCACGAGCAGCTCCATGGCTTTAAGCACGGTGAGGGAGGTGTGCGTCGGCGGTTTCACGACGAGGGCGTTGCCGGTTGCGAGTCCCGGCGCGGCAAACTCGGCGAACATCAGGAACGGGAAGTTCCACGGCGTAATAATCGCCCAGGTGCCGACCGCCTGATGCCAGGTGTACATTACTTTTTGTGGATCAGTCGACGGGATGGTTTCCCCAAACAGCCTGAGCGCGTCTTCCGCGTGCAGGTGAAACAGCTCTGCCGCTTCGCTAATGTCGGCGATTGATTCGGCGAGGGGTTTGCCCTGTTCGAGGGTTTGCAGCGCCGCCAGCTCAGCGACGTGCTCTGCGATTTTATCGCCGACGCGGTGACAGATTTTGGCGCGGTCTGCGACGCTGAGTTTGCGCCATTCCCGTTGCGCGGCGCGGGCTGCGGTGATGGCAGCGTCAAGATCCGCCGCGGTTGGCACCGGCAGCGCCGCGATTTGTTCGCCGGTTGCGGGGCTGATGACATCGTAACGGTCTGTTGTTTTACCGAGGGTGTATTCCCCGTTAATAAACAGTTTTTCTACCGGGGTAGGAATTGTGGTGTGCATTGTTATCTCCTTCGATGTTTAGCTTGCCTGCGATTGCGGCAACCTGGTGTTTTTAGCGAAGATAGCGGCGATGAAGTTCAGCACGAACGTTGCCGCGACTATGGCGAAGAAACCAATGGTGAATTCTCCGGTGGTTTCTTTGATGAGGCCCATTACGTATGGGTACACGACACCGCCCACGACGAAGCCGATACCGAGGATCACCCCGGTCGCTCCGCCGGCTTGCCCCTGCGGCACTGATTCAGCTGCGAGAGCCAGCGCGAGCGGCATTCCGGTGTAGACGGCGAGGCCGACGAGCGGCAAAGCGATTACTGCGAGACTGTAGTTTTCTGCCTGCACCGCGAGGGTGAGCAGCAGCATAAACAGCGTCATGCCAGCTCCGGCGGCGACGATAAGCATTTTGCGGGCGCCGAGCCGGTCTGAGAACAGCCCGAAGCCGATTGCAGTAATCATGCCGATGAGCACGTAGAGGGAGGAGAAGAGGCCGGCGAGTTCGGCATCCCAGCCGGCATTTTCAGTGAGAATTGTCGGCATCCAGGTGGCGACCATCGCAAAGATGCCCCACTCCCCGATAAAGAACAAAGCCGCAACAATCACGTTGCGGCTCGAAAAGATTTGCGGCAGAGACAGCTGCTCTGTTGTAGCGCCCGCGTCATATTTGGGCGCGTCTTGCAGCAGCAGCGCGAAAATGAAGACCACCGCCATCAGGCCGGCGCCAGCGAGTGCGCCCTGTCGCCACCCGAGCGCCAGCAGCAGCAGCGCGAAGATATAGAACGCGAAAGCGGTGCCGACTCCGTCGCTGGTGAACATGATGCCGAGAGCGACACCGTTTTTGCGCTCACGCTCGAACCAATTAACCGCCATCGTGTAGGGGCCAACAAACAGCAGCCCGACACCGATGCCGGTGATGGCGCGCCCGGTGAGCAGCAGCGCGAAGTTGGGTGCCAGTGCGAACACTAACTGCCCGAGTGCCGCGGCTGCGACTCCCAGCAGGATGATTTTCTTGATGCCGATGCGGTCACCAATCATGCCTGCGAACGGGAGGATAACCCCGCCAAACAGCGCGGTTATGGAGTTGAGCAAGCCTGCTTGTGAGTCAGACAGGCCGATTTCTTGTTGGATCTCCGTCAGGTGCAAGCCCCAGCTGATGTATGGCACGAAGCAGGTCACCAGAATGACGTAGGAAATCGCGAGCATTACCCATTTGGTTGCGGGTTTTACTGTTTTCATCGTCGAATCCTTCGGTTGCACTAAGATGCTTAGCACCATCCAGCAATCTTTGCTGAATTACCTAAGAAGATACTCCTATGGTTGCTTATATGTCAATCATTTTTATTAAATTTTGTGGATTTCTTAATTTTAGGCGGGCTGTGACAACAGTTTCGCAGCGCCGCCGAGCCCTTTACGCTACCCAGACTCACGGGATAGAATCTGGGTAATAAGTTTTTTAGGAGTTCTTATGTCTGTCAACGAAAACCACGCCCCTGACGCTGCTGAGGCGGCTAAACAGAAAGCGGCGGCAACAGCCCCGGAGGTCGCTACCTCTGCAGCAACCGCGGCACCGGAAACCGCAGCAGCAGCTTCCACCGGGACCACGGCAGCGGCTCAACCTGCAACAACCGCGGCAGCCGCCGCTGCGCCAGCTGAGGAGCCAGTGACTCCTGCTGCTGCGCCAACCCCTCCTGCAGCACCTGCTGCGCCACAGTACGCGGCACCTCCGGCAGGGGCGAACTACCAACAGCCGCAGACAACACCGAGCGCACCGGGCTATCAGCAGGCCGCGCCACAGTATCAGCAGGCCGCGCCACAGTATCAGCAGGCCGCGCCACAGTATCAGCAGCCGGCACAGGGTTACGCGCAGCCTGGCCAGGGCTACGCGCAAGCTGCTCAGGGCTACGCGCAAACTGCCCCCGCTGCGAGCAACGCCAAGTCTAAGATTGTCGCCGGCATCCTGGGTATTTTGCTCGGCACCTTCGGTGTGCATAACTTCTATCTCGGCTTCACTGGCAAGGCAGTAGCTCAGTTGTTGATTACCGTGCTGAGCATCGGCATGCTGTCATTCGTGTCAGCAATCTGGGGCTTGATTGAGGGCATTCTCATCCTGGTCTCAAAGCCGGGTGACAACTGGCACCGCGACGCAGCAGGCATCGAACTGCAAGACTAGCCTCAAGCTCCGCTGCGCAGCAGCGGCATCCACGGCCAACAACTAGGGCGCCCCTTCCGTGCGAGGAGGGGTGCCCTAATATTATTAACTCACCAACCCTATCTTGGTGATATGGAGCTCAAATCAAGCATCAACCAGCACTGTAGTTTTCCCTAGTAGAACAGATTTTAATACTTAAACGGCATAATAGATAAGGTGAGCGAATCCTCGAACATCGCGTTGAAACTAGTTTCAGGCGAACTAAAACTTACACGTTCCGCACAAAAAATTGTGCGAGCTCTGCTTGCTAATTACCCTGCCGCGGGGCTTTCTACTGTCGCAGAATTGGCAGAGGTATCGGGAGTTAGCGGCCCTACAGTTATTCGCTTCACGAAAGATCTTGGGTTCAATAGTTTTAAAGATTTTCAGGATGCGCTTAGAGTTGAACTCAGCGAACGGGAAACCTCCACTCTGCAACAAGTCACCCACCAAAAGGAAAACTCGCAGACTCAAACTCTCGTTTCAGCAGTCGCATCCTCACTAAACACTATTCCGTTAAAAGATTTAAATCAGGCCGTCCAGTACTTAAGTGACGCAAAGCGTAGAATTTTTGCGGTGGGTGGCGACTACTCAGAAATTGCTGCTGCACATCTCGTATTACAACTTACCCAATTAAGGCCTCATGTCAGTGAGCTACCGGTTAAATCCGTTTTGGCAGCAGCCGCACTGTGCGATGCTAAAAAAGGAGACGTTCTCTGCGTCTATGACGTTCGTAGATACAGTAAACACACCCTGCAAATTGCACAAGCCGCAAAAAATCAAGGGTTAAAACTCCTGCTTTTTACAGACAAGTGGCTCTCCCCAATCACCGGTTTTTCTGACGCGGTTATTCCCGCGGAAGTCGTAACAGGAAATACGAATGACAGTTCTGTCGCTCTTCTAGCTGTCACCGAGTTGCTATGCAATCAAGTCTCAGAGCATTTAGACAAAGAAGGTACAGCTCGTCTTGAAAAACTAGACGCTATACGACTTCAGATAGAACAAAATTAGTCTATCTGCAGCAGCTTTACACCAGCAAGGTATCCCGCCATCATTGTGAGTGCAACCCTGCGCACAGCATCCTCATCGGGCAAAAACCTTGGGTCATGCAACGAAACCCCTTCTGCTGAAACCTGGTTCTCTACCCCGACAAAAGCCATTACCGAAGGCACAACTGAACTGAAGAAGGAAAAATCATCTGCGCCTAGAGACCGCATTGGCTCCCCGATAGATATCCCGCACGGTTTAAGCTCTTGCTTCATCTCCTCACAGAGTGTCGGGTCGTTGTCAAGCACTGGCTCCCCCTCCACATAGGTTAGATTCGCTGATACACCATAAGCAGTTGCGACACTGCTACAGTACTTATCCAGAGCAGCGACCACATAACTTGCGTCTTCCGATCCGGTTGTCCGTATAGTCGCAGCGATTTTCCCCGTAGCGGGCAGCACATTTGGAGCACCGCTGTCAGCTATCATTTGCCCCACGCTGACTAACGCCGGGTGCATAGGATTAACGTTGCGGCGAACTATCTCATGTATGCCCGTGGCAATCGCTGCTATCGTAGCAACCACGTCTTGAGCTTGATGTGGATATGCACCGTGACCACCGGATCCGACAATCTCGATATGCAGTTCCCCAGCAGCCGCATTAACAACTCCAGAACCTAAAGCTACCTCACCTTTTGGAATTCCTGGATGCACATGAGCTCCAATAGCGTAAGCTACCTTTTCTTTTTCTAATAATCCACTGTTTTTAATATCTAACGCCCCGGAAGGGTATGTCTCCTCACGCGGTTGCAATACCGGGATCAACGCGACCGGCAGCTCGACTTGTCGCGCAGCCCGCACTACAGCTGCTAAAGCAGCCAAATGTATGTCGTGTCCGCAAGCATGCATTGCGCCATTCTTCGATGCTTTAGCAACTCCTGTCTCTTCTACAATCGGTAAGGCGTCTAATTCTCCTCGAATCGCAATAGCTGGCCCATAATCTGGGCCAAGTCTGCAAAACCCGCCAGTTTCCGCAGTAGGCGTCACTTGAAAACCGATATGCTCCTCAAACGCCGCTAGTGTATCGCTTTCTTCGCCAGATATCCGAGGGTCTTGATGCACTTTCCATCGCAATTCACTAGCAGCCGACAGTTCAGCTTCGAGCGCTACAAAAAGTTTTTGTTTTAACTTTTCCACTAATTATCCCTCTAATTTATAAGCACGAATCGCGTTTTCGAACCCAATCATGCTTGCGACTCTCTCTGCTTCCGCCAGCGGCCATTGATGCTCGTCTATAAAACTCTGCAAAACGCGCGCAAGACCATCCCGGAAAAGTTTGGCACCAATGTAATAAAGCTCCGGGAGCCCAAATGCATCCGAAGAAAATAGAATTTTCCCGAACGGGGCAAGCTCCAGGGACTCCGCTATTACGCTGGTACTACGTGAACCTGTGTAGTTAATCGCGAGGCCCACATCAAAATAAACGCTAGGGAAAACATCCGCCAAGTATCCAGCTTCGCGATGAAACGGGTAACAGTGCAACAGCATAAATCTAGCATCGTAGTCGGCTGCAGCTCGAATCAGATTGGTCAGCAACAATGGATTACATCGATGCAAATCAACGTCATCATCACCGTAACCGATGTGAAACTGGATTGCAGTTTCTTTCTTAATGGCATACCAAATTAAAGCCCTAATAACCTCTGGATCCGCCAATCTCGGAACCTGACCAGGCTCAAGCGTTTTAAACCAATTTGCTACGGCCAATACCGCCTCATCGTCGGTCGGTTGCGAATGAGGGAAGTCAAGACCAACTCGATAAGCAGCAATAGTTTTTACCCCGATTGCTCGACAAAGACTTTTATCAAGTTCAGCCACGATTTTTGACCATAACTCAAACGGGTTTCCCCCTACCTCTAAATGCTGAAAAGCTACGGTTTCCGCTACTTTTTCGAGACGAACAATCTCATAAGCCTTAGCACTAGCTGCTTCAGACATCTCTTCCGGTGACAGAATAGACTTCGGTTGGTGTCCTGTCTCAATCCCAAGATAGCTGATCTTGCTAGCTTCCAGGAGAATTCTATTAACCTTGCTCGACCCTAATTCTTGTCTCACGCGTAGATACTCGTCTGGCTCTGAAAAATCTGATATTCCCAAAGGTGCAGAACAAAAGCGTCGTATAGCAAAGCCAACTTGAGAATCAAAACGAGTAGTCCCAGCTACTGCCGGTGCAGAAGATTCTGAGATTAGCTCTTCAAATCCGGCTCGGTCCAAATCTTCATTTACCACTCCGTGGCAGTGATGATCAAAAAGCACCAGCTCATCCAAATTCAATTTCACGTCAGTACACACTGTTGTATACCTCACATAATTCGTTTGGAGTGCGTCCCTTCAAGAAAGCAATTTCATCTCGCTTAATTGCCTCAAACGTAGCTAAGAATTCAGGCGCGAACCATGAGCTCACAACATCGTTAGCCAACAACAACTCCAAGGCTGACTGTAAGTCACGTGGCAATTCAGACAAGCCCATATGTTCTCCTGCTAAATCTAGCTCACCAATCACAATTGGTTGCGGCGGAAGATCTTCAGCCAACCCTTGCATTCCCGCACGCAGAATAATACCAACAAGTATCCAAGGGTTTACGCCGATATCACTTGCTCTGAATTCAAAATGCAGTTGTGGAGCTGGATCACGACCATCCAATTCATTGGTTGGCGGGATTCTCAAAAGCGCTTCCCGGTTTTGCAATCCTAAAAATGCCCGCGCAGTAGACCAGTTGTGCGGTGCTAAACGATCATAGCTCGTGACAAGAGGTGCAAATAAAGCTGTGAGCGCTGGAGCATATTTCACGATTCCGGCAGCAAACTTTGCAGCCTTATCACTCAACCTCCCGGGCTTAGTAGAGTCAAAACAAATCTGATTGCCCTCTAAATCACTCAGCCCAAAGTGCACATGCACTCCGTTGCCTGCACTTCCGGGGGAAACGGTTGGCGCAAAACTCGCTTCTTTTCCTGCTTGTTCGAATACGTCATAAACAATCTCCCGCACCAAAACAGCGCGATCTGCCGCAGTTACAGGGTCGGTTGGCTGCAAAGTCACCTCAAATTGGTGTCTCCCGTACTCGGGCAGCCAAGTCTCTGGCTGCAAACCTGCCGCACTGAGGATATTCATCAGTTGCGTACCCATTGGCTCCGCCCGCCGGAATTCTTCAAGCGAAAAGGGATGATGTTCTCGGTTATCTGAAATATCGACAAATTCATGCTCAAAAGTCACTTTTGCCTTCAACCCATAAGTGTCCGCAAGCTCGGCAACTGCTTTTTTCAAGAAGGTGCGTGGACACGCCGCCCACGGGGTGCCATCTGGTTCGATTAGATCCGCAAAAACGATATTAAGCGGTGGTTTCTCTCCGATACTCGGGATTCTAGTTACAGCATTGTGGTCAGGCAACAGCCGTAGATCTCCGCTTGAACCGTAAGGAATGTTCTCTACGATATGACCCAGCGGACCAATCCCCAGATTTGCTGGCACCCAACCTAGCGAAGTACGGGGGCTGTAATCACTGAGCAACATTGACCTGCCTTTGGTTCTGGCGGCAATATCGCTTGTAGCTACAAATAGCAGCTCTTCTCCAACATTTTCAAAAGTCATTTCAAGCTCCTATTTATTTCTTATAGTGGATCGTGTGCAGTGATATCACTGCCAATTTTTTTCGCGAGATCAGGTTTCGCTAATGCAATGACTAGTCCGACAAGACACCAAGCGCCTGCCAAGTATGGGAAGTAAGTGTAGGGCGCTTCCTGTCCAATCACCTGATTGATATATACCAGGACGAGATAAGCAAGCGCCAGCAATGGCAGTACCAATTCATACTTAGCAATCTTTGACCCCGGTTTAAGCACATACCGAATAACACCTACTGATGTCATACCGTACGCAATAACCATGCAAAGCGTGCCGATAGTCGCATACCAGTAGTAAACATCGACACTCGTGGCTCCGAACAAACCCAAAGCTAGTGCCATCACAACAGCCAAAACAACTGCAAACCAAACTGCGTTTGCGGGAACACCTGTTTTAGGATTCACAGCAGCTAGCCGCTTCGGCCCAAAACCATCACGCGAAAGCGCAAATAGCAGACGTGAAGCAGCAGCTGTTGAGCTCAGGAACGCTGCAAGCGCCACACAGAACGCAATAGCTGAGATACCAATCGCAAACCATTTGCCGATGTAAGTGGTCGATAACTGCGTGAGAGTTGATTCCGAGGCGCTAAATGCTGCTACTCCTGCTTCATCAGTACCGAAGCCAATAGTTTGAGCAAACATCACAATCACATAAATGAACCCACCAAGAGCCACCGCCAAAAACAGTGACCGCGGCACAACTCGTTTGGGCTCTGCGGCTTCCTCCCCAAGAGAGCTGCCCGACTCAAACCCGGCCCAAGAGAGGAACGCGAAAACAGATGCTGTCAGGATCACACTAAAGCTGTTACCTGCAGGACTCAAAGCAGTGAAATCAATTCCAGTAGAAACCGGCGCTTTACCGGTTCCGACGGTGACAAAAATCACCGCAGCCAATACCAACATTGCAACAATACCGATAAAACCAATGATGAGCAAGGTTCGGGCTGTGACTTTTGACTCCCGCAGATTTAGTGCTAGACCAAGCACCAGAATCAGCAATGGAATTAACATCCACAGCTTCCCATCCAGAGAAAGACCGATTTCTCCTAAGAAAGCTTCAAAGAAAACTGCGCAAGCACCGACGATGCAGGCTGCGAAAAAAATGTATGTTCCAAGCAGAGCGAAGCCACCAAAAAATCCGGCCCGCGGTCCAATCGTGCTACCGGCTAGAGCATATACTGATCCTGCATGCGTGATGAGACCCGTTAGCCGGATAAAACTATATGCAACAAGCATGGTGCCCAAAAAAGCGATTGAGAATGTGAAAGGCACCGCTTTGCCTACAATACCGGCAACACCGATGCCATTAAGAGACATCGCCATCACCGGCCCCATAAAGCCAATAGAAATTGCTGTAATCTCCCAGGTTCGCAACTTCCTCTTAACGGATACTACTTCCGGGGCTGCTGTGTCTTCTGTGTACGCCACTGTGCGCTCCTTGACTCTCCCAAACATCACTGTTTTGTAATTTTTACTAAAAAACAGTTAAAAAACTGCTTTATTGAAATAAATACTAAATTCAGTATTTGGTTTTGTCAAGCTACCGATCAATTGAGTGCTTGAACTTCGAAATCCGTTCACACAAGCACTGATGTTAAAACCTACTCCAAAGTTGGAGTATGTGCGAGGTTTGCCCTACTTAAACATTTCATGAAGCGACAAACTCATTCGAGCATGAATTTCATATATTGCATATAAATTTGCTTCTGCAGATAACTTCCAAATCTGCTTTTTCGGCGCTCCCTCTTTCGAATCGCTTTTAACGATCCACCGCATTTTTGCTTCTAAAATCTCTTTGTAATCGCTTAAAGTCGCAATTTTTATTTTTTGTTCCCCAAAGACTCCCATCCCCAAGCTATCGATAAACGCTTTAGAGTTATGAATTTCACTAAGGTCCAATGAAGTTGGGCTCCAAAAATCTTTACCAACAAGTTTATATAAGTCCGAATCATCCTTGAATAAATAATGTGCTGCACCAAGGAGAAAATCCGATGTGGTAGCAGAAAGACGTTCATTCACGTTATAAAAGCGGGAAAATGACTTATCAAACTTACCCTTATTCTTAGAAACTAAGTGCAAATCACATGAAGCAGCATTAATTAATTCCACCTGCGATTTAAGTTTGACATAGGGCGATCTTCGAATATCTCGTATCATAAATAACCAAGGGATATCTAAAAATTCGACTTCCCCAGCATGAACGTAACTTCCGTTTTCTGTGATTAATTTCTTTCTTAACTCATTGCTCCAGGAGTTAAAAGAAGTTCTGACTGCCTGTTCCCTATCCAAATTCTTTTGATTTTTTTCAAACTTCCAACCAAAAAAAGCAATCAATAAAGATATGAGAAAATTAGACAGTGCGTCAATCCAGGGCAAATACTCTTCCAAAACTACTCCTGCTAAGACAAAACTTTACTGCTGGTTTAGTTGCGAATACAAACACAAACATCTAATGATTTGTACAGATATTTCTGCGTATCTTTACAACAGGAAACAGTAAATCCAGTTCACTCGTCACATTACTTGAACCAAAGTTCTTGTCAGAATAAATTTTTTTGCGGAAAAAGCAATCCCAAAGACACAAACCCAAATTGCCGCACCTAACGCAAAGCCAGCATAAGGAAGAATTATTTCTACGTTTATTTGTTTAATTTTCTCCTTTTCAATTGCGCCTTCTCCGAAAAGTCCAAGTATAAATTCTAACGATCCAGTAAACATAAAAATCACAGTTACAACAATTGATGAACCGACTATTTGTAAAAACATCCAAATCAAAGTTATTTCTTTGTGCGCCTGCTGATAGGTGTTATCCAAAAACTGCGTGCTTACTTGCAATTCATCCATCTTGTTTTTAATGTCCTCCGCAGAAGGGATTTTTGTTAAATCTTCTTTTATAAACAACAACAAAATTACGCAATATAAAACTCCACTTGCTAGAAATATGATGCTTGGAAGTTTTAGCTCAGGCAAGCAACTAATGACAACTAACAATAAAGCAAATAATAAAAGAAATATCGTGATTGTGAAAAACACATAACGGCAAACGCATTGCTCTAAAACATATTTAGTGAGGTCTTTTTTTGTATTGCCCATTTTCCACCTCGTCTGATTTCGGGTTTAGCTTCTAAGCATTCAAGTGCTTCAGTCATCCACTACGGTGTAGTGTTTGCGCACGGGGGTGTGCACATCCCAGGTGCCGCGCCAACCGCTGGGCATCACAACAATGTCGCCGCCACGGTAGGTGCGCGGTTCCGCTCCCTCAGCGGTGATGGTCACCTCGCCGCTGATGAGGTAGCAAATCTCGGTGTAGCCGTCGCGCACCGCAGTGAAGCTGCCCACGCCGCACTCCCACACCCCGGTCTCTATCTTGCCGCCGCTCCACACCGGCAGGGTCGCCTCCGTTAAACCCGGTGTGGTCGCGGTCGGCTTCGGCTGTGGGGTGCCGAGATCCACTCCCGGCACCTGCTGCAAGCCAGCAGTGTCAATGGTTTCGCTCATGTTAGTGTCCCCTTCCGGTAATCACGTCAGCGATTTTCGCGATCGGTGAAGTTGTTTTACGGCCCGCAGTCTCCGCGCGGTCAGCCATGCCGTAAGCCTGATACAGCCCCTTGGTGGCGATCCACCTCAGCGGCTCCGGCTCCCACTTGCGCACCCGGTGGTTCACCCACGGCAGACTCACCAGGTCACTGTCGCGCTCCAAAATCAGGTCGCACAGGGTGCGGCCGGCGAGGTTGGTGCTGGTCACACCCGTGCCCACATAGCCGCCGCCCCACGCCATTCCGGTGGCGCGATCCAACCCCACAGTAGCCGCCCAATCGCGAGGCACGCCCAGCACGCCAGACCAGGTGTGGGCAATCTCTACCCCGCGGGTCACCGGGAAGAACCGGTTCAAAATCTCGGTCAGGGTGTCAACCGTCACCTGCGGCGTCTGCCCGTCAAGGTCGGTGCGCGAACCGTACTTGTAAGGCACCCCGCGGCCGCCAATCGCGATGCGGTCGTCGGCGGTGCGCTGCGCATACATGTAAACGTGCGCGAAATCGCCCAGCACCTCGCGACCTTCCCAGCGAATCTCCTCCCACATCGCGGCATCAAGCGGTGCGGTGGCGATCAGCGAAGAGTTCATCGGCAGCCACAGTCGCTTCAGCCCCTTCAGCCCCGCCGTGAAACCCTCGGTCGCGCGCACCACAAAATCTGCGTGCACCGTGCCGGCAGTGGTTACGAGTTTGCCGGGCAAAATCTCCTCCACCCGGGTCTGCTCGTAAATCTCCACCCCGAGTTTTTCACAGGCGGCGGCGAGCCCGGCAGCCAATTTTGCGGGTTGGATCCGCGCCGCGTGCGGATGCCACACCGCGGCCCGGGTGCCATGCACGTTAATTCGCCGCAGCGCCTCCGCCGCTTCCAACACCTGCAAATCAGTGTGCTTGTAGCGCGCTTCTGCCGCCGCAAACTGCCTGAGCCGCCGCTCCTGCGCCGTGTTTAGCGCAACATTGTATTCGCCGCCCTGCACAATATCCGCGTCGATGCCCTCGGCCTCGCACACCCGCATCACCTCAAGCACGGTGTTATTCATTTCCTGCTGGAAGCGATTCACGCTGTCGATGCCGTGCTGTTTCAGGTACTGTTCGCGGCCGCCCGTGATGGTGTTGGTAAGCCAGCCGCCGTTCCGGCCCGAAGCGCCGTAACCCGCGTGCCGCTGCTCCACAACCGCCACCCGCAGCTCAGGTTTTGCCTGTTTCAGGTAGTAGGCCGTCCACAACCCGGTGTAGCCTGCTCCCACAATCGCAACATCAACCGTGATATCGCCGCGCAACCCCGGGCGTAACCCGGCCACGCCGCTATCAGCCCCGGGTGCCCCGCCAAGCTGCTGCCACCAGTGTGAAACATTTCCGTTTAACATTTCCCCACTCCTTTGATAGTTAAATTTTATGTCGCAAAACGCTACGCCGGAAGTACCGGAGCGAAATTTGGGTTCCAAGTTAGTAACGCCCGGTTGCCGGTGCTCGGGAGCCACTCATACGGGGTCGCGCTGCGGACCACGCCGGTGGATCCACCTGGCAATTCAATCTCGAACTTCCATTCGGCGCCCAAATATATTGCCTGCTTCACGGTGACCGGCAGCTGCGGGGCGGCGGCGAGATTAGTGTGTGGCTCCACCAGCTTGCCCTGCTCCGGCCGCACAATCGTCACGGTTTTGCCGTCTGCGCTCGGCACCACGGTGGAGTCGCCGATGAACTCCGCCACAAATCGGGTTTTCGGGGTTTCGTAGAGCTCTTTCGCGGTGCCGACCTGCTCGATTTTGCCGTGGTTGAAAACCGCGATGCGGTCAGACAGGGTCAGTGCCTCTTCCTGATCGTGGGTCACGAAAATGAAGGTGCGGCCGATTTCGCGGTGAATGCGGCGCAACTCCAGCTGCAGCTGCTCCCGCAGTTTCTTGTCGAGCGCGCCCAGCGGCTCATCAAGCAGCAACACCCGCGGCTCAAACACCAGCGCCCGCGCCAGCGCCACTCGCTGCTGCTGCCCGCCGGAGAGCTCGTGCGGGAAGCGCTCCCCGAAACCGCTCAGCCCGGCAACCTCTAGCGCCTGCGCAACCCGCGTCGCAATCTCTGCCTTCGCCACTTTACGCTCCCGCAGCGGAAATGCCACATTGGCGTTCACCGTGAGGTGCGGAAACAGCGCATAGTGCTGAAACACGATGCCGAGATCGCGTTTGTGGACCGGCACCTCGTTCATCAGCTCATCGTCGATGTAGATGCCCCCGGTGGTGAGCTGGGCGAAACCCGCAATGAGGTTGAGGGTGGTGGTTTTACCGGAGCCGGATGGCCCCAGAAAAGTCATGAACTCGCCGGCTTTAATGTCGAGGCTGACATCATCAAGCGCGACTGATTTAGGGTAGTGCTTAGAGACGCCCTCCAGCCGAATCGGGGCGCCAGCAGATAGTTCAGCCACGTTTCTTCCTTCCTGTGGCAAGTAAAGCGATTACTACGATTGCGGTTGTGAGCAGCAGAATCACGGTTGCTGCCGCAGCAAGCGTGGGGTCAGTGTCGCGGGTCACGCTGGCGTACATTAGCACCGGCAGCGTCTCGAAATACGGACTCTTGATGAACAGCGACAACACCACCTCGTCGAAGGAGGTGACGAAGGCAAACAGCGCCCCCGAAACCAGGCTAGGCGTGATGTTTGGCAGCGTCACTTTCATGAAGGTGCCGAAGGCGTTTGCCCCCAGGCTGCGCGCCGCGAGCTCCAGGCGCTCGTCAAAATTTGCGAGCCCGGAGTTAATCGCGATCACCGTGAACGGCAGCGCCAGCACCGTGTGGGCGAACAGGAACCCCGGCAGGGTGCCGACCAGCCCCAAATACAAGAACACCGCGTATACGCCAATCGCCAGCACGATCCCCGGCACCACCATCGGGGCAATCAGCCCCGCGGTAACCGCCGCCATCAGTTTCTTCTGCGCGATAACCCGCAGCCCGAGCGCCGCCAACAGCCCCAGCACGGTTGCAAGCACCGCAACCAGCAGCCCCAGCAGCAGGGAGTTGCCGAGCGCGGCAGTCCACTGCGGGTTGGTGAAGAACGACTCGTACCACCTGAAAGACCAGCCCTGCGGCGGAAAAACCAGCGAGGCTTTGTCGGTGAAACTCAGGGGAATCACAATCAGAGTGGGGGCAATCAGCCACACCGCCACAACCGCGGCAAGCGCCCACAACCAGACTCTCGTAAACAAACTAGGTTTCAGCATTTAGAACACCTTTACTGCGATACCACGTTTTGCGCCGCTCTTCGCTATCAGTGCCAGCAGTCCCAGAATCAACAGGGTGCACACCAACAAGATGACTCCGAGCGCACCGCCGCGACCCCACTGCAGCAGCCCATTGACCTGCGTGTAAATAGACTGCGCCAGCATGCTGTCTTGCGGCGACCCGAGCAGCGCGGGGGTGACATAAAACCCGAGTGCTTGAATGAACACCAGCAGCGAGCCGGCGGCGATGCCGGAGATGCTCAGCGGCAGATACACTTTCAAAAACGCCACCGCGGGCCGCGCGCCGAGTGACCTGGCCGCGGTGATGAGACGCAGATCGATACTGCTCATGGTGGCGTACAGCGGCAGCACCATAAACGGCATCAGCACCTGGGTCAGGCCAATCATCACCCCGGTGTTGGTGCGCAAAAGTTGCAGCGGCCCGACACCGAAAACCTCAAGCAGGTTGTTAATCACACCGTTATCCTGCAGCAGCACGATCCACGCGAAGGTTCTAATCATCAGCGAGGTCCAAAACGGAATCAGCGCAATCACCAGCAGTGCGATGCGGGCGCGTTTGCCCACAATCGTCATCAGGTAGGCGTAGGGATACGCGAGCACCAGGCAGATAACGGTTGCGAGCGCGGCGTTGCTGAAGGTCCGCCCGATTGTTGCCAGGTTGTTGGGGTCGGAGAACACCCATTCATAATTTTGGATTCCGGGGTGTGGATCGCTGACGCTGCGCAGCATACTGTCTAGCAGAGGGTAAGCAAAGACTCCCAGCAGCAGGGCGTACGCCGGCAGCAGTAGCAGCAGGGCCCGGAATCGGGCGCGCGGGGTTTTGCGTCTATCCGCGCGCCCGATCGGAATGTTTGTTGTATCTGCCACGATTTACCCCTGCAGCCACTTCACCCATCGTTCGAGTTCAGCGTCGTAGTTGGCAGCCCACCAGGCGGTGTCGGTGGAAACAATTTTCGCGGCGATTTCCGGCTCGGTGATGAGGTACTGTTTGCCGAGCTCACTCAGCTGCGGCGCAGCGTCTTTATGCACCGGTGAGTAGGCGGTCATCTCGGTCACTTTCGCCTGCGCTGCCGCGCCGAGGTAGTGGTTGATTAGCGCCATCGCAGCCTTTGGATTTTTTGCGCCCTTAGGCACGCCTAGTGCGTCTGCGATGAGCAGTGATCCATCCCAGATTGGCGCGTATTTCGCGCCGTTTTCAACCGCTGCGAAACCGCGGCCAGACCACACCAGCGCCATGTCTGCTTCGCCAGATTCCATCATTTGCTGCGATTCTGCGCCGGTTTTCCAGTAGATCAGGCTGTCTTTAATGGTGTCTAGTTTGGCGTATGCTTTGTCCATGTCAAGCGGGTACAAGTTTTCCGGCGCTACCCCCTCAGCCAGCAGTGCGCCCTCATAAACTCCCGGGCCCACATCCTCAAACCCGGCGATGGCACGTTTGCCCGGGAATTTTGCGGTGTCAAAGAAATCTTGCCAGCCGGTTGGCGGAGTTGGATATTTCTCAGTGTTGTACATGATGACGTAGCTGTACTGCATCGCCGGCACGTAGCAGGAGCCAACCAGCTCTTGATGCTCGATATTGGAGGTGTCGATAATGCTGAAGTCGAGATCCATCAGCAGCCCATCCGGGCCGCAGTTCTTTTCAGCCCAAATAATGTCGCTGTCGACCACGTCCCAGGTCACGTTTTTGCTGTCTACCTGGGCTTTTACCTTCGCATATTCGGTGGGGCCGTCAGACAGCAGGTTGGCGCCGGAGATGCTCTTAAATTCTTCTAACGCGGCAATTTGTGCATCCTGGTAAATGCCACCCCAGGAGCTGAACGTGAGGTTTACCCCTTTAAGCGCTCCTTCTTTGGTGACACCTGCTTGTGCGGGACCGGTGCCCAGGTCAATGTCTGCACTCTGTTGTGGGCCGCTCCCGCAGGCGCTGAGCAGCACAGCGGCGGTGATACCGAGCACTGGCAAAGCCACGCGTGTCTTATTGTGCTTTAACATATCCATCTCCTTTGAATGTGTTGGTTAAACAGTTACCCTGTGCGATTGCGTTAAGTCTTCTTCGAGTTATGCTGGCGCCGCAAATGGTTCGGATGCCTCACGAGTTCTGCGATTAGACTCAGCATATTCTCAACATCGCAATAATGTCAAGTCTCTTTTGCTATCTCAGCAAAATATTTACGTTATTTTGTAAATTTACACGACTTTACCCGCCTGTTTCGTCTCGACTCTCACACCGCAGCAAAGAGTGTTCTAGACTGGTACCGAAACCGCATCACAGCGCGGTTCATCTCATATTTAGTCACTCGTAAGGAACGCCGATGAACTCCACCGGCAAACTCAAACGGTCGCTCGGGTTGCCACAGCTCGTGCTGTTCGGCATCACCTACATGACCGTGGTCACAGTTTTCACCACCTACGGTTACGTCAGTCAGGTCTCTGACAGTCGGCTGCCGCTGGCCTACCTGGTAACCACAGTTGCAATGATTTTCACCGCCCTCAGCTACGGCGCCATGGCGCGCCGCTACCCGGTGGCCGGCTCTTCCTACACCTACGCACAGCAAGCCTTCGGTGGCGGTGCAGGCTTTCTCACCGGCTGGGCGACACTGCTCGACTACCTGTTCCTACCACTGATTAACTTCATGCTGCTCGGCGCCTACCTCAACGCGGTTATTCCGCAGGTGCCTTTCTGGGTTTTCACGCTCGTGGCTATCGCGCTGGTGTTCACCCTCAACGTGCTCGGCATCACTATGATCAACAAGGTAAACGTGCTGATTATTGCGCTTGGAGCGATTCTCTCTCTTGTTTTCATTGTGCTGTCGTTCAACACCTACCTGAAAGCAACCAATGCGCCAGCACTGTTTGAACCTTTCACCGTAGGTGATGCAGGCTGGCAGGGCGTATTCGGCGGCGCGGCGATCCTCGCGCTCTCCTTCCTCGGTTTTGACGCGGTCTCTACCCTGTCTGAGGAGACTCGTGACGCACGCCGCAACATTCCTCGCGCGATTGTTTTGACAACCCTTGTTGGTGGGCTGCTCTTTACCCTGATTTCTTGGGCTGGCTCCCTCGCGGTGCAGCCGGACTGGGATGGCATGAGCACTGAAGAGCTCGACACCGCGAGCGCCTTCCTGATGCAGAGCGTTGGCGGCGAGCTGCTGCTAAACTTCTTCATCGCGGTTTACGTTGCCGGCTGCATCGGTTCCGGCCTTGCCGGCCAGGTTGGCGTGTCTCGTATTCTGTTCTCGATGGGTCGTGACGGCATTCTGCCATCAGCTCTCGGTAAGGTGTGGGAGCGCCGCGGCACCCCGGTTATCGCAACCGCTGCCGTTAGCGTGTTCACTCTGCTGGGCATTTTCCTGCCGCTGTCACTCGTAATTAACGTGATTAGCTTCGGCGCCCTGGCGGCATTCACGATGGTAAACCTGTCTGTGATTCGCACCTTTGCGCTGCGGCAAAACAGTGAGGTACGTGACTTTAAGTCTGCGCTGCGGTATGTGGTCTTCCCACTAATCGGCACCATCTTCACCTTCTGGCTCTGGACGTCTCTCACCCAACAAACTCTCATCGTTGGCCTCTTGTGGCTGCTTGGCGGTTTTGTGATTCTGTTGATTGTCACCCGCGGTTTTAAGCGTCGGGTTCCCACCATGGATCTCAGCGAAAAAACCGCTGCCGATGCCGCTGGTCCAAGCACCGAGCATATCGATCTCCTCGGCGCTGACTACCCATTCCGCGACGGTAAATACTAGGAGGAAGCGTGTCTCAAAACACCCCTGATCTCATCGTTACTAACGCCGTTATTTGGAACGGTGAAACCCTCACCGAGCACACTGCAATGGCTGTCACTGCCGGCAAGATTACAGCGCTCGGCGGCGCTGAAGTGGCACAGCTGGCAGGCGCCAAAACCGAGGTTGTTGATGCCGCAGGTGGGCTGCTCACCCCCGGCTTCGTAGACTGCCACAACCACACCGCGATGGGCGGCATTGAGCGCAACAGCTGCGATCTCACCGGGTGCAAAAACAGCGAACAGGCAATCGCCGCGGTTGCGGCTTACGCTGCCGCCAACCCGGAGGCGGAATGGATTCTCGGCGGAGGCTGGCGGATTCCGTGGTTTGAGGGCGGCACCCCACTAAAAGAGCAGCTTGACGCAGTTGTGCCCGACCGTCCGGTCTACCTCTTAAACGCTGACCATCACGCAGCGTGGGCTAACTCCAAAGCCCTGGAGCTTGCGGGCATCACCGCTGACACCGCAGATCCGAGCGATGGGCGCATTGAGCGTGATGCCGCCGGAAATCCTAACGGCACCCTGCAAGAGGGCGCCACCGCACTGGTGGCGAGCGTACTGCCAGAGTATACCCCGGCGGTAATTCGCGCCGGTATTCTAGCGGGCGAGAAATATCTATTTGAGTGCGGGGTCACCGCCTGGCAGGAAGCGATTCTCGGCGACTACGGCGGCTACCCTGATTTCAGCCCGGTTTATGCCGAGATGGCTGACGCGGCGGAGCTTACCGGGCGGGTCACGGGCGCGCTGTGGGTATCACGCGACTTTGACGGAATGACCATTCCTGAATATGTTGCTGACCTCACCAATCGCCGCGCCAAGTATGCGCGGGCAGGATTCAACCTTGATCACATCAAGATTATGGCTGACGGTGTGCAAGAGAACGGCACTGCCGCGCTCACCGACCCTTACGTCAGCGACTGCAACTGCGCTCCAGCAAACACAGGGCTAGCTTATTTCTCTCGCGACAGCTTGCTAGAACTAATTCCGTTGCTCAACGAGGCTGAGTTTGATGTGCACGTGCACGCTATCGGAGATCGTGCCGTGAAGTATGCTCTAGACGCTTTCGAAGCAGTTCCGGCAGCGGTACGTGAGGCACGCCACAATCACATCGCGCACCTGCACGTGGTAGACCCGGTTGATCTGCCGCGCTTCGCGGAGCTTGGAATCCGCGCCAACATTCAGGCGCTGTGGGCCTGTCAAGATCAGCAAATGCTCGACGTCACCTTCCCGACCCTAGGCGAAAACCGCATCCCGTGGCAGTATCCTTTCGCGGGCATCGCCCAGCACGGCGCTACTCTGGTGTGCGGATCAGACTGGCCGGTTTCCACCCCAGACCCGTGGCAGGCAGTGCACGTTGCGGTAACCCGCACCCAGCCGGGAGCTGAGCCGGGCGAGCCGCTGCTGCCAGAGCAGGCGCTCACCCTGGAGCAAATGCTCACCGCGTACCACCGCAATTCCGCGCAGCTGCTGCGCACCGGTTCCGGGTTGGTGCAGGTGGGTGAAGCGGCAGACTTCGCGATTGCAGACCGCAACCCGTTTGCGGCGCCGATGAGCGAACTGTGGCAAACCACCAACAAACTCACCGTGGTTGCCGGCAAAGTGGTGTTTAACGCCGCAGCGTAAAATGGCATAGCCTCGCCGCAGCGTGCCGCACCGGGACGTGGCGCCCCCGGGCGCCGTACCCGAGGCGCACCCAAGGCAGCACCCCTGCGGCCACACCCTCCGGGAGCCGGGCACAGCATCACACTGGCTCGGCTTCCGGTCTATTTTAGGGTTTGCAGCACAGATTCAGATGCGTGTTTTAGGCTGGTCATAATTCCTAAACCCAGCATTTCACTCAGGAGGCGGAACTATGATCAACAACCGTAATGGTGCACTGCTGCTCGCTGGCGGACTGTTGTGCGGTGCTATTAGCGGCTGTGTCCCGCTTGCAGATGCTACTCTCAATGAGCATCTCATTTCTTGGACTTCAGCCGAGATTACCGGGACCCATGAAATCACTGTCACCGTACATGGGGGTGACCCGCTGTGCGAAACTACTCGTGTCGTTAGCAGCGAAGATGGCACAGTGTTGCGCGTCGCAGTAATCAGAGGCTATCCCGCTGATGCACCCGACCAGTGCACCCTAATCGCAACCCAAGAACAGCTGGTGATTTCCACCACCGCGCCCGCCAGTACTCTTACAGTGGAGCCGATGTCCGCTGCCGAAGCGGGGCTCTAACGCCGCTTCCCAAAAATAGTGTTGATGATTGCGCGGGTCACCTCGCGAATCACCGTCTGCCCAGTGCGGCTGCCAATCACCTTTTCAATACCAGATTTCTGCTGTCTCGTGCTCTGGCGGCGCGGTGCCGGAGCATGGCGCTGTGGCGCTGAATCCCGGTAACGTTCACTCTCGCGATAGCGCTCGCCATCCCGGTAGCCGCGGCCGTCACCGGCGGCGTCAGCGCCCGCAGCCTGCTGCGCGGCAGCCACCCGTCCGGCCAAAATCTCAGCCGCGCTCACCGACTGCACCGGGGTGCCGTAACGCGGCAACAGCTGGGACGCATTAACTGCGGCAACAATATCTGCTTCCGGGGTCGGATCCATCAGCCCCTGCGGGGCCCGCAGCCTGGTCCACGCGGTAGGCGTCGGCGCACCCTTCTCGTTCATCACCGTCACAATTGCTTCACCGGTGGCCAGTTCGGTCAATACCTTTTCCAGGTCGTACCCGCTGTCTGGGTAGGTGCGTGCCGCCGCTTTCAAGGCCGCCGCATCGTCAGGGGTGTGCGCCCGCAGCTGGTGCTGTACCCGGCTGCCGAGCTGTGCCAAAACATCGTTTGGCAGATCCTTTGGGCTCTGCGTGATAAAGAAGACCCCAACACCTTTCGAGCGGATCAACCGCACCGTCTGCACCACCTGCGAAATAAACGCTTTGCTCGCGTCTTTAAACAGCAGGTGCGCTTCGTCGAAGAAAAACACCAGTTTCGGCTTCGGGGCGTCACCGACCTCCGGGAGTGTACGGAACAGATCCGCCAATAGCCACATCAGGAAAGTTGAAAACACCTCTGGTTGATGCGCCACGCCGGGAATCTGCAGCAGCGACACAATGCCGCGCCCGTCAGCTGCGTAGCGCAAAAATTCACTGCTCGGCATCTCCGGCTGACCAAAGAAGTTCGCAGCCCCGGCAGCCTCGAAGTTGCTGAGCTCTCGCAGAATAACCCCCGCGGTCTGCTTCGAAACTCCGCCCAGGGCGGCAAGCTCGGCTTTACCTTCGGGGCTGGTGAGGTGAGTCAGCACGGCTTTCAGATCCGCAATGGTATTAAGCGGCACTTGGTGCTGTGCGGCGTAGTTAAAAATCAGTTTCAGACTAGACTCTTGGGTTTCATTAAGCCCCAGCACCTTCGCAAACAGCAGCGGCCCGAAGCTTTTGACGGTGGCGCGGATCGGCACTCCGTGGCCGTTGCCGCCGAGGCTGAAATACTCCACCGGAGTCGCCGCCGCCTGCCACTCTTGCCCGATGCCGGCGGTGCGCGCCAGCAGCTTCTCGCTCGCCACCCCCGGTGTTGCCACACCCGAAAGGTCACCTTTGATGTCGGCAGCGAAAACCGGCACTCCGTTGCTGCTGAGTTGCTCCAGCAGCACCTGCAGGGTGCGGGTTTTACCGGTGCCGGTCGCACCCGCGATGAGCCCGTGGCGGTTTGTCATTGCAATGGGGATGCGGATCTGCACCTCCGGCAGTGCCTCCCCGTTCACCAAAGCGCCCATCTCCAGCGCTGGCTCGGCGAAGCTGTATCCGACGCTAATTTTCTCGACTTCGGCGGCGGTGAGCGGCCCGGTCTGCTGCTGTTCGGTGTTGCTGGTCATCACTTTTCTCCACTCTCTGCGGGTGCCAGCGGGCTGAGCCCGATCGCGGTTGTAATTTCTTCCTGCTGCCCACCGGAGTGGGTGATTAAGTTTCCGGTCACGGTGAGCTGGGTGACGTGGTGCCCCAGTGCCCGGGCCACGGTGTCACGGGTGTGCTCCAGCTCGTACCAGTGCGTTGCCGCGTCTTGGCTGTGCTCGATTTGATATGCGGGGATCCGGCTCACCGTGCTGGCTGCCGCCGTCAGCTGGTGCATCCGCACATGGTCGGGGTGGCCGTAGCCGCCCTGCGGGTTGTAGCTGATGAGCTTGGTCGGTTGCCAGGCGGTAATCAGGGCTAGCACATCGGCGAGCGCGGCGGCGAAATCGCTGCTGGTGAGACTGTCTGCCGGGGCGTCTGCGGCGGGACCGGCGACGCCGGGGTTAATCCACCGCATTCCGGAATCGCGGTAGCGGCGTGCGGCGGCTCCCTCGGCTCGTGCCGGGGCGGTGCCGAGATAGGCGTGGGCGGTAATGCCGAGTTCTTTGAGCGCACCGGCGAGCTCTGCTTCGCGATACTCTTCAAGGGTGTGGCCGGCGGGTTTGGTGGTGAGCGCGCCGGGCACGATTTCTCCGGCTTCACCGCGGGTTGCGGTGAGCAGTTGGCACGCAACTCCGGCGCTCACCAGGTGGGTGATGAGGGCGCCGGTGGCGAGGGTTTCGTCGTCAGGGTGGGCGTGCAGAAACAGCACCCGGTCGCCGAACGCAAACGGTTCCGGCAGCATAGCAGCGGAGTCCGCAGCTGGTTGTGAGCTGCGATTACCCGCGGTGTTAGCGGCCTGCCGCGCAGCCAGCTGCGGTTGCGGCTGTGACGTAGTAAGCGGCGGCTCCGGCAGCGGCTGCCCCAAAATTTCGCGGTAGTGCTTATCCAGTCCCGCCGCAGCATGCTGCCAACTGTACTGCGTGGCACGTTCCCTCCCGGCAGCACCAAGCGCCACGCGGCGGGTATCATCTGCGAGCAATAAGGTAATCGCCTGAGCCCACGCTACGGGGTCGCGATCCGCCATAATAATGCCGGTCTCACCATCTGCTATCGCTTCACATAACCCACCCGCCGCAGCCGCAATTACCGGCACTCCGGAGGCGTTGGCTTCTAGCGCTACGAGCCCGAAAGTTTCGCTGTATGACGGCACCAACATGATTTTCGCGTCACGCATCAGGGTGGCTAGATTGTCGCGGCTTTGCGAGCCGCACCATCTGACCCGGTCGCTGATGCCGAGGTCACTGGCGAGCTGTTTTAGTTCGTCCAGATAGTGCGCAAAGTCTTTGCTGACGTCGCCCGTGATTACCAGGTACGGCCGCATCTCACACGGCACTGCGGCGAGCGCGGCGAGCGCTAGTTGCGGGCCTTTAAGTGGCTGCAGTCGCCCCGCAAACAGCAAGTAGTCGCCGCTGCCGCACTCATGTCGTGGCTCCGCTTCCCTCTCCTCTGTGGGCGCAGCGGCCGGCTCAGCTTCCGGGTCAGATGCAGCAGGAGTGCCGGTAGCAGTTGCGGAAGCAGCACCCGCAGCGGCGCGCGGCCTAAAGAAGTCTAAATCAACGCCGGGGTTGACGATTACCACTTTTGCCGGATCCGCCCCACACCTAGAAATAATCGTGTCTGCTTCATACTGGCTAACCGCGACAATTAAGTCTGACTGCGCAGCAATTAATCGCTCGCCAGCGTTACGTCCCGCAGATTCTGGCGGTTCCCCGTCGCTCAGCGGAGCCCCCGGCAACGCCGCAACCGAGTGGAAACTCTGCACGTGCGGCACGCCCCACTGTTTCGCGATGGGCAGCGCCGCAACCCCGCTCATCCAGTGTTGAGAGTGGATCAGCTCCGCCGGCTCCAACTGCGCCAGCGCCGCAGAAAACTCAGCAATATAGACCTCTTGGGCGCTTTTTGCGAGCGGCTCTGCCGGGCCCGCGGTGAGCTGCCGCACGGTGACCCCGGGGGCAATTTCAATCACATCCGGCAGAGTGGTGTTGTCGCGGCGGGTTACGATTTCAACCTGGTAGCCGCGCTCTGCGAGGGCTCGCGCGTTGTGCACCTCAACCACATTCATACCGCCGGCGTCTTTTGAACCGGGGGCATCTAGCGGCGAGGTATGCAGCGAAACATAGATAATGCGAGCCATATATCTAAGCTACCAGGTGCTGCTGCGCAATCAATGGGGTATTTGTGCGAAGCCCGGCTCTAGCGCACCCTATCAGTTTTGCGGTGCATCACCCCGTATTTTTTGATCTCTGTCACCTGGTTGTGGTTTTGTTAAACCTTTGCCACACTAATGCTGCGCTCGCGCCGATTGCTAAAGCTGCCCCCAGATCGATGGCGAGGTTTGCCGCGCCCTGATTAAGTTCGTGTATAAGCGCGCCGCAGCCTATTAACACCAGCCCTGCAACTATGAACAGTAGCACAATACGGGTGCTCAGCTGCGTCTTATATCCGGCTGCTTGTTTTTTACGCTGCAACGGCAATTCCACCCGGAGGTAGAGGATAGTCACCAGAATCGCGCCGCCGAAAGCTGCCGCAACCTGTAACAAATGATTGCCGAACGAGGCGGCGATAAATGCTAAGGCAAGACAGATTGCTCCGATTACAGGAAGCAGAATCGTGTACCACTTAGGGAGTTTAAACATGTTTTCCTCCACCAACAATCAGGGTTTACGCGACTTTCAATAACATTCCACAACTTACCACAAAACCGCGGAAAATCAAGACAAAACGAGGCAAGTGCTGAAATCGTGCAATGTTCCCCCGGGGAACACGAAAACCCGCCAAAAACAAACAAAAAAGCCCCTGAATTCCGCAGAAATTCAAGGGAAACTGGTAGCTGAGGCGGGACTCGAACCCGCGACCTCACGATTATGAGTCGTGCGCTCTCACCAACTGAGCTACTCAGCCGCGTCGGTCTCGAAAGCTGTCTACTCAAGAAACCTGGAGCCCCGAGCCAGGATTGAACTGGCGACCCCTTCCTTACCATGGAAGTGCTCTACCACTGAGCTATCGGGGCGAGTCGCATATGCAACTCAATAAATATAACAGAATTTTTTTACGGTTTGCAAATTGTTTTATTACCCGCGTGTCTTACGATTTTCAACTGCCGCTTACAGGCGTGTTGCCTTTGCTCGTTGCGCGGTTCATCACTGCTGCAACTTCCCGACAGTGCTTCACTAAAATAGAAATTGCAGCTGTTTCTCGCTGCACCAAATCAGTTGCTGCCACTGTCTCCAGACCACCGCAGCAACCTGTCGCACTAAAGGGTGATTATTTTGCGGATCTTCGTGCTCACCATGGGCTTCATCATCGCCATTTTCGTTGCTTTCGGGCGGGTGATTGTGGATGCGCTGGGCGCAAACACCGTGTGGTACACCTGCTTCCTTGCGGTGCCGTATCTCCTCTTGAGTCTGTTGCTAAGTCACCGCCTAGGGGTCACCGCGCGCAACGAGCGCCCCACCACGCGCGCCGTATGGGTGCTGGCAGTGCTCAGCTGGGTTTCCGGCATCGCTTTCGCCCTCACCGTGCCCGATGTGCTCCCTGACGGCTCCCTCGCCGCAATCACCGCTCCCCCGGGCGCCGACCCGGTAACCGTCGAAATCGTGGTGGCGCTGTGCAACCCCTTTGCAATCGGCATGTTTGTGTTCCTGCTGCTGGCGTGCATCGTGTCCTGGTTTAACTCCCGCCCCGCCTACGTCGACCCCGAAGACTAGGGGTATAAATTTTTGGTGAGGTGGATCCACCTCCCGCGCCCTTCACACCCTTTTTTATGCAAGCCAGCCGAGAACACGGTAAAGTTATTGATGCTGATGTTTTCAGCCCTGGAGGATTCGCCTAGCGGCCTATGGCGCACGCCTGGAACGCGTGTTGGGTTAACGCCCTCAGGGGTTCAAATCCCCTATCCTCCGCCGTGTGATGTCCCAAGACATATGTCCGCATTTGTCTTGGGACATTTGCTTTGCCCCTGCACTAAGTCAGATTCATTGCAGCACTCAACAGTGCGGTAAAATTCCTTACTATGCGTAATTTTATGATTTTTCAGACAGCTGCAAATGCCAATTCAAGTTATTTCGAAAGTTTATTAACAAATGCAACTAACCATGATTCGCCCTGCAGATGAGCACAGACCAGGACACCAAAAACATAATAATATTCGTCCACACACTGAAAACGATATTCTAGAGCTCGGAAAACTGTATTTTAATAGCTACCCGCTTGGCACAGTGCCCAACATAGATGCCGCAGTTACCGATATTAAAGCCGCGCTAGCTGGAGAATATGGCCGGTTTCTCCCCGCCAGCAACCTTGTCTACCAGAAGGATAAAGAAATCCTCGGATGCGTCATGGTTGTTGATTCGCCGCCCTGGGACGATGTGGCCAATTTAGTGTTCGTGATAGACATCTTCGTGGAGCCCAAACATCGTAGTAAGGGTATTGGTAAAAACTTGTTGCAGGCCGCACTATCGGCTATCCCACCAACACGAGAAGTCGGGCTGCGGGTAGAAAGCGAAAATACTGCAGCAGTAGCCCTCTACCGGTCACTAGGGTTCGTCGAAGTGCCGGTGAACAACAACTAATAGCTCCCGCTACAACCCACATCTCGCAGCGTTAAAGGCGTGAGCCCGGGGTTTCCCCCGGGCTCTACGCCTTGTGCAG
Organism: Canibacter oris; assembly: GCF_014197205.1. Classification (GTDB taxonomy): domain Bacteria; phylum Actinomycetota; class Actinomycetes; order Actinomycetales; family Microbacteriaceae; genus Canibacter; species Canibacter oris. The sequence goes on from NZ_JACIFD010000003.1 coordinate 79,782, forward strand.
CGCTTAGCTGTGTCGCTAAGCTGCGCCGAGTTTCAATTACTCTGCCGCAACCTTGTTAAAATCAGTCACCGGCTCTGCCTCGTCAAAGCTCTGTGGCTGGCTGCGGAAGCCCTTGGTGATTACCAGCAGGTAAATCAGGCCAAGTGCCGTCCAGATACCACCAACGGTGAGGGATGTTTCATCAAGGTTTACCCACAGGGTGAGGGTCAGCAGGGTGCCAAGGCCTGGCATGATGATGTACTTGAAGACATCGGAGCCAGTGTGGCGACGCTTGTGCTTAATCGCATAGAAGGCGATTACTGAGATATTCACGAAGGTGAAGGCAATCAGCGCGCCGAAGTTAATCACGCTCGCAATAGTGTCAAGGTCGAAGAAACGCGCAGACAGTGATACAACACCCACGATGATGATGCTGTAAAGCGGGGTGTGGGTCTTCGGGTGCACATAACCGAATACTTTGCGTGGCAGCACACCGTTGCGGCCCATAACCATCAGCATACGCGCCACTGAGGCGTGAGATGAGATGCCTGAAGCCATGGTTGCAGCGAAACCTGCGGCGGTGAAGATCCACATGAATACTGAACCGTCGCCACCGAACGCATCCATACCAGCAATCTGGCCCAGCACTGGCAGCGGATCGTCTACGTTATCAGCAAACTCTGCGTTGTCTGGCCAGCGCAGCTGTGCGAAGTAGCTGCCTACCAGGAAGATTGCGCCGCCCAAAAGCACGGTGAGCAGAATCGCTTTCGGCATCAGTTTGCGGTCTTTCGCCTCTTCCGCATACATGGTTACCGCGTCGAAACCGATGAATGAGAAGCACACCATGGTTGCGCCGAAGAGCATATTACCGAAGTCGAAGTCGGTGCCCACAAACGGCTGCCCGCTCCACAGGCTGCCAACGCCGCGGCCGTCACCAACCTGGATTGACACCATTACAGTGAAAGTCACCATCACCACGAGTGAGAAAATCAGCAGGATAGAGTTAAAGCCCGCGCTGCCCTTCATCGAAATCGCGACTGAGCCAGTAACGATGATGGTGAACAGGATTACGAAGAACCAGCCGTCAACGTCTGGGAATACAACCTCCATGTAGAGGCGCAGAATCAGGATGTTAACCAGCGGCAGGAGGAGATAGTCGAGGAGGGCGATCCACCCCACAATAAAACCAACATTCGGGTGAATCGCTTCACGCGCGTAGGTGTATGAAGAACCCGCGCTCGGAATCGCCGTCACCATCTTGCCGTAGCTGATAGCGGTGAACGCCATTACCACCAGCGCGACGATGTATGCGGTTGGCACGGCACCATGGGTGCGCTCAGAGACCAATCCGAATGTGTCGTATACCACGGTCGGGGTCATATAACCCAGGCCCAAACCAACAATTGCCCAAAGGCCAAGGTTACGCTTCAACGCACCTGACTGCTGTGCTGCCATGATTACTCCTGCATCATTGCTAACTTTCAGAACTTACGCACAAAATTGTAACCCCAAAGGGGCGGTAGCTGGAAGAGTCATTCTGCACCGGTCATCTGTGCACCGGGTTTTTACCGGAATTTACCCCGGAAGAAACCCAAAAATCCCCTGAAAACCGCGGATTTTAGGCTTGGTCACGATATCGTAACAAGTATGTTTGATTATCGCGATAAGGAAAAGATTGCCGCGGCCGCCTACCGTGTGGAGCACGACGCAGCCGCACAAACGTTCAAGCTTTACGAGGCAGAAAAGCAGGTTGGGGTGGCTCACTACACGCTGCGCGGTGCGGTTTTAGACTTTGATCATACGGTTGTGGATCCCGCGCTGCGCGGCACCGGGCTCAGCCAGTTCTTGGCACACCAAGCCGTGACTCATGAAATCACCGCGGGCAAACAGATTACCGCCAGCTGCTGGTTTATTGCGAAGTTTTTGGCGCGCAACCCAGAACTTCACACAACCCCGGAAGCAATATAAAATCCCTGATAAAACGCACTTTTTGAGCTCTGGGTAGCGGCGGCGGCGAGCGCTGCGCGAGTTTTCCACCGCGCGCGACTGGGGCGACTAACCGGGCTCGATATCCGCATAGTTTGGTGTCACCAACCAAACGAAAGGATTATCGTGCGTTTTCGAAAAATTTGTCGGTATCGCAGTCACCAGCCTGGCAAAATACCCGCTGTCCGCAAGGCAATCCCTATCGCCCGCGGCAGCGCAGCAGTTCTCACTGCACCACCCGTTTTGCGCAACAACCCGGGCACTGCCCTACCCAGAGTTCTCGGCAAAACAGTGGCGTTGCTGCTCGCCGGCTCGGTGCTCGCCGGAATCGGAATTAGCGTTGAAAGCACCGTCGATCCGCTGCGCACCACCCATGCCGCGCATGCCCTCAGCCCCGGCGTCAGCCTGCACAGCCGCTTCGACGCTGACTACATGGGCAGTTGGCAGCACAGCAGCGGGGTGCGAGTGTTTTGCTTAGAGATGCTGACCCCGAATCGCGCCCATGGCGCCGACCATAATTTTACTACGGTGGATCAGCTGGGCGGTTACAGCCGTCCCACTTTTAAGGGCGGCACCTTCCACTATCCAGAATTAAGCGCTACCGCCTCAGCCGAAATTAGCTGGATTGCGACCCGTTACGTCACCACCGGCAACCCGCTCGACGCCTCCGCCGCGCAGGCCGCTATCTGGAAATTAGCGGCGGGCAACCACTACACCGGAGTTTACCGTGACTATTTAGAGGCGATTCTGGCCCGCTACGATAGCGCGCATCAACCGCTTTCCACCTCTGCCCGCATGCTGCAGATTATTACAGAAGCGCAGCAGGCTATCGCCGCCGAGCAACGCAGCGTTGCAGCGGCAGCAGAAAACACCCAAATTATCTTAACTCAACAGCAACAGTTTTCCGGTGTCGCAGAACTGCCTTCCGGCGTGGTTTCAACAGCCATCGAGGGCGGAGTTTTTGTGCTGCCTGACGGCTCCGAAACCACCAAGCTGGAGTTCGGCGCGACGGGGCTCACCGCCAACCGCACCGTGTCCTGGCGCGGGACACCGGCTGCGGATCTGGGGTGGAGCAGATTTTACCCAATCACTGTGACCGCTTCCGGCGCGCGCAGGGTGACGGTAACCGGCGCACCCCGAGTTACCACCGAGACACAATTTCAGGTGTCGCTGACTGCTGCGAAACCACGCGAGGAAGTGCACGAATTTCAACTGCGACAGGAGCTGCAGGCAGATAGCGCGTGGCAGCCGCTGGTAACCACGCAAACCCAGGCGGAGTTTGTGCCGCACGGCGGCACCTTCGCTGACACAGTAACTTTCGGCGCGGCTGGCGGTGATGCAAACTGGCGCGTCGCCTTCACCGGCGCGGGCGAACGGGTTTACGCGCCGGTTACCGCGCAGGGCACACTCTACGGCCCGTTCCTATCTGACCCCGCTTTGAACCCAGCCGCAACCGTACCCGCCGGTGCCCCCGCGGTAGGTACCATAACCCTCACCACAAGCGCGACGCAAGGCCCCGGCAGCTACCCAGTGACCGCTCCCTGGCCCGCGCTAGAGGCGGGATACTACACCTGGGTGTGGGATATTACTGCGGCGACTCAAGACAGCCAGGTGCAGCAGCCACCGGGCGGGGCGGAGCCCGCGCTGCCTCGGGATTACAGTTACAGCGACGGTTTTGGGCGGATCACCGAGCGTCAAATAGTGCCGACCCGGCTCGCGTTTAAAACCCAGGTTTCCACCACCGAAGTCGCGGTTGGCGGCAGCTTCACGGATGCGGTGCAGGCGCATTTAGCTCCGGATTCGGGCGGCTGGCTGCAGGGCGATACTGGCGAGCGCATACCCGCCGTATTACACGGCCAGGCATACTATTCAGCAAGCGAGCCGGCGCAGCAGCCGGCGGTTCCGACTGACGCGATTGCTGTCGGGGAGCCGCTGCAGCTGACTGTTACCGGTCCCGGCGAGGTGCTGCAGTCGCCTGCTTTCACCGTGCCGGCAAACTTAGATTCCGGTTACATCACGGTTGTGTGGTGTCTGCACGAGGATGCGCAGCCGGCTGCCTATCGCGGCAGAATCGCGTCGGGCTGTGATGATTACGGAGTCCCGAGCGAAACACTGCGGGTTGTAAAACCGCAGGTCAGCACCCAAGCGGTACCGCTGGCCGCTTATGCGGGAACCTTTCACGACACCGCTTTTGTCACGGGGTTACTACCACCTGCGGGCGGGGAGATCCGCTTCACCGGATATCTCTTACCTGAGGTTGGTGCGATTAAATACGACGACTCCTGGCAGCCAATACTGACCTCCACCGGAGAGCCAGCACGGTGGCAAGCTGCCGAGTTGGCGCAACTAACCGCGGCTGAGGTCTGCGAAGTGCAGCCGATTTTCACTTCCGCGTGGCAGCCGGTAGTAGGCCCGAGCGAGGTGCAGTCTCCCGAGCTTGTGGCGCACAGCACGGGCACCGTGCACTGGGTTGAGGAATTGCGGGTGGTGGATCCGGCCACCGCCACACCCCACACCGTGCATCGGGGCGAGTGCGGTGTGCCGCACGAAACCACTCGCATCGTGTCGCCTACCGTGGTTACCAAAGCGGTGCCGCAGGTCTTCAGCGAAACCGAATTTTTCGACACTGCGACGGTGTCTGGACCACTCGCAGTGCACCCAGATGTGAGTTATGAACTGCGTTTCACAGCATATGATGTCACCGCCCAGGTGACGGCAGGACGCACCGACACCGTAGCCTGGTGCACTCCGGAAACCCAGCTGTGGGAGTCACCCGTGATTGCAGTTAATGCGCCAGGCGATTACCGCTCGGCGCCGCTAAAGGTGACCGCGGCAACCGCGCCGCGCACCATTTTCTGGGTGGAAACCCTGTCACTGGTGCGCGCTGGTGAACAGGAAATCGTGCATCGTGGCGTGTGCGGGGCGGCGCACGAAAGCACGGTGGTGCAGCCCGGGTTGTTGGCGGCCACTGGCCTGCAGCACCAGACTGCGCTGTATCTCGGGTGCGGTCTGCTCTTGGCAGGGGCGGTCATCGCTTTAGCTGTGGGCACGGTGCGGGCGAGTCGGCGCGGGGCGAGTCCGCACCCCGTAAAACCATCACGATGAGCGTGCTGCGGCTAGTCTGTCAGCAGCTGGCGACGAGCAAGCTCCAGGTACAGCGGGGTGCTCTCCAGCAGTTCCGCGTGAGTGCCGGAGCCGATTACGCGGCCGTTTTCCAGCACGATAATTAAATCACTGTCGATCACGGTGGCGAGGCGGTGAGCGATGACCAGCATGGTGCGTTCCGCGGCAACGGCTTCGAGCGCATCACGCATCATCGCCTCGTTCACCCCGTCGAGGTTTGCGGTGGATTCGTCAAGCAGCAGCACCGGCGCGTTCGCTAACAACGCCCGAGCGATTGCCAACCGCTGCTTTTCACCGCCTGACAGCATAATGCCGTTTTCGCCAACCTCCGCGTCCAGGCCGCGGTGTTCCTCGGCTCCGGTGCGATCCAGCAACGAGCCGAGGTTCACCAGTCGCAGTACCCGCTCACAGTCAGCATCGGTGGCGTCAGGTGACCCCAGCAGCAGATTGTCGCGCACGGTGCCGGCGAGCACCGGCGCATCCTGCTCCACATAGCCGAGCTGGCTGCGCAGCTGGGTGCGGTCAAGCTGCTTCAAGTCAACACCGCTGAAATAAATAGTGCCACTGTCTGGGTCGTTAAACCGCTCAATCAGCCCCAAAATGGTTGATTTTCCAGCACCGGATGGGCCCACCAGCGCAACCCGTTTGCCGTGCGGCACAGCGAAACTAACCCCGTGCAAAACCGGTGTTTCCATAATTTCTGGCGGTGTGTAGACCCCGCGGCGGCGGCGATCAACCAGGGTTCTGGCGTCTACCCGATCGGGAGCCGCGGAGCGGTAAGTGAAGTGCACATCTTGAAACTCAATCGCGGCTGCCGCGGCGGGAATCTCGCGCAGGTCACGCAGCGCGATACCTTTTGCGGCTGCCGCGCTGGCATCCAGCTCTGCCTCGGTTTGCAGCGCCGTAATCTCCCGGATGCGACCGAGTGCGCCAAGCGCCTGATTAACCGCGCTCACCGCCCCAAACATCTGCCCCAGCGGAGCAATCAACAGAAACACAAAAATAATGAAGCTCACCAGCTGCGCAATACTGGTTGCCCCAATTGCTACCCGGTAGCCACCCAAACCCAAAACTACGATGAAGCACAGCTGCATCGCAATAAACGAGATCGGCACAACCAGAGCGCTCAACTTCGCCACCCTGATACCCAAACGGTAGGCTTTTTCCGCCTGGGCGGTCACAATGTCGGCCTCTCGCTGGCTGGCACCTGCGGCCCGGATTGTACGAATCGCATTTACGGCGCGATCCACGCTCGCCGCAAGATCACCGACTTGCTGCTGGGTTGCAGTCACCAGCGGCCGCATTTTGAGGGAGATAAACACCACCGCGACGGTTGCCAAAACCAGCACACTCGCGGTCGCAAAAAACAGCACCGGGTCGATAATCAGCATTCCGATGAGCGACCCGACAAACACCAGGCTGCCCGCCATCGCCTCCACCAGGCCCTGCGTCAACACCGCCCGCAGCAGGGTGGTGTCGCTGCCGATACGGCTGACCAGGTCACCGTTGCGACGCTGATCGAACTGGCTGATCGGTAAAAACAGCAGTTTGCTGATGAGGGTGCGGCGGCTGCGCAGCACCACACCCTCGCCCATGCGCTGCAGGGTGTAGTGTTCGAGTCCCGAAAAAATCGCGCTGGCTACAACGCAGGCCATCAGCAGCCACAGCAGCGCCCCGAGGGGCTGCCCAGCCTGCACGGTTTCAATGGTGCGCCCCACCAGCACCGGCTGCAGCAGCGCGGTGATTGCGGCGGCGATGCCCAGCACCAGCGCGATTACCAGCAGTTTCCGCTGCGCAAACAGGTATGGCAGCAGCTCTTTAAAACTGGCGCGGAAAGGGTCGCGCTTTGCGCCCCGAGTCGAGCGGCGAGCGCTTGTGGTATTTTCGTGCACACTCATGCTGGTTCTCCTTCGCGGCGCTTACCGGGCGGGTAGTTACTGGGCCGCCGCGATCCGCTGCACCGCAACGGCGAGGTGCAAAGCAGCCTCCGCCGCCTCTTTACCCTTTGATTCGCTGCTGCCCGGCAGTCCGGAGCGGGCAAACGCCTGCTCTTCATTGTCGACCGTCAGCACCCCGAAGCCGATCGGAGTTTTGGTGTCTAGCTGCACCCTGGTGAGGCCGTCGGTGACAGCGTTGCAAACATAGTCAAAGTGTGGGGTGCCGCCGCGCACAATCACGCCGAGACACACCACCGCGTCATAGTGGCTGGCTGCCGCCTGCGCGGCAAGTGGCAGTTCGAATGATCCCGCCACGTGAAACAGCTCGCTGCTGGCGCCCGCCGCGGCCACGCTTGCAACCGCTGCTTCAACCATCGCGTCAATGTATTTTGCGTGCCAGCTGCCGGCGATAATCGCGACTTTCATGCCGCTTGCGTCAACTGTTAAATCAGGTGCTCCCTGCCCGCTCATTAGTTTTCCTCACTCTGGGATTGTGTCACTGTTGCGGAGCTGATCTCAGCCGGCAAAATATGCTGCATACGATCACGCTTCACCCGCATATATTCAACGCTTTCTTCTGGCACTGGCACCACCAACGGCACCTGTTCGCTAACAGTGATGCCGTGACGCAACAGTTGCTGCACCTTGTCTGGGTTGTTTGTTAGCAGTCTGACCTCACTCAGGTGCAGTTGTTGCAGGATCTGCGCGGCGGCGCTGTAATCGCGTGCGTCTGCGGGAAGCCCCAGCTCCAGGTTAGCGTCTACCGTGTCAAGCCCGTTCTCCTGCAGCTCGTAGGCGCGGAGTTTATTTGCCAGGCCAATGCCGCGACCCTCGTGCCCACGTAGATACAGCACTACTCCGCCCTCAGCCGCGATTGTGGCAAGCGCCTGATCAAGCTGCGGCCCGCACTCGCACTTTAATGACCCAAATGCTTCGCCGGTGAGACACTCGGAGTGCAACCGCACCAGGGAACCATTACCCGGCATCTTGCCAGCCGCATCAGCTCCAATGAGGGCGACGTGATCCACACCCTTATGCCGATCGCGGAATGCCATCATCCGAAGCTTGCCATGCTTGGTCGGCACCAGGGTGTCTGCACGCAGGCTAACCCGGCGCGCACAGGAAGCCAGCGGCTGTTCTCCGGCCTCCAGCGGTTCATGCTGCTGCAGGTATGCAATAAGTTTTTCAATGGTTGTCACCGGTACGTTTTCGCGCTCACCGAGCTCCAGCAACCCCGGCATCCGCATCATTTCGCCGTCGGGAGCCACAATCTCGGCAATCATTGCAACCGGCCGCAGCCCTGCCAGTCGCATCAACTCCACCGAGGCTTCGGTGTGGCCGGCGCGTGCACGCACCCCGCCGTCTACCGCGCGCAGCGGCAAAATATGACCGGGGCGATTAACATCGCTCGGTTTCGCATCCGGATTGGCAAGCACCCGCAGGGTTGTCATGCGGTCGGAGGCACTAATTCCGGTGGTCACCCCGGCGGCAGCATCCACGGTCACCGTGTAGGCTGTGGCGCGGGCGTCTTCGTTGCGCTCAACCATCATCGGCAGATCCAGCTGATCTGCGATTTCGTTGGTCATCGGCGCGCACAGCAACCCGGAAGAGTGCTGCACTGACCAGGCCACCCACTCCTGTGTTGCAAGCTCTGCCGAGAGGATTACATCGCCCTCATTTTCGCGGTTTTCGTCGTCGGCAACAATAACCGGTCTGCCCGCCCGCAGCGCGGCGATTGCCTCGTCAATTTCTGCGATACTCAAGCTTCTGCTCCATTCTGTGCGGGGTTTACGTGCAACCCGGTTGTTGCCTGCTGCGCGGTAGGTGCGTGTTGCGTCAGGGTGGGCTGCTGCCCGGCTGTCGGGTGCGTCGCGGTAGACACCGCAGCGAGGGCGCCGCCCAGCGGCATCCCGAACTCTGCGAGCCGCGCCACATGCCGCGCAACCATATCAGTCTCTAAATTAACCCTATCTCCCACGGCCATATCTCCCATGGTGGTGGCGCTCAGCGTTTCCGGAATCAGCGACACCTCAAACCACTGCGGGGCGGCAGCAGCCGGCGCCAGGTTAGAAATCGTGAGGGAAACCCCGTCAACCGTAATCGACCCTTTGTCTACCAGCAGCGGCGCGACACTGCGCGGCAGCTCAAACCGCAACACTTGCCATTTATCGCCCGGGCGCACCTCGGTAACCGTCGCGGTGGCATCAACATGCCCCTGCACAATGTGTCCGCCAAGACGGCTGCCGATTTGCGCGGCGCGTTCCAGATTAACTCGCGAACCGACCGCAATTTCACTGAGGCTCGACATTTCCAGGGTCTGCTGCATCACATCGGCGCTAAATTCGGCGGCGTCAAAGGCAATCACAGTCAGGCACACGCCATTAACCGCAATCGAGTCACCGTGCTGCACATCGCCCAAAATTTCCGGTGCCCGCACGTTCAGCCGCACGCCGTCACCCAGCGGCTGCACCGCGGTGACAGTGCCCAGTGTTTCAATTAAACCGGTAAACACTTCCCTTAACTTTCTGCTCTGCTGTGTGGTGTGGGGTGCGACTTCACTGTTGTGGGGTGTGGATCAGCGCTGCCGCGCACCATCCGCACCAGCTGGTCGGCTCCCAGTTGAGTGTACTGCACCTCAGTAAAACGTTTTGCGGCGGTGATTGATTCCACCCCGATATCCCCCACCGCTAAGCTGTCGCCGCCAAGCAGGGTTGGTGCGATATAGACCAGCAGCTCGTCATACAGCCCGGCGCGTAAAAATGCGGCGATCAGGGTGGGGCCGCCCTCCACGAAAAGGCTGCGGTATCCTGCGGCGGCGAGCTGCTGCAACGCTGCTGCCAGGTTATGCCCTGGCAGCTGCAGCGGGGCTGTTAGGCCTTTAGCGGCGAGCGCCGGATGCTGCCGCAGCGCCGCGGTTTCCGGAATTTCGCGGCTGCCAAACACCACCGGTAGCGGCTGCTGTGCCGCGGGCACCAGCAGGTCACCGGCTGGGCCACGCGCTGTTAGTGAAGGGTCATCGGCTAGCAGGGTGCCGGTGCCGCAGGCGATGAGCTCACAGCTGGCGCGTCTGCGGTGCACGTCAGCACGGGATTCTGGCCCGGTGATCCACTGACTGCTGCCGTCTTGCGCCGCGGCGCGACCGTCGAGACTCTGCGCCCACTTCAAAATCACGTAAGGGCGGGCGCCAGGCAGCTCGGCGGCGCTAGTGGCTGCGTGCACTGGTGCGACTCCTGCGGCACCGATCGGCGCGGCCCCGGCTACCGCCTGCAAATCAGCTCCAGTTGTGGCTGCTGCCCGAGCCCCGCCACCGGCCCCGGTGCGCTGCTGCCACGCGGCGAGCAGCTCGGCGCAGCCCTGATCCGCCATCAAACTCACCTGCACCCCAGCCGCCGCGAGCGCCTGCGCGCCACCGGATGCCAGCTCGGTGGGGTCGGCAGCGCCGTACACCACGGCGCCGATGCCAGCGGCGGCGAGAGCCTGCGCGCACGGCCCGGTGCGCCCGGTGTGGTTGCACGGTTCGAGGGTCACCACCGCGGTTAGTTTTTTAATCTCCTGCGGGAATTGCAGCTCCAGCGGGAGCGTCGACAGCGCCGCGGTTTCGGCGTGTGGGGTTCCGGCTCCCTGATGCCAGCCCTCGGCGACAATCCGCCCTAGCTCATCGATGATGACGCACCCAACCTGCGGGTTCGGGGTGTTATTCGGCCCGCGCCGCGCCAAATAAACGGCGCGCTGCAGCGCTGCACGCAGCTCACTCTCGCTGAGTGCGCTGTGCGGGTGCCGAATGGTGTCAGCCATGGCGGCGCTACTTCAGCCCCATCGCGCGGTAGACGCGGGTGACGGTGGCGCTGGCAACCTCGTTCGCGCGGGCGGCTGCGGCTGCCAAAATCCGGTCGAGCTCTGCGGGGTCTGCGAGCAGCTCATTGGTGCGCTCCCGAATCGGACTAAACACGCTCTCCACGAGTTCCGCAAGATCTTTTTTCAGGTCGCCATAGCCGCGGCCCTGGTAGCTGGCGGTCACCGTGTCAAGGCTCTGCCCCGACAGCACCGAGTAAATCGTGAGCAGGTTCGAAACCCCCGGTTTTGCCTCGCGGTCAAAACGAATCTCACCGTCGGCGTCAGTCACCGCTCGCATAATTTTTTTGCGGGTTTTCGCGGTGTCGTCGAGCACGTTAATCAGCCCGGCATCACTCGCTGCCGATTTGGACATCTTTGAGGTGGGATCCTGCAGGTCATAAACCTTCGCGGTGCCCTCTTGAATGCGCGCCTCGGGAATCACAAAGGTGTCGCCGTAGCGGCTGTTGAAGCGCTGCGCCAGATTGCGGGTGAGCTCCACGTGCTGCCGCTGGTCTTCTCCCACTGGCACCACATTGGTGTTGTAAAGCAGAATGTCGCCGGCCATCAGAATCGGGTAGGTGAACAGCCCGACGGTGGTGGAGTCGGCGCCGTAGCGCTGTGATTTGTCTTTAAACTGCGTCATCCGCCCGGCTTCCCCGAAACCGGTGAGGGTGTTTAGTGCCCACGCTAGTTCCGCGTGCGCTGGTACGTCGCTTTGCACGAATAGTGTTGATTTTGCGGGGTCGATTCCAGCGGCGATGTACTGTGCGGCGGTCCGACGGGTGCGCTCGCGCAGCTCCTGAGGATCCTGCGGCACGGTAATCGCGTGCAGGTTCACAACGCAGAAAAAACAGTCGTTCTCTTCCTGCATTTTCAGCCACTGGGTTAGCGCCCCGACATAGTTGCCCAGGTGCAGGCTGTCGGCTGATGGCTGCATTCCCGAAAAGATTACTGGTTTGTCACTCATTGTTTTCCTCAGTTGCGATTGAAATTCTTGGGGTGGATCCGCGGGCCGGATTCTCGGTGCGCCCGGCTGTGAGATCCGCTGCTATTTTGCCGCTCTCGCTGCCGCTGCCAACTATAGAGCGTAGTCGACGGTCACCGGAGCGTGGTCTGACCACCTGGAGTCGTAGCTCGGGTAGCGTTCGACGCGATAGTTAACCACCTTCGCCGCAAGCCCAGGGGTTACCACGTGATAGTCAATGCGCCAGCCGGTGTCGTTGTCGAAGGCTTGGCCACGGTTCGACCACCAGCTGTATGGCCCCTCAACCTCGCCGCAGAAGCTGCGCCCGACGTCGGTGTAGCCGAGGCCCTGGCGCGCGGTGCCGTCTACGGTGGCGACGGTTTCGCCGTATGGCCCGAAGAAAGCGTCAAAGTAGCTGCGCTCCTCGGGCAGGAAACCGCTCTTTTTGCGGTTACCCTTCCAGTTTTTGATGTCGAGTTCACGGTGCCCCACGTTAAGATCACCGACCACAGCGACATTGGCGTCTGCGTCGTACAGCTCTTGCAGCCGCGCGGTCATGGCGTCAAGCATCGCCCATTTTTGCTCTTGCCGCTCGGTGCCAACCTCACCAGAGTGCATGTACACACTGACCACCGTGATTTTCTTGCCGTCGATAGTGTAGTCTGCCTCCAGCCAGCGCCCGCTGCTCGCAGCCGCTTCGGGACCCACTCCACGGCGCACCGCATCTGGTGCCACACGGCTCAGCAGCGCTACCCCGGCGCGCCCTTTAATCTCGCACACGTCATGCTCAACGTGCCATTCACCCGCGACTAGCTCCCGTAACTGTTGTTCATCGGCACGCACCTCCTGTAACGCCACTACCGCAGCTCCGCAGCTCGCCAGCCACTCTTCCATCCCTTTCCGGTACGCGGCACGCACGCCGTTAACATTGACAGAAATTAGACGGAAATTTTGCGACATAGCTGTAATTTTAGCGCTCTTTGCTTGCGGCTTTGCTTGGAGTTTTTTGCAGGGGGCGGATAAGCCTCCCCGCCTCAGGTGTTTCACGTGAAACACTAGGGAGGCGCGATCCAATCCCAGACCTTAGTGGCAGCCCAGCCTACAGGCCCCAAATCATCGGGTCGTCTTCGTCTTCCCAACTCTGGCCCAGCAGTTCTGGTGCAATTTCGCACACCACCGGGACGTGGTCACTAGGCTTCAGTGCCTTCTGCCCGGGTGCCGCTTGGCGCTCGCGACGCTCGTCAGCCGCGATAAACGCCCCGGTCACCGCGCTGCTAAAACCCTCGGAGCCGAGAATAAAATCGATGCGCATCCCCTGATCCGCCTGATACTTGCCACCGCGATACTCCCAGAAAGTGTAGCCGTGGGGCACATACGGTCGCACCACATCGCTCAAATACGATTCAAACGCCGCAAACGCCTGCCGCTCCGGGCGCGATACGTGGGTGGATCGACCCTCCACAAAATCCGGGTCACCCATGTCGCTGGGCAGCGGTGCCACGTTCCAGTCTCCCAAAAGCGCCAGCGGCAGCTGCGGCTCCGCCTCCAGCCACCCCGCAACCTCCTGCTGCAGAGCTTGCAGCCAGCGCAGTTTATAGGCATAGTGCTCATGCGCGAGGTCGCGGCCATTAGGCACATAGAGACTCCACAGCCGCATGCCATTCACGGTGACTCCGAGCGCGCGGGCCTCCTGCGGGAGGCCGTTTGCCCCGGGCGGTTGAGTTGGCAGGCACTGCTCGCCAAAGCCGGGCAGGCTGGGAAGGCCGAAAGTCACGTCTGTCATGTCGTGACGGCTCACAAAGGCAACTCCGTTAAAGGCGTGAAAGCCGTGGTTTACCACCTGGTAGCCGGCGGCCTCAAAAATCGCGGTGGGAAACTGCTCCGGGCGGCATTTAGTCTCTTGCAGCGCCAAAACATCAATGTCTTCACGCAGCAAAAAATCAACAACCAGGGCGGCACGTGCCCGAATTGAAGCAACATTCCAAGTGGCGATACGCATGTTTTTAGGTTACCCCACCGCGCGCGTAAACACATTTGCTGCGCACCCTCAACGCAAAGCTGCTGCAGCTGCGCACCCAACCTTGCAACAAAACCCCTAGACTTAGAGTCATGGATTTCGGTGCACAAACTCCCCAAGCAAACCTGCGGTTTGCGGTTGTCGGAGACAGCTTCAGCGAAGGCGTTGGTGACGAACTGCCCAATGGCACGGTACGTGGCTGGGCCGATTTAGTAGCGCAGGGGCTCGCAGATGCTCTCGGCGAGCCGATCCAGTACGCCAATTTCGCGATTCGCGGCAAAAAAATAACCGAGATTGTTACGGAGCAGCTGCCGCGCGCACTGGCGCTTGAGCCAACCCTGGTTTCTTTTAACGGCGGCGGTAACGATATGCTGCGCCCCAGCACCGATATCGCGGCGATTATGCTGCAAACCCGGGATGCGGTAGACGCTATTTTGACAGCTGGAGCCCAGCCACTGCTGCTCGCCGGAGCAGACCCCACAATCGGGATCCCGCAGGGCAAAAAAGTGCGCGCTAAAGGAGACGAACTGACCGCCGCAGCGCACCACCTGGCAGCAGAGCTGGGGCTGCAATTCTGTGACAATTGGTCGTCACCAATTCTAAAACAGCGCGGCTACTGGAGCCCTGATCGCCTGCACCTCGCGCCGGTCGGGCACCATCGCGTAGCCGCCAATGTACTGCAAACCCTCGGCTATCAGGTGCCCGAAACCTGGCAGCTCACAGCACCACAGCTACCAAAACCGGGTCTGCTCGCTCAGCTGCAATACACCAAAGAGCACGTCTTACCATGGCTTAAGCGTCGCCTTACCGGCACCTCTAGCGGCGACGGGCGGCAACCTAAATACCCGGCTTGGGTGTGGATCCACCCGTCCGAAGCGCACCCCGACGCGGCACAGTAGGCCCCGCAACCGGCTAACACCACACTAAAACCAACCGAGCCACCGCACCAAAATTCCTCAATCATCCACTAACCAAAAGGAAAACTATGCTGAACCACATCGTAAGCTGGAAAATGAACGGCGAAACCGCAGCGGAACGCGCCACCCAGGCGGCAGAAGTCGCAGCCGCGCTGCGCGGGCTCACCGCCACCGTGCCGACCGTGGCGCACCTTGAGGTGCACCTTAATGAACTTGATGGCTACAATAACTGGGATGTTGTGCTCATCTCCCAGTTCGCTAACCAGGCTGATTTTGAAGCCTACGTGGTACATCCGGCGCACCAAGAGGTGGTGGAGCTGATTAAAGCTCGGGCGGCTGGTCGTGCCGGTGTTGACTACACCGCTTAACCTGGCAAAGCACGGCAGCAAACCGTGGCGCGCCCGGGATCCGCACCCACAATTGTCTACAAAAACCTCGAAAACCTTGAATTTCCTGCGATATTTTCAAAAAAACCTTGAAAATTCGCACATCCTTATGGTTTCTCGGGTAAATTAACGAACAGATCAAACTGATCGACTAGACGCGGCAATCCGTGTCAGGGCCCGCAGGGGTTCAGAGTCTCAAAACATAAGGGCAGCAAACTCGCCCCGTGAAAGGATGACAAGATGTCACTTAACAAGACTGAGCTGGTAGCAAAGGTTGCAGCAGAGACCGGCCAGAGCCAAGCAGCTGTTTCAGCCGTTCTTGACGGCCTGTTCAACGCGGTTGCTGAGACCGTTGCAGCCGGCGGTAAGGTAACCATCCCAGGCTGGGTTTCATTCGATTCAATCGAGACCGCAGCTCGCACCGGCCGTAACCCACAGACCGGTGAAGCAATCAACATCCCAGCTGGCAAGCGTGTTAAGGTAACCGCAGGCAGCAAGCTGAAGGCTGCAGTTAAGTAATTTTCTTAACTCCTGGCGGGCGACTCACAAACGAGTCGCCCGCTTTGCTTTTAGCTGTATTATTTGTAACAGTGGCAAACAATTCTGGCAGCAACCACGATTAAGGTAAAGCAATTTACGCTATTCGCACGAATCTGACCCGGGTGAGCAGTTACTGAGTCAGCACAGTCACCTACGCTAGGGGCCAGTCGCAACGCTGCTTAGTGCGTCTCCTAGAACAGTGTGGGCGTGGCCGCGGTAACCTAGAAGAGTGAGCAGATCAGTAAAAGTTTTTGCGCCCGCTTTAGCACTGCTATTAGGCTTCACCGCAGTGTCCCTGCTGCTAGGGCTACAGGTCGGTGGCGCGGCCGCGCCGCGGGAGTTGCTAGACCCGGGGGCCGTGGTCCGCTATCTGCTCCCGGCAGCGCGCACCGTAGTGAATGTGTCTCTCGCGGCAATGCTCGGCACCCTAATTTTGACGCTGTGGGCGCTTGATCCGAAGCGTCCCGAGTGGGGCAAAGCGCTTGATTTCGCTGCGGCTGCGGCTGGTGTCTTGACGGTTGCCGGAGGCGTCACCCTAATCACCACTTTCATCGATGTCAGCAGCCAGCCATTCTCTGCCTCTGCGCAGTTCGGGGCGAGCCTGGCACAGTTCATCACCGAGTTTGAACTCGGCATTCTGTGGCTCACCCTGGTGCTGCTGTCCGCTGTCACCAGTGTGCTGCTGTTTGCAATCAGGGGTCGCCGTTTACTGCTTGTGGCGCTGGTTCCTGCGATGCTAACAACTTTCCCGCTCGCCGCCCAGGGTCACGCCAGTGGCGCCAGCGGTCACAGCCTCGCCGTGAACTCGATTTTTATGCACCTTACCGGGGCCAGTATCTGGCTCGGCGGGCTGCTGGTTTTAGCGCTGCTTATTTCCACGGTTGACGCAGCACGCCTACCCCTAATCGTGCGCCGCTATTCTGTGCTGGCGCTGTTTGCAGCGCTTATGGTTTTCGCCAGCGGTGTGGTGAGTGGTTTGACCCGGCTTAACTCTCTCGCCGAACTAACCAGCACCGGCTACGGGTTACTGCTGCTGCTTAAAACTGCTTCCCTCGCTGCACTTATCGGGTTCGGAGCCTGGCAGCGACTGCGGCTCATCGGCCGCCTTGAAGCGGCTCCTGAGAGCCGCAAAACCTACGCCTGGATTCTGGCCGCGGAGCTCGCGGTTATGGGCCTTGCCAGCGGTTTCGCGGGGGCGCTCGGCCGATCCGCCACTCCCGCAGCGATTACCCCTGCCCGCGAGCTGGGCGCCACAATCACGCCGGCAGAGTATCTCACCGGCGATCCGCTGCCGCCGGAGCTTACTTTCACCTCCATTTTCACTGTCTGGAAGTTTGACCTGCTGTGGGCGGCGGTGACTTTCGGCGGCATTGGGCTGTACTGCTATGGGGTGTGGATCCTCCGCCGCCGCGGCGATAAATGGCCGCTGGGGCGCACCGTTAGCTGGGTTAGCGGCATGTTGCTGCTTGGCTATGTCACCAACGGTTTCCTCAACGCCTACGAGGCTTACCTGTTTAGCCTGCACATGCTGGGGCATATGTTCCTGACGATGTTGATTCCGCTGCTGCTGGTTTTGGGGGCGCCGGTGACCTTGCTCCTGCGCGCCGCCGCAAAACGGCAAGATGGCTCGTGGGGAGCCCGCGAGTGGGTGCTGTGGCTCGTGGAAACCCCGTATTCGCGGTTTATCACTAACCCGGTTGTGGCTGCCGCTATTTTTGCGGGCTCGCTGTGGGTTTTCTATTTCACGCCGGTGCTGCGCTGGTCAATGAGCACTCACCTGGGGCACCAGTGGATGATTATTCACTTCCTGCTCAGCGGGTATCTGTTCACGCTGGCACTTATCGGGGTTGACCCGGTGCCGCACCGTGCCCCGTATCCGCTGCGGGTGATTATTCTGCTCGCCACCATGGCAGCACACGCTTTCTTCGGGGTTACGGTAATGAGCAGCACGGGACTGCTCGCCGCAGACTGGTTCGGGGCTATGGGTCGCGTGTGGGGCGATCCGCCGCTTATTGATCAGCAGTCCGGAGGCGGCATTGCCTGGGGCATTGGTGAGCTACCGACGCTGTTTATTATGCTGGTGGTGTCGATTCAGTGGGCGCGCTCTGATGAGAAAGAGCAACGTCGCAAGGATCGCGCCGCCGAGCGCAGCGGTGACGCTGAGCTCATGGCTTACAATGAGATGCTGGCAGCGCGCGCCGCACAGGCACAGCGGCAACCGGCACACGGGCGGCAATAACCTCGGCGGCAATAACGCCAGCGGCAATAACGCGGCCCACGGCGCACCGCGAATCGATGTTTCACGTGAAACATCGGCGCCTGTCTCGCGACGCACACACAGCGGGTCAATTTACCCTGCGAAAACGGTAGAATAAAACTATGTCTAATGCGCGCGAAGAACTCATTGAACTGATTAAGTCTGGGGCTGTTTTCCACGGTGATTTCACTCTCACCAGCGGTAAAAAAGCTACCTATTACATTGATTTGCGTAAGCTGTCGCTTGATCACCGCGCGGCTCCGCTTATTGGGCAGGTTATGCTTGATTTGATTGCCGATATCGATGGTGTTGTCGCGGTCGGAGGTCTCACTATGGGCGCCGACCCAATTGCCTCAGCGATTCTGCACCAGGGGGCCTCACGCGGTAAGACCTATGATGCTTTCGTAGTGCGCAAGGAGCCGAAAGATCACGGCCGTGGCAAACAGGTTGAGGGCCCCGAGCTTGCGGGCAAGCGTGTGATTGTGGTCGAAGATACTTCAACCACGGGAGGCTCCCCGCTGAAAGCTATCGAGGCGCTCGAAAAGGTGGGGGCGATTGTCGCCGGCGTTGCAGTTGTGGTGGATCGCCAGGCGCCTGCTAAGGCCCGCATTGAGGAGGCCGGGTACGAGTATCGCTACGCCATCGGGCTCAGCGATCTCGGGCTTGACCCGCAATAGTTTTCTTCTTTGGGCTGCCACCCCAATTATCTAAGGAGTCAGTCTTGTCTGCTAAGCAGCATCCGGGTTTTAAAGGTGGTGACTTTTTAAAACTGCTCGGAATCGGGGCAATCGCGGGCCTTTTTGGTGGTCTTTTCGGGCTTGGCGGCGGTGTCATTATTGTACCTGCGTTGGTGTTGCTCATGGGTTTCAATCAACGCCAGGCAGCTGCTACAAGCACCCTTGCGCTTTTACCCACCGCTGTTACCGGAGTTATCAGTTATGGTTTACACGGCGCCGTTGATTTCTCTGTGGGTTTGGCATTAGCGCTGGGCATGATATTGGGTGCGCAACTTGGAACCAGACTGCTGCATCGTTTAAGTTTGCGCACCTTGGAGTGGTTATTTCTCTGTTTCTTACTTGCCGCAATAATTCTGCTCTGGGTTGTTGTCCCGGTGCGCGGTGCACAGCTGGAGATGTCATCTCTGGTATTCATTTCACTTATTGGTTTTGGGCTTATCCCAGGCATTGCTATGTCTCTGCTTGGCGTCGGGGGCGGGATTTTAGCAATTCCGGTTTTAATTGCAGGCTATGGAGCGAGTGATTTAGCTGCTAAAGGAAGCTCCTTGTTAATGGTTATTGTCGGTTCTACAACTGCTGCTATAAAACACCTGCGTGCCAAGTTGGTAGAGTCTCGTACTGCGCTTACAATTGGTTTGACCGCGGCGATGATAACGCCTTTTAGTGTGCAGTTAGCGGTACTAATGACACCGTTTATTTCTAATGCACTGTTCTCTGTTTTTTTAGCGGTGATTGCTACGCAGTATCTACGGCGGCTGCTGCGTCCGACAGCGGATGCTGATTGATTGCCTGCTGGGCGCAATATTTTTAGTGGCTTATTTCACTAATGGTTTAATTTTTTCGCTGGTGCCATCCGCCATACCGCAACCACTCTAACCAACAACCAAGCAACCAACCACACCACAACAGCCAACAACGCCCCAAACTCCGGCTCCACCCACTGCAACCCATACCACGCAGCCACACCCAACAACACCACAACCAACACAAAACGCGCCACCAACAACAACACCTGCCGCAACATAACCCGCCACTGCGGCTGCGCCAACATCTCATACGCAAAAACCACCCGCGCCTGCAAAATCCGCTGATAAAAACCAGCAGCAACAAACTGCAGATAAACAAGAAACGCTAACACCACCAAAACCATTACCGCCAACGGCAACAAAGACTCCAACACCAACCGCGACAGACTCAACTTAGAACCAGTCTCCCAAAACCAAATAGCAACCTGCACGAGAACAAAAATAATCACCCCACACACTGCAGCTATCACGCTCTCCAATATTGAAATCCCAGTGATAGTACGCCGCGACCCAAACTTACTCGGCAACCGCTGCTTATTACTGCGTGTAAAAGGTATCGCCAACAACACCGCTAACAACACCGCACCTACAACCAGCATGGTCTGCACCCTGGTCGCCGCAACGCTCAACACTACACTGGCGACAGCCCCTATCACGAGACACACAAGCCCCAACCAGCTTTCCCGTAACGCCCAGCTCATACGCTGCACACCGTTATACCCAAGACTGCGCAACAGGGTTTGTGCCCGCACCCGCCCTGGCCGCACCAACAACATAATCACCACCAGCCCCAACACCACAAGAGCAAGCAAAATAATTCCTGCGGAACTTACAACCGCAGCCGTTGTCGCAGCAGTCCACTGGTCAGCACCCAAAACAGTAAAAGTTTGAGTCACCCACCCAAGATCTCTAATCTCCTGCAACCCCTCAGGATCCGAAGTGCCGAAAACATAACCCGGCACCCAAAAAGACACCTCCTGCTGACTCGCACCAACCACCACTTTCGCACCCAAACCCAAAGCACGAATCCGCTGCGCAACCTTATCAATCTCAACCTGCGCAGCCTCCCTAGACAACCCCTCTAACCCAGCAACCCGCACCCGCACAGACGTAACAAAATCACCCTCAACCAACTTCTCAGCAGTGCTCAAAGACACAATAGCATCAGCCGACTCCAACACCAGACCCGCACCAGTACGAGAAGGCGCTAAAGTCTTACCATCCCTCGTCACCACCGGAGTGTTCTCGTACAACCCCAACGGCGTATACACATCAGCCACAGTCTTAGTCACCGGTTCATAACTACCAACAGCATACGGAGCAACACCAGGAGCAAACCTAGTACCTACTTTTAAGTCAATTTCCTCTGCACTGCGATAATCACGCACATCACCAATTAGCTCCCCCGTTGGTTTATAATCGGGTGCTTTTTCCATTATGTTCGTGATTTGTTTTGGCACTACTTCAAAACCCGGGGCACCATTCTCATCCACACGAGGTTTTAGAGTTAAAGCACCAGCTTCTATTCCTGCAAAGCCAAGTAAATCGGTGATTCCATGATAATTTTCAGTTTCTACGCTTGAACCTGGAAAAACAATATCCGCACCGAATACACCGAATGGTAAATATGACTCCGAGAGGTCTATTTCTGTTTCGCCGATTTCAACATATTCATCATCATCATTTTTCCGCTCAAACTTGGTTTTAATATAGTTTGCCGGATACGCCTTATTACTATGAATATAAGGCACCAGCTCACTCTCAAACCCGTAATAGCCAAGCCTGGCAAAATCCTGCAGTTGCTTTACCCCGGGGAATTGATCTAGTTGCTGCGCAGCCGCGGGATGCGCCTTACTCCAAGCCTCATAATCCGCCGCAGACACAGCACCATTCACAGTAAAAATATCCTCAGCTTGCTGCAACCGCTGTAATGACTGCGTAAACTCACTTCCCTCACCCAAGAGTTTTATTTCAGCAACCGGATCAACAGCCGCGATTGAAGTAGTGGCAGTGGGCAATTGCAGAAATAGCAGCCCTACGCCTTCTGGGCGGGCATACCAGGCTGCTTCGCGTTTATAGTTGGTCCAAATTGCTTCAATACCTGCGCCTTCGCTACCGAAATTTACGTTGCCATATTTCCCGTTCCATTCAGTGACGTCAATCTCAAAAATATTGGTTGTTTTACGCTCTACCCGCTCAGTAATACCATCCGAACTCGTCGCCACACTAGTCAAACGAAAAGTTCGTTTTTTCTCAACCTCAAATTCTTGCCATGGAATTATGACATGATAAGGTCGCAACGGGTCGATCTGTGTCCCCACATAACCCAAAGGCGCAGCAACCTCCACACCCGCAACACCAGCAACCTCCGCAACCTTCTCCCTCGAAATCACAGGAGCCGCAACACCACCATAATTCGGATCCAAAAACGCTAAATCAAACTCATTCCGCCCAGGAGACACCCGCTCCTCAAACTCTTTATCAGTCACCAAAATATCAAAAGCACCACGCCAATTACCCTCAAGCACCTCATCAGTAACAGAATTAGCACCCCGCACCAACAACTGCACCCCCGGCAACAACAACGCCACCACAAGCAAAGCCACAGTCAAAACACGTATCTGCTTCGGCGCAACACTCTTACTCACAGCCTCACCACCCTGTCAGCAATCCGCAACAACACCTCATCATGCGTACCCAACACAATCGCAACACCACGCGCCTTAGCTTCCTCTAATAAACCAGCTACTGCTTGTGCCGCAACAATATCAAGCGCTGAAGTTGGCTCATCTAGAATTAGTATTTCCGCCTGCTTAGCTAAAGCTCTCGCAACCTGCACTCGCTGCCGCTCCCCGCCAGACATTACTTTAACCAAAGATTTTTCTCGCCCGCCTAACCCCAGCGCACCCAAATACTCTTTGGCTGCGGTCTCGTCAGCGCCCCCCAACTTCACATTCTGCAGCGCAGTAAGACTATCTAAAACCTGCACCTCCTGCGAACACACACCAAATTTTTCACGGCGCATAGTCTGCCTTTTACTCTCAGACAAACCCGCAACATCATCTCCGTACCAAGAAACGGTTCCGGAGGTCGGTTTCTGAAACCCGTATAAAATATTCAACAGTGATGACTTCCCAGAGCCGCTGCGGCCCGACAAAACCACAACCTCGCCAGGCGCAACGTCAAGATTCAAATCAGATACAATCTCCTGCTCATGATCTTGCTGCTTATACTTAATGCAAACATCTCTTAATTGGAGTAACGCTTCACTCATTGCAATAACCTTTCAACTCGCAGAACAAAGGATTACCAACATCGGCACCTAACAAAATTTTCGATGCCGCAAAAAGCACTCCGGCACGGCCAACCATAAAACCATCACTCAGACATAAATCAGAATCAACCAAAGCACTCAAACAGTTCTTAAGAACTTCTTTACCCTCAACAAATGCGGGGCTATCTGTGTTAAACAACGCTAACAACCTCCCAGATAACCCATGGCAAACTGTTAAATCTTCTGGCAAATCCTCAGCTAACACAGATTCTGTCTCTCTTAGATAGAAATGATGCGCCGTACCTCCAATAAGTTCTGCTATCGGCTGGAGTGATTCAGACCCACCTTCAGAACCGTGGCACCACGCAGACATATTTAGCAGATTACCTTTGGCTGATCTGCGCCATTTTTGCTGAGCATCATCGTATAAAGATTTTGCGATTCCCACGCTTCGGTAATCAATTTTTGCTGTTTATCTTTACAGCTCCACCATCGCAGGCTGCTCTTTCTCTAACAATGCGGTGTTCACGATACCCTCCTTTGAATATCATAAAATTTAAGCACCGTGCTTAAATTGACTTAATCATACACCCCACAAAACTACAAGCTCAATAAAAAACCTTAAAAAATTCACTAATCAGCATAAAACATATGACACAGAGCTTAAAGCCTCAGCCCCTCCCCGCGCGCGGCGGCCTGCACCCCATGCGAGTAGGCCGCAAACTAAAAATTTCTGAAGCACGCGCCCTAGAAATGTCACTTGGGGCGTGGATCTGCGCAAACGTTCCAAAACTTACCGTGGCTGAGCTCGAAGCCGCTTTCGCGCACGGCGATGTGCTGACCGCAGCCGGCGAAAAACTCACCTGGGATACCCCGGCATCAGTGCTGCAGCGCCCCGTTTTCATGTATCGCAAAGCTGCTGATGAAGACGGCAATCTGCCCGAAATCCCGATCGTGCATCAGGGCGATGGCTGGCTGGTTGTTAATAAACCGCAAGGCCTGGCCACGATGCCGCGCGGCGCTTACGTGGCGCGCACCGTCACCGTTGCGCTGCGCCGCCAGCTAAACAATCCTGATTTGACGCCGGCGCACCGGCTCGACCGCGCCACCGGCGGGCTACTGCTATTCACCGCACGCCGTGAATTGCGCGGCGCATATCAAGAAATGTTTGCGCGCCGCGAGGTGCAGAAAACCTATCAGGCGGTGGCTGATCCACTGCCCCTAAAATTTGTGGCACACCCGCTGCACACTCCGCTAACAGTTTTAACTGACCCGCCAGAAAAACCGGGATGGGTGCGGGTCACTAGCCGCATTGAAAAGGAGCACGGGGTGATGGCGGCGCAAATTGTGCCCGGGGAGCCGAACGCACTCACCTATCTCAGGCCAACCGCTGCGCGGGTGCGGCTTGCGGGGCGCGAGTTTGTGGCCTATGAGGTGACACCGCACACCGGCAAAACTCACCAGATTCGATTGCATTTCGCGGCGCTCGGCATCCCGCTCGTGGGCGATCCGCTGTATCAGGGCTTTAATGCGGCACCTTTCGAGGTGGATCAGCCCCCCGCCGGCACCACCAGCCTGCAGCTAACCGCGACCGGACTCGATTTCACAGACCCACAAACTGGTGAGGCCGTCACCATCAGGCTGTGATCAGCGGCTGTCAGCCAAGGGCCTCGTTTGCTGACCGCGCTGCTTGCGCGTTTAAGGTTGCACATCTTTATGCAAGGCAGAGTATTATTAGGAAATCAACGATTAATCTGATCTGATTCCGCCGGTGTTTGCGCCTGCGGATGGCGAGGAGCGCACGGTGGCTCACAAATTGCACACCAGCCAGGCAGCTATTCCCTACTATCATGACGCTGCCGCGATGTTTGCCGGGCTCGGTGGCACCAGCCGTGACGACACGGTGCTGCTCGAAAGCGCTGACATCACCTCCAAGGCGAGCACTAACAGCCTCGCAATTATTCAGGCGTGCCTGCGCGTTACCTGCTCAGTGCAAACCGTGGAGGTTATCGCGCTCACCGCTGTCGGCGAGGTTTTGCTCGCTGATTTAGTGGCACAGTTTGCGCATAACCCCGCGGTTACAGTGTCGCAGCACGCCCTGTCAGAAGGCGGGTTAAGCGGTGCGCGGTTTATGATTCACCCCCCGCATCACATTGATGAGCGGCAACGGCTGCTGGCCCTGAGCAACATTGAGATTGTGCGGGCGCTGTATCAGCGAGCGCCTTACAGTGGGTCGCGGTTACCGCTGCTCGGCGGCGGTTTTGCCTTTGATTACGTTGCGAGCTTTGAGCAGTTGCCGCAGGTTGCGGCGGGACCAAATAGCTATCCTGATTACCAGTTTGTGGTGGCACAGCAGCTGTTGGCGGTGGATCATCTAACCCAACAGGCAACGGTCGAGGTTTTAGGGTTTGACGTGGCTGATACTGCCGCCCAGCTGGCTGAGATTGCCGCCGCGTTGCAGGGTGAGTGGTGGCAGCTTGCTGCTGCAACAGCAACCGCGGCAGAGTCGGCGGCCCCTGGAGCTGCGGAGGGGGTGGATCCGGCGGCGGCTGTACAGAATGCAACTGTGCTGCAATCCCCGGGCGTGATTACAGCTACCGCTCTCACAAGCGATGCTGTCTTCTGCGATCAGGTGCGACAGATGCAGGAGCAGATTCGCATCGGCAACGCCTATCAGGTGGTGCCGGCACGCGGTTTCGAGATTGCCTGCCCTGACGCTTTTGCTGCATATTTGGAGCTAAAGCGCTCTAACCCCAGCCCGTACATGTTTTACCTGCGCTCGCACAGTATCAGTGACACTGGCGCAATCGACACGGACGCCACGAGTGGTGACACCGCCACGACCGCCGCGGCTGCAGCCGCCACTGGGTTTGAGCTGTTTGGCGCATCCCCAGAGTCGAATCTAAAGTTTGACCCGACAGATCGCAGCGTGCAGCTCTACCCTATCGCCGGCACCCGGCCGCGCGGGCTGAACCCTGACGGCAGCATTAATCACGAGCTTGATATCCGCGCCGAACTGGCGATGCGCACCGACGCAAAAGAGCTCGCGGAGCACACTATGCTAGTTGACCTGGCCCGCAATGATCTGGCCCGGGTTGCGGTGCCAAAAACTCGCAAAGTTGCTGATTTGCTGCAGGTGGATCGCTATTCGCGGGTGATGCACCTCGTCAGCCGTGTCACAGCCACGCTACACCCCGATTTTGATGCGCTTGACGCCTATCGCGCGTGCATGAACATGGGCACTCTGACCGGCGCTCCGAAGCTGAAGGCGATGGAGCTGATCCGTGAATTAGAGGGCACTCGTCGCGGTTCTTACGGCGGGGCGGTTGGCTATATTCGTGGTGATGGCACCTTTGACACCGCTATTGTGATTCGTAGCGCGCTGGTGCAGCGGGGCTCCGCTATCGTGCAGGCCGGCGCCGGAGTGGTGCGTGATTCCGCACCGCAGGCAGAGGCTGATGAGACCGTGCACAAGGCTTACGCGGTGCTGCACGCAATTGCCGCGTCACAAGCGAAAACCTTGGAGATTATACGATGACTCACGTGGTGCTTATCGACAACCAAGACTCTTTTGTTTACAATCTGGTTGACACTTTCGCGGTGGGCGGTTATCGCACCACGGTGCTGCGCAACACTGTCAGCGTTGCTGAGGTGCTTGCCGCGAAACCTGACCTGATTTGCCTCTCTCCCGGGCCTGGACACCCCGCAACGGCCGGCAACATGATGGAGCTTGTCGCCGCCGTGCTCGGCAAAATCCCTATTTTAGGGATCTGCCTCGGGTTTCAGGCGCTGTTGGAGCATTTTGGTGGATCAGTCCGCCCGGTTGGTCCGGTGCACGGGGTCACAGACAACATGACCTTAACCCCGGCGGGGATGGCGGCTGAGCTGTTTCAGGGTTTGACCGTCGACGCGGCCCCGGATGCTACCACCGCTGGGCGCCTGGTGCCGGTAGCGCGTTATCACTCGCTCGGCTGCACCCTGGATGAAACCCCGTCACAGCTGGTGCCGCTGGGCTACACTGCGACCGCAGTCGGCGAGGTGGTGATGGCGGCGAGCACCACTGACCAAATGGCACTGGGACTGCAGTATCACCCGGAGAGCGTTTTAAGCCCGGCCGGGCCGGTGATGCTCGATCGGGCTATCGCCATGCTCACGGCAGCTTCCTCCCGCGGCGGTGCCTAAACCATAATCACTCAGGCGCTGCGGTGAGCTTGGTGGCGGCTTTCATCTGCGCCACAAAGTTTGCGATTTTAGGCAGTAACGTAGCTTCCTCGGCGTGCTGTTCAATAATAGCGGTAATGGCAGAACCGGTAATTGCCCCTGCCGCACCCGCCGCGAGCGCATCCGATACGTGTTGCGGTGTCGAAATTCCGAAGCCTAAAAGCAGCGGCGCTCCCCCGAAACGCTTAATGTTCTGCACGGTTGCGGCAAGTCCGGTGGTGCGGGCTTCCCGCTCGGTGCCGGTCACACCGTCTCGCGAGACCCCATAGATGTACCCGCGGGAGTGCGCTGCCACCCCAGCAAGTGTCTGCTCGCTCGCCTGCGGCGGAGCAATAAAAATCGGAGCGATGTCGGCTGCTGCTGCTGCGGTCACAAACGAGGCGCTCTCTCGCACCGGCACATCAGGAATCAAAATTGAGTCTGCTCCGGCTGCTTTGAAATCCCGGTAAAACTCTGCAATACCGCGCGCGAAAGCAACGTTGCCGTAAACCAGCATTCCGATTGGGATGTCTGGAAACTCTTCCCGAATCTGTCGCACCAGCTGCAGCGAGCGCTTAACTGTGATGCCCTGGGTGAGCGCTCTCACGTGTGATTTGGCGATGGTGGGGCCGTCTGCCACCGGGTCAGAAAAGGCAACTCCCAGCTCTAGCGCGTCAGCTCCGGCTGCCACCACGGTCCGCACAATTTCCAAAGACAGTTCGGCGGTGGGGTCACCGAGCATCAAAAACGGCACAAAAGCGCCGCAGTTTTCTGCGGTAAGCCGCTGAAACATGGTGTCGTAGCGGGTACTCATTGGTGCTCCTTTGCGGTTGAAGTTGGCTGCGACTCAAGCAGCTGCGCCACTTGGCTGACGTCTTTATCGCCGCGCCCTGACAGGTTCACTAAAATCGTGGTGTGTTCCTGCCGCTGTGCTGCCTGTTCTGCCAGCTGCAGAGCGTAAGCAACCGCATGGGCAGACTCCAGCGCCGGCACAATGCCCTCGTATCGTGCCAGCAGCTGAAACGCGCTGAGCGCCTCAGCGTCGGTCACAGCAACATATTTTGCGCGACCAGTTTTCGCCAGGTGAGAGTGTTCTGGTCCCACTCCGGGGTAATCAAGACCCGCGGAGACGGAATGTGACTCCGCCACTTGACCCTCCGGGGTGCGCATCAGGTAGCTGCGAGCCCCGTGCAGAATTCCCACCTGCCCGTATGAGATAGTTGCACCGTGGTGCCCGCTTTCGAGGCCTTCGCCGCCGGGTTCCACGCCAACCAGGGCGACTGCGGGTTCGTCAATAAACTCTGCAAAAATTCCGATGGCGTTGGATCCACCCCCCACACTCGCCACAACCGTGTCTGGCAGGCCGCCAATGCGCTCCGCCAGCTGCGCTTTTGCCTCGCGCGAAATCACCCGGTGAAACTCTTTCACAATTGTCGGGAAAGGGTGTGGCCCGGCGGCGGTGCCAAGCAGGTAGTGCGATTCGTGAAAAGTTGCGGTCCAGTCGCGCAGCGCCTCATTCACCGCGTCTTTCAGGGTGCCGCTGCCGGCATCAACCGGCACTACCCGTGCACCCATCAACTCCATGCGGTACACATTAAGAGCCTGTCGCCGAGCGTCTTTGGCTCCCATGTAGATAACGCATTCCAGCCCCAACAGGGCGCAGGCGAGCGCGGTTGCGGTGCCGTGTTGGCCTGCTCCGGTCTCTGCGATAATGCGAGTTTTGCCCATTCTTTTAGCGAGCAGCGCCTGCCCCAGCACCTGATTTGTTTTGTGCGCGCCACCATGCACCAGATCTTCTCGCTTCAGGAAAATACGGGCGTAGCCGCGGCCGTGGCCGGGCAGCGGTAACTGTGCGCACTCCGTCAGCGGTGTTGGGCGGCCCAGATAGTCTCTAAGGTAGCCGTTGAGCTCAGCGTGAAAACTCGGGTCAGCCATTGCCTCCACGAAAGCTTGCTCCAGCTGGTCAAGCGCCGGAATCAGCGATTCTGGCACGTACTGCCCGCCAAACTCCCCGAAATATGCCGGCAGCAGGGTGCTCTGCACACCGTCAGCGCTGCCGCGGTTTGTGTTTTCAGACTGTGTCATCTGTGTTCCGTTCCCCAAAGAAATCTGTTAATTGTGGATCCACGCTGCCGCCAGCAGCGCGCAGCAGCCGCAAAGTCTCCGCCATCACATGCGGGTCTTTTTCGGGCTGTGAGGTGGTTGTTTCACGATATTCCAACCCGGAATTCAGGTCTATTCCCCACGCTCCTACAGCGGTTGCTGCGATTACGTTCCCGGGCCCGATGCCACCTGCCAAGAGTGCCTTAGCTTTCACCGCCGCGGGGATTTTGCCCCAGTCAAAACTTTCCCCGGTGCCGCCGGCACCGTTGTCTAGCACCACCTTATCTACAGCGGCAGCAATTTCTACCAGGTGCTCAACCTGCGCAGCATCCTGCATATTCACCGCCCGCCACAGTTGCAGCGGCGCACCAGCTTTCTTGGTATTACCAGTACGGGCTATTAAATCGCGCAGTTCCTGCAGCAGCTCTATCTCTGCCGCAAGGCTGCCTTGCCACGGGGTATGCACCTGGATTGCAAACAAGCCCGGCAGCTCGGCAAGTTCTTCCCACCCCTGACGACGCCGACTCACCGCAACCATTTTTAACCCCGGAGCAGCCGCGATAATCGAGGATGCTGTTTCACGTGAAACATTCCTCGGGCTCGCCGGCTCCAAAATCACTCCGCCGTAGCTCGCGCCCAGCGCCGCTGCGGCCTGTGCCTGCCGCGCGCTGGTAAGCCCGCACACCTTTACAGAGCCGTAAAGCAGCTCCCGGGCGGCGTGATCCACATCTTCCTGCCCGCTCAGATGCGACCCCACCAAGAAGCCATCCGAGTGCGCGGCGAGCTGGCGCACTGTGACGTGATCTTTAATGCCAGATTCGCTCACCACCAGCACCTCCGGCGGAAGCAGCGCCGCCAATCTAGCAGAGCGGTTTAAATCAATGCTGAGATCATGCAGGTTACGGTGATTAATGCCAACAATCTGCGCGCCGAGCCGCACCGCCCGAGCCACCTCAGCAGCGTCAATCACCTCGGTCAAAACATCTAGCTGCAGCTGCGCCGCGAGCATCGCAAGCTCCTGATATGCGGCATCATCAAGCACCGAGAGCATCAACAAGATTGCGTCTGCGCCGTAGTAGCGCGCCGCCAGCACCTGCACCGGATCAACAATAAAGTCTTTGCACAACACCGGTAAGTGGGTTGTTGCCGCAACCGTCGCCAAATGGTCATAGTGACCGTTAAAGAACTCCGGCTCGCACAGCACCGAGATGCCCGCCGCATACCGCGAATACACAGCCGCGATCTCTGCGGGGTTATATGCGGTGCGGATCGTGCCAAGCGACGGTGAAGCGGCCTTGCACTCCATGATAAAAGCGGAGCCCACACTGCCGCGAATACTGGCAGCGAGGCTGCGCTGACTCGGTTGCAGGCTAGCGGCGGTAACGTGCGCCAGCTGCTGTCGCAGCGCTGGCAAATGAGTGCGGCGGCGGGACACGATTTTTTCGAGCACGGTGGGGACGGTTTTAGCCATAGTGTGCCTCCTCGTGAGTTTGCAGCCACTCGTTTACGGTGCCGGCCGCGAGCAAATCCAGTGCCCTCGCAGTGCCCGCGGCGATGCTTTCTGCCCGGTCATGCAGATAAAACATTGCGCCCGCCGAGACGGCGAGCGCCTCCCGCTGCGCCCGGGTGCCGCGCCCGGCGAATACCTCGCGCAAAATCTGCGCGTTTTGTGCCGCTTCACCGCCGCGCAGGTCACTGAGCGCGTGGGTTGCGATGCCAAGCTGTTCCGGGGTTACCTCGTAGTGGGTTATTTCGCCGTCACGCAGTTCCCAGATTTTAGTGGGGCCGTGCACCGCGATTTCGTCCATTCCAGAGCCGTGCACCACCAGTGCCCGGGTGCGTCCCAGCTCTGCAAAAACCCGCGCAATGGTGAGCCCCATTTCGGGTTTTGCGATCCCCATCATTTGCAGTTGCGGGCGGGCTGGTGACAGGATTGGCCCCAGCGTGTTAAAAATTGTTGGTACTTTGAGGGCGCGGCGCACCGGCATTACGTGCGCCACCGCCGGGTGATATGCGGGCGCGAAGAGGAATGTGAAGTTGCTCGCTTGCACCTGCCGCACCGCGCGCTCGGGGTTCAAATCCAGCGGAATGTTCAGTGCCTCCAGCACGTCAGCGCTGCCTGCTTTGGAGCTGACTGAGCGGTTGCCACACTTCACCACCCTGCAGCCCCCAGCTGCTGTAATCAGCGAGGCTCCGGTGGAAATGTTAATGGTGTTGGTGCGGTCGCCGCCGGTGCCCGCGGTGTCAAGCACTCCGGATCCGGTGATGGGAAAGGGCCGTGCCGCGTGTATAAAAGCTCGTGCTGCACCCAAAATATCTTCGTAACGCTCCCCTCGGGCACGCACTGTTGCCAGCAGCGCGGCAATCTGAATATCGTCGTACTCGCCCATGGTGAGCGGCGTAAAAACAGCCTGTGTTTGGGCCGCGGTTGGCTCCGCTGTGTCGAGATACTCGGCAAAAGCTGTTTGTGCATCGTGTTGTTTCATGTGAAACATCCTTATGTGGTTTATCTCGCGGCGGCAGCGCACCGCACCTGACGGGTTAGTACCCAGAGGGTAAATACAGCATACCCCGCTTTTATCGGTAGCAGCTGCACCTGATAACAGCGGGGTATGTGAGGTTTACTTCCCTGCTTTCGGTTTAGTAGTAGTGGCCGTGTCGGTAATCCCAGCTGTTGAAGCATTCCGCCAGGTTTTCCAGAATCTGCGGCAGGTAAACACCCTTGCGAATCAAGATTGGTGCCGGGGTCACGTCTCGTTCGCCGTGCTGTTCCGGCACCAGTTTGCCATCTTCATCAACGAATGA
The DNA here is from genome assembly GCF_014197205.1 of Canibacter oris. Classification (GTDB taxonomy): domain Bacteria; phylum Actinomycetota; class Actinomycetes; order Actinomycetales; family Microbacteriaceae; genus Canibacter; species Canibacter oris. Next base: position 111,647 of record NZ_JACIFD010000003.1, read on the forward strand.
CACCATAACACCCTGCTCGTAGCGGGTTTCTGGGGTTGCGTCTGGCTGAATTGACGCCACGTAGTCATTACCCTCGATAATCAGATCCACACCATTTTCGATGCGCTCACCGATGCCCTCAACAAGGCCACGGTTGCCCTGCCCGGAAGGGTTTGCAGAGCTTGCAAACGACAGCGCCCGGCTCTTTTCCCAGCGCTCCGCCACAATCTGCTCACCCGGGGTGCCGAAGCGAATCACGAAGCAGCTGGTGCCGCGCACATCGGTCATCAGCTCCGCTGCGCCCTCCGGAATGTACTTCGCTTTAGCCTCTTCCTTCCACGGCAGGATGCAGCCCATCAGCACGTCCTGATCCCAGTGCAGCTGATAAAACTTTTCAATTTCCGGAGTCATTTCTGCGAGCTCTTTAAGCTGCTCCATTGAGCCACACAGCACCACGCCCGGTTTGTTCCGCTTGCGGTTTTTAACGTCGAACTTCCGCTCTAGACCAGCAAGATCAGTGGTCATAATGATGTAGCCAACCTTGGTGGGGCTCACAATAATCTTGCCACCCTCGTCAAGCAGCTCAACAGCTTCCTGAGTCAGCTCACCGTTCCAGGCAACTCGCTTTGCGCTCACCGTTTCTCCTTATTTGCTTTGCGAATATTCTAATTCTAGCCCTAAAACACGGGGCAATCGCAGTGTTTCACGTGAAACAAAAGGGCTTTTCTGCGCCGCTCCTACAGTCACTAAAGCAGCGACGCAGCCTGTTTTACAGCGGCTAATCAAGCAGCAATGCTGGCTCTTCCAGCACCGAGGCAACGTCGGCAACAAAACGGCTGATCACATCGCCATCAACCACACGGTGGTCGAAAGACCCCCCAACGGTTGTCACCATCCGCGGCAGAATCTCGCCGTTCACAACCCACGGCTTCTGCTTAATCGTGCCCATCGCCACAATCGCAACCTCACCCGGGTTCAGAATAGGGGTGCCGGTGTCCATCCCAAACACCCCAATGTTAGTGACGGTAATTGTGCCGTTTGCCATGTCTGCGGGCTGTGTGCGGCCGTCACGCGCAGTGATCGTCAGTTGCTGGATCGCCTCTGCCAGCTCCAGCATTGACATGTCTTGCGCGTCTTTGATGTTTGGCACCAGCAGCCCGCGCGGAGTTGCCGCGGCAATGCCGAGGTTGACGAAGTTGTGCACAATAATTTCTTCTTCGGTGAAGGTGGAGTTCACAATCGGGTTGCGTCGCACCGCCCACACAATCGCCTTCGCCATCACCAAAAGCGGCGACACTTTAACCCCGGCAAAGTCGGGTGACGCTTTCAGTCGCTTCACGTATTCCATGGTGCGCGTTGCATCGATTTCAGTGAAAACGCTAACGTGCGGTGCGGTGAAGGCGCTGCGGCTCATTGCCTGCGCAATCTGCTTACGCACCCCCTTCACCGGAATCCGCTCTTCGCGCACACTTGGCGGCTCCGGTGTCTCCAGGTTGTGGAACACCGCTGCCTGACTGGCGTGACGCACCACGTCATCGCGGAGAATTTCGCCTGCGATACCGCTGCCGATCACGGTTTCCAGGTCAACGCCGAGGTCTTTTGCAAGTTTCCTAATTGGCGGCTTCGCCAAAATCGGAGTTGCCGCGGCAACCGGAATCACCGGCTTTGTAAGCAGCGGCTCGCCGCCCCTGCGGCGGCGGCTCTTTGCGGCACCGGCAGAGCCATAACCCACCAGCACCGCGTTCTGCGCCGCAGGAGTCGCGGCGGCATCAGTCGCGGCAGCATCAGTCGCGGACTCAGCCGCAGCAGCGGCAGCAGCAGCTGGGTCGGCCCCAGCACCGGCCGCAGCGTCGCACGCCGCACCCGGTGCAGTGCAGGAAGCGACGGCGGGATCCACCTGAGCAGCAAAATCCTCAGCACCGGCCGCACCCGCAGCTGCAGCGCCTGTATCAGCAGGCAAGCCCGCAGCAGCAACCCGCAGCAGCGGCTCCCCAACCGGTACGGTCTGCCCCACCTGCGCCAGCAACTCCACAACCGTACCGCTGAAAGGGCTCGGGAGTTCCACCAAGCTTTTCGCGGTTTCGATCTCGCAAATTGTCTGGTTCAGCTCGACCTCATCGCCCGGCTGCACCAGCCAGGTCACGATTTCAGCCTCAGTCAGCCCCTCACCCACATCCGGGAGGTTAAACACCTGTTCAGTCACAATGTTGTCCTGTTCCTAGTCAAATCTTTTGTTGCGCTTGCCCTGCGGTGCCGGTGCGGCTCGCTTCCTTGTCTGCGCATTTCCAGCGGTTGCAAAACCCGCGGAAACCACAAACACGGGCCAGCGCTAGTAGTGCATCGTGCGATCGACCGCTTCCAAAACTCGGTCCGCATCCGGCAAATACAAGCCCTCCAACTTCGCCACCGGAAACGGAACGTCATAGCCGCTCACCCGCAGCACCGGTGCTTGCAAAGAGTAAAAGCAGTGCTCCGCAACGGTCGCAGCGATTTCAGACCCCAAACTAACGTTGCCCGGAGCCTCCTGCGCCACCACCAAACGCCCAGTTTTGCGCACCGAGTCAAACAGCGGCTCATAGTCAACCGGAGACAGCGAGCGCAGATCCACAACCTCTAAACTGGTGCCCTCCGCGGCCGCAATCTCTGCCGCCGCCAGCAGGGTCGCAACCATTGCGCCGTGCCCCACAACCGTGCAGTCGGTGCCGGTGCGAGCAATTCGCGCGGTTGTCATAGGTGCAGCCGCGCCGCTGAAATCAATCTCGCCCTTGTGCCAGTATTTTGCCTTGGGCTCCATGAAAATCACCGGATCCGGGCTCGCAATCGCCTCCCGCAACATCCAGTAAGCGTCGTGGGCGTTAGCCGGCGACACCACGCGCAGCCCCGCAGTGTGCGCAAAATACGCTTCCGGGCTCTCCTGATGATGCTCAACCGCACCGATGTGACCGCCATATGGAATGCGGATTACCACCGGTAAGCTCACCGCTCCTTGGGTGCGACTGCGATACTTTGCAAGTTGGCTCACAATCTGGTTGAACGCCGGATACACGAAACCATCAAACTGAATCTCCACCACCGGGCGGTAGCCGCGCATCGCCAAACCAATCGCGTTACCGACGATGCCTGCCTCCGCGAGCGGCGTATCGAGCACCCGTGCCGACCCGAAACGATCATAGAGCTCATCGGTTACCCGGAAAACCCCGCCGAGTTTTCCGATGTCTTCGCCTAAGAGCACCACTTTGCTGTCGAGCTCCATGGCATCTGCGAGCGCGGTGTTCAGCGCTTTCGCAAGCACTTTTGTGACGGTGCCGCGCGCCGCGATTTCTTCATGTGCCGCGGGGTTTTCCGAAGCGTGAAAAGCTGCTGTCATTTACGCCTCCTGCTCGAATGAAGCTTCGTACTGTGCCATCCACTGCCGCTGGTAGTCAACCATGCTGTGCTCCCCGGCATAGACGTGGGCGAACATGCTGTCCGGGTGCGGTGCGCCGAGCCCTAGCAGAGTTTCGCGGGTGTGCAGCGCGTATGCTTTCGCGGTTGCGGCTGCTTCTGCAAAAAAGTCATCTCCGACGCCGAGGCTACGCAGATGGGTTTCAAAGCGAGCCAGCGGATCGCGCTGCTGCCACTCGGCCAACTCACTGGAATCACGGTAGCGGGTTGGATCATCGCTGGTTGTGTGCGCACCCTGCCGGTAGGTTAGCGCCTCAATGTAGTGCGGCCCCTTGCCAGCGCGGGCATCTCGCAGATATTTGCGGGCTACCGCGTATGCGGCGAGCGGATCGTTGCCGTCAATCTGAGTTGCGGTCAGCCCGAAGCCGAGCGCCCGCCGGTAAATCGGAGTGCGGCTTTGGCGGGTCACCGGCACCGAGATTGCCCACTGATTATTTTGCACAATAAACAGCGTCGGGGTCTGGTAGCTTGCGGCGAAAATCATGGCCTCGTTCGCGTCGCCCTGGCTTGAGGTGCCATCGCCGTAAAACACCAGCGTCGCCTCGTCAGTCGCGATGCCCGGCTCTCCCGGATTCATAGCTGTCTCACCGGCACGCTGTTTCGCATCGAGCACCTGCCCCAACGCATACCCGGAAGCGTGCTGGGCTTGCGCTCCAAGCACCAGAGTGTACGGGTGGACATTACCGTTCTTAGGGTCTTTCGGATCCCAGCCGCCGTTAGAAACACCGCGGAAAACCTTACCGATATCAGTCAGTTCCACACCCCGCACCCGGCACACAGTATGCTCCCGGTAAGCGGGGAAAATGTAATCCTCGGGCGCCGCCGCGTGCGCGATCCCAACCTGGCAGCCTTCCTGCCCCAGGCTCGGCACCCACAAAGCCATTTGGCCCTGCCGCTGCAGGTTGGTGCCCTCCTGGTCAAACGCACGAGTCACAATCATGTCGAGGTACCACTGCTGCTTTTGCTCCAGGGTCAGCTCTTTGAGCTCTGCCTCGTAGGCTGCGGCGGTACTGCTTGGGCTCCAGTTGCCGTCGTCATCCAAAAACCGCACCGGTTCCGGATCTTGCTGCGACATCACAGTCAGTGTCTCTGTCATACGCTCTCCTGCCTTAGGTAGGTTGCGGTAGCAGCCAAAACTGCCGGAATGCTCTCGGCTTCTGCCACGCTAATGCGCACCCCGTGACCCGCAAACGGACGCACCAGAATGCCCTGCGCCGCTAATTGCGCTGCGTATGCGGTGGGTGGATCAGCCTCCCCGCCCGCACCCGGCGCAGCCGCTAACTGCGCCGCCGGGATCCACACAAAATTACCCTGCGCCGCCGGCACTGTCAGCCCGAGCTGTGTCAGACCCTGCACCAGCTCTGCCCGGCGCTGCACCAGAGTTGCGACACGCGCTGTGATTTCGCGTTGCCCCTCGTCGCTGAGCGCGGCGAGCGCCGCTGCTTCAGATAGGGCGTTTACTGACATCGGGATCGCTGCGGGGCTAACTGCTGCCCAGATTTCTGGGGCGGCAAAGCCGTAACCGAGCCGCAGCCCGGCAAGACCCTGGGCTTTGGCGAAGGTGCGCAAAACCACCAGGTTGGGGTAGTTGTGCAGCAAGCTGACCCCGTCAACCGCGGCGGCATCGGTGACAAATTCGGCGTAAGCCTCATCCAGCACCACCATCACGTCCCGTGGCACTTGCTGCATGAAGTCTTTAAACTCTGCGGCGGTAATTGTGGGCCCGGTCGGGTTATTGGGGCTGCACAGCAGCACAGCCCCGGTTGCGTCATCAACTGCCGCGGCCATTGCGGTAAGGTCGTGGCTGCCTGCTGCGGTCAGCGGCACTGGTTTCCCGGTGGCACCGGGAACGGTGCCCAACAGCGGGTAAGCTTCAAAGCTTGGCCACGGGTATACGTAGTTGTTTGCCGGGCCACAGGTGGCGCCAATCAACTGGTATAGAATCGCAACTGAGCCCGCGCCGAGCACGTGTACGTTTGCCGCGCTCAAGGGCTTTAGCTGCTGCAGCGCAGTCGCTGCCCGCAACGGGTTGCCGCCGCGCGCTGCCGCGGTGCTCTGGCGGCACAGCTGGCGCTCATTCTCGGTCGCGGCAATGTTTTCTCGCAGTTTGGTGACATCTGCTGCGGTGTAGCGGTTAAAGTCGGTGCGGTCAGCAATCGCCTCTAGCACCACCCGCAGCGGGGGGTAAGGGTTTTCGTTGCTGGAGAGCTTATACCCCAGGTTCGCCGGGGCTTGACCCTGCTTGTAGCCAGGCACCGCGAGCACCTCTGGCCTAATTTTAATGGGGGTGGTTTTTGAGCTCATTCTATAAGTCTAATTTGCGCCGCTGGTTTTTGATGCATAATCTGCCTAAGCTTTGTTGTTTCACTGCGTTGTAAGCCAAAATAGAAGTATCGCTGTGTTGTTTTCAACGCTATAAAACTATTAACAGCCACTTTCGTGGTTTACCCGCAGGAGAAACTCTATGCCTTCTTTGCCACCGCAACCTCTCAGTCCGCTCGATGGTCGTTACCGTGCCGCCGTGTCTGAGCTCGGAGACTACCTCAGCGAGGCCGGTTTAAACAAGGCGCGTATTCACGTTGAGGTTGAATGGCTTGCCTTCCTGACCTCACACGAGATGTTCGGGGCAAAACCGCTGTCAGCTGCGGCGCTTGCTGAGCTGCGCGCCTGGGCCGCAAACTTTGGGGAGCCAGAGATTGCCCGGCTTGCCGAAATTGAAGCGACCACACAGCACGATGTGAAAGCTGTTGAGTATTTGATTCGGGAGCAGCTGGAGCGCCAGGGGCTCAGTGAAATTGCTGAGCTGACCCATATTTGCTGCACCAGCGAAGACATCAATAACCTGTCATATGCTTTGACCGTGAAACAGGCTATCAGCAATGTGTGGCGCCCAAAGTTTGTGGCGGTTATTGACGAACTAGCGCGGCAGGCGAAACAGTATCAGAGTCTGGCAATGATGAGCCGGACGCACGGCCAGCCTGCTACTCCAACCACCCTGGGGAAGGAACTTGCGGTGTTTGTGCACCGGCTGCGCCGCCAGCTGGCACAGCTTGACGCTATTGAGTATCTGGGTAAGTTCAGCGGCGCAACCGGCACTTTCGCGGCGCACCTAAGCGCTGATCCTGACGCTAACTGGCAGCAGCTGGGTGAGGAGTTCGTGACCGGGTTGGGGCTCACCTTCAACCCCCTGACCACCCAGATTGAGTCTCATGACTGGCAGGCGGAGCTGTTCAGCCGAGTGATTCACGCCAACCGTATTCTGCATAACCTGGCTACCGATATCTGGAGCTACATTTCTATCGGTTACTTCCGCCAGATTCCGGTTGCCGGCGCCACCGGTTCTTCCACCATGCCGCACAAGGTGAACCCGATTCGTTTCGAAAACGCGGAGGCGAATTTTGAGCTCTCAAACGCGGTGCTCGGCTCGCTCGCTGAAACCCTGGTGACCAGCCGATGGCAGCGCGACCTCACTGACTCTTCTGCGCAGCGTAACATCGGGGTGGGCCTCGGCCACTCGACGCTGGCGCTCGACAATGTGTTAAAGGGCCTGGGCCAGATTGACGCGGCAGCCGAGGTGATTGCGGCTGATCTTGACGCTAACTGGGAGGTTTTGGCAGAGGCTATCCAGACTGTGATTCGGGCTGAGGTGACGGCGGGCCGATCCACCATTTCTGATCCTTATGCGGCACTGAAAGAACTAACTCGCGGCCGCCGCATCGGGCAGCAGGAGCTTGTCGAGTTCGTGTCTGGTCTCGATATTGGGCAGGAGGCGAAGGATCGCCTGCTGGCGCTCACCCCGGCGCTTTACACGGGTGTTGCCGCTCAGCTGGTTGACCTGATTTAATTCGCGGTGACTGTGGCTGTGTCTCCCCTCGCGGGGTGGGCACAGCCACAACTGTATCCGCCAGCATTTGTGCGCCGGCTTAAAGCCGCGGAAACCGCTTAAATGTGCGCTCTGCAGCGGTCACCGCTGCGCTGCTGAGTGGCGGAGCGAAAGGATCCAAGCGCAGCTGCTCTTTTTCGATTTTCCAGGTCGCGACCATTTTGCCGCGATACACCATCCCTCGCCGAAACACGCCATTATTTCCCGGCACTAACTGCTGATGTTCGGCAGCGCTGAGCAGCGTTAAGCGATCCTCGTACCCCAAAACAATCTCATCAAACCCCGGCAACAAGTGTGTCACCAGCGCAGCACTCTCCACCATGGCAACCTCATCACGCAACCCGGGCCGGCAGTAAAGTGGCTGACCCGCAGCATCTGTGCCCCAGGTTTCAACGGCTGCTCCAAGCTGCCCGAAGGCAGGTTTGATATCCCGCTGCGGCAGTTTGCTCCACCAAGCAAAATCTCGCAGGGTTGCAGGGCCATGACTGTGCAGGTAGCGCCGCAACAGTTCAGCTGTGGCACTGATTCTATCGCCGTTAAATTTTTGTTCCAAACCAGAGTTAGCAGGCAGCCAAGATGCTGCCAAAGCCAGATTATTATCACTCCCGTTGTGCGCCCCGTAAACTAAAACCCCGGTCTCGATAAGGTGACAAATGATGCCGTAACTAACGCCCTGAGAGGTATCTATCCCGTGGGCTTCCCAGTGCTCCCTGAGCTGCTGTCGTGAGACTCCGGGCAGTGGCGCTGATAGCTCAGTTTGCTGCTTTGTTAAGTCGGGTTCGAAATCCCGTTCCCGTTCCTTTAACAGCTCAATCGTGAGCACGGTGGCCTGATCCACCGTAGCCGGCTCGATGCGGCGTAAAACCAACGGCCGCACACACAAATCCCGAATCCATGCGGCGTCTGCTGCAGCTTGGCCAAAAACCGTGCCGCGCATCGGATAACCACGCACAATTTCACCGGCTCTAAAAGACTCCAAGACCCGCGCAATGCGCGGATCAATTTCCGCGTTCAAATTTTGCTGCCCGGCTGCCCATTCAGCACAGGCTACCGGGTCTAACCGCAGCGCGATTGAAGAAATAAGCCCCGGTAAATCCTGTCCCTGCATTGCCCCGTGTTGGGCTAGCACCGTTGCTGGCGTATCATGCTGCGGATCTGCCAGGCCTTGTGCCACCAGCCGTGCCCGCACTAACTCCCGTCGCTCTGCGTCGGTCTGCGGGGCTGAAAATCCAAGTGCCATCTGCTTTCTCCGTAGTGAATTGTCAGCTGTGCTGCTAGGAAGGATTAACTACGCAATAAGTCACACGGCTACAGCGTCATGTACCCTGAGCCCGCGCGGGGGCAGAATCTGCCGCCGCTTACTGCTCTGGGTCTGCGGGAAGCTGCGGGGAATCTGGGTTTGCCGGGTGCTCCGGAGCTTCGTGCTGTTTTTGCTCCGCGGCATTAGCTGCCGCTGCGATTTCTGCTGCAGTTTCCCGCATTACAAGGTCTTCTGGGTTGGGTTTCATGCTCAACCCCAGGAGGGCCAAAACCATCAGGGTCACGATAAACACCGAAATTGCTACGACCGGCACCAGCATCTGGAAGTCACGGGTTGCCCCACCGACCACGGCGGCCGCGAAAACAGCTAGCAGCGCAGAGAAGCCAACAAGCTCTACGGGCTTTAATTTATCGCGCTTTGAGGGCTCATGCCGGTTATTTTTTGTGTTCATAATCCTTGATGCGACCTTAGTTTTTAAGCTGTGCGGGTGCGGCGGTAGCGGCTGCGGTTTGTGCAGCACGGTTTTGCGGAGCCGCGGTGTCAATCGCAGCAATCACTCCGAAAACTCCCCACACGGTAGCGTAGGCGCCGTACCAACCAATTAATGCTATCTGGTCTGTGCCGGATAGTAGTAAACAGCAGGTGAGGATCACCGGCAGCACAGTTGCCAGTTTGCCGTCGCTAAACGCCCCGCTGTGATTTTTCTGCTGTAAGAAGGACCCGAGTTTAAGCACGCTGGTAACCGCCGCCCAGCCAATCATAATCCAACTAAAGCCGACCGCGGTATGCCCGATTTGCAGCAGCGCCGCGACCGCGCCGAGGTTGTTGATGCGCTGGAAGATCCCCCACATATGTGGTTTTTTGCCGGCGCTAAACCAGCCTGCCAAAGTCAGCACCAAGAGCCCCACCGCAACCACAGTGCGGTCAAAGACCAGCGAGCTGTGCAGAGTCGCGCTAAACAGGATAACCAGCGCTAAAACCAGGTGTAACACCGGCTCTAGCAGCAACAAGAATAGCCGCGGCCGCTGCGTCTGCGCTGCTCCAGCTGATAATGCTGACACTTTGTACCTTTCGTTCTGTGACTATTGTACCCCGCGCCGCTGGTAACCCTCGGCTGTGGCTATGCCATGTCTCTAAAGCGCGAGAACTGCCCCTGGAAAGCCACCGAGATTTCTCCTGTCGGGCCGTTACGCTGCTTCACCAGCAAGAACTGTGCCTCGCCGTAGCCTTCGTCGCCCTGCCCAGCTTCAAGGTTGCGGTGCAGCAAAATAATTTTGTCGGCGTCTTGCTCAATCGCGCCTGATTCTCGCAGGTCACTCATCTGTGGCCGCTTATCGGCACGCTGCTCTGCAGCACGGTTGAGCTGGCTGAGTGCAATCACCGGCACATCCAGTTCTTTCGCGAGCAGCTTCAACGAGCGGGAAAACTCGCTAACTTCTTGCTGGCGGCTTTCCACTCGTTTCCCGCTGGTGAGCAGCTGCAGATAGTCAATCACCACCGCGCCAAGCCCGGTTGCGCTCTGTTTCAAGCGGCGGCATTTCGCGCGAATCTCCACCAGGGTGAGGTTCGGGCTGTCATCGATGTACAGCGGTGCATCTGCCACGCGCGCCTGGGTATTAGCGAGAATCGGCCACTGTTGCGCGTCTAACTGTCCTTTCTGCAGCCGATCCATAAAAATTTCTGACTCTGCGGAGAGCAACCTGGTCGCGATTTCTTCGCGCCCCATCTCCAGCGAGAAGAAAATCGTCGGAATTTTCGCTCCTATTGCAGCCGCTCGCGCCACATCCAGGGCGAGGGTTGATTTGCCCATGCCGGGGCGTGCCGCGATCACAATCATCTGCCCGCCTTTAAACCCGTTGGTTTTTTCGTCGAGCTCGCGGAATCCTGTCGGCACTCCCATCGACCCTTCGGGGTTTGAGTGGGCATACTCAATCTGCTCGATTGCGCTCTGCACCGCATCAATCAGCGGCACATAATCCTCTGCTTTTTCATCACCCGCGACGGAGTAAATGTCTGCCTGCGCGCGGTTCACCATGTCTAGCGGCTCACCCTGCTGTGCAAAGCCCATCTGCACGATGCGGGTGCCGGCCTCAATCAGACGCCGCAGCACCGCTTTATCGTCAACGATTTCAGCGTAGTAGTCGGCGTTCGCGGCGGTCGGCACAATGCCAGGCAAGCTGTGCAGGTATTCTAGCCCGCCTGCGCGTTTTAGGCTGCCCTGTTTCACCAGATAGTCGCTGACGCTGATGACGTCTGTGGGGTCGCCCATCTGGTAGAGGCTGAGAATCGCGTCAAAAATAATCTCGTGCTTCGGGGCATAAAAATCGCGCCCCTTCAGCATTCCTGACACCACCGCGATGGCATCTTTTGACTGCAGCATGCCGCCGAGCACGCTCTGCTCCGCGAGGATATCGTGCGGCGGAGTGCGGTCGGTGGGGTTGTGCGGCATCGCGTCTTGCCAGGTGGCACTGGCGCTCGGCAGCGGGGCAGCATCGTAACTCGCTTCGTAACCTGCCGTCTCCTGCGGGTCATACGCCGGTTCGTGCGGTTCGAAAGGAGGTTCCTGTGGTGCTTGCACGCCGCTATCCTTTGTTAATTAAGTTGTCAGTATTTACGATTTGGGATTCAGTTTCACTGAGATTGAGATGCAATTTTGCTGTGGATCAGCTATCCCAGCTCTCTACTCTTAGCACACTCCATAAGCTGCCCGCACCCTGGGTTCACACAGCTAACAATAACCTGTGGAAAACTTTGTGGAGAACTTGTGCAAAGCGCCGTGTACTTTTCCACATTTATGCTTTTTTGCAGTGGATAACCGTGTGCGAAAAATATTTTTTTCGGCTCTGACCAGGTATTTTATTGGTTTCTACAAATTAAAACTTTCAACCTTCAACTTAAGGTTTAGAGTTGCTTTTCCCCATTGCTTGTGGATTACTTCCCGCCAACACCCGAAAAATAGCGCTAAATCGCGGTGTTATTAAGGGGGGGGGCAAAACCTCTAATAAGCTATAACCAGACACACCGCTTAACCAGAATATTTCGACCGGAAATATCACAGCTGCCGTCACCGCAAAGGAGCCACCGTGGCAAGCACCGGACCCCGCCTCAAGAGCCTTTACTTCAGCAACCTCGGCGACGCCGCCGGAACAAAACTGTTTGACACCGTAATCTCCCTCACCGTAGTGCTGCACCTCGGTTTCAGCGCCACCCAGCTGGGGTTGCTGAATTTTCTCGGGGCGCTGTCTTTTTTCTTACTCGCGGTGCCGGCGGGCATCATTGTCGATCGTATCGGCGCGGTGCCGGCGCTGCTCAGCAGTCTGCTGGCTAAAACCGTCTTTATCTTTGCTGTTTTAGCACTGTTTTATTACGACGCACTCAATGCCACAACCACACTTATCCTGGTTACTGTTTTGGGCGCACTGTCGCTTTTCACCGAGACTGCGCAAACGACCGTCGCCCCACTGCTGGTGCACGAGGAGCGGAAAATCGCTGATGTAGTGGCAAAACTAGCGGCTGCCGATCAGGTTATGTCAGTGGTGGTGCCGGTTGCGGGCGGCTTGCTGTTTGCGCTGAGCGGCAGTCTGGGCGGGCTCCTCACCGCTGCGGTGCTAGCGCTAATCGCTGCACTTGCTGCTTTGCGGTTGTGGCGGATCAGGGCACGCAGCACCGCTTCCCCGGCTCAGCCCGCCGCCGCGGGCGACTCTGCCGCCGCCACTGCCGTCGCTGCAGACGCGGCGCAGCTACAACCTGCCGGGGTGCTTGCCGGGTTTAAAGTTATTTTCCGTCATCGCCTGCTTTTGGCAACAACCCTGTTGGTGGCGGCTGGGAACATCGGCCTCGCTATCGGCGATACCCTCACTGATTTGCTGCTGCTGCGCTATATCGGGGTTTCACCTTTTGTTTACGGTTTACTGGAGGGAATTGGTGCAATTGCCGGAATTGTTGCCGCGCTGCTGAGCCCCCGCCTGCTAGATCGGCTCCCCACCAGCAGGATTTTCGGCTTCGGCGCCGTGGCGCAGGGCCTTATTGCCTGCCTCCCGCTTGTTGCCCTCACGGTGCCGGCGCTCAGCTATCCCGCGATGTTTTTACTGTCGGCCGGCTGGGCTTTTATCATCACTGTAACTAATATCGCCGGCAGCGCCTACGCCGCCCAGGTGGTGCCGCAGCAGGTGCTCGGGCGCTCAATCGGGGCCCGGCGGATGCTGACTATGGGTGCTGTGCCTTTTGCCGCGTTGGGCTCTGGTGTTTTAGCGGATTTGTTTGACCTCTGGGTGCCGCTGCTGCTGTGGCCAGCTATCACCCTGGCTGCGGCGCTGCTGTTCTTCCTGCTCACCCCGCCGCTGCAGCAAACCTCCCCGAGCGCCCCCTAGCAAACAGCCACTCAAGTCAGCTGAGGTGCTGCGTGCTGCAGGGCTGCCCAGCGAGTCTAGTTAGCATTAACCACTCGCTTTTAAGCCCGGCTGCGGTGCCACAAACCCGGCATCACAAACTGCCCCACCTCCTGCTCTGCAAAACAAAAGGGCCGGCCTCATAGAGACCGACCCTTTTGTTTAACGCCGCTTAGCGTGCAGAGATAACCTGCAGCACTACAGTTGCGTCTACACCCTCGTGCAGGTGCACGGTAACCTTGTGGTCACCGGTTGATTTGATGCTAGGCACGGTGATTTTGCGCTTGTCAACTTCACCAAGACCCTGCTCAGCAACCGCCTGTGCCACGTGTGCTGGGCGGATAGAGCCGAACAAACGACCGCCGGTGCCGGTTTTAACCTGCAGCTTGATCTTGTCAGCCTCAAGCTTCGCCTTCAGAGCCTGTGCTTCTTCTACAGACGCCAGTGCGCGAGCTGCGCGAGCCTTGCGGATCTGCTCAACCTGTGCTTCGCCGCCGCGGGTCCACATTACTGCGAAGCCCTGTGGCACCAGGTAGTTACGTGCATAACCGTTGCGTACCTCGACTACGTCGCCAGCTGAACCCAGCCCCTGTACCTCATTAGTGAGAATTACTTTAGCCATGATTCTGCTCCTTAACGGCCTGAGCCTGAGTATGGGAGCAGGGCCATTTCGCGAGCATTCTTAATTGCTTTCGCGATGAGGCGCTGTTCCTGTACTGACACACCGGTGATGCGACGTGAACGAATCTTGCCGCGCTCTGAAATGAACTTACGCAGGGTTGCGACGTCTTTATAGTCGATAACGCCTACGGTCTGCTTCTTTGCGGGAGCGAGTGGCTTTGCAGCCTTCCCGCGGCCCTTGCGGCTTGTGCCGCCTGCTTTGCCTGCCATTATTTGGTCTCTTTTCTTTCGGCCCTCACGGGGCAAATTTACGCTTTAGTTGCGGATCTTGCCGCAGCTATTTTTAGAACGGAATATCTTCGCCGAAGTCGCTATCGCTGGCTGCGGCTTCACCCCACGGAGCTGCTGGAGCAGCTGCTTGCGCCTGCGGCGGTGCGCCCCACGCAGACTGTGCCTGCGTCTGTGGCTGAGCACCTGTTGGTGCCGCACCGAATTGCCCTGCGCCACCGCGGTTTGCGCTGCGATTAACCTGCGCGGTAGCAAAACGCAGTGATGGCCCAATCTCATCAATCATGAGATCTAGGCTGGTGCGCTGCTGCCCCTGGTTATCGGTGTAGCTGCGAGAGCTCAAACGGCCCTGCACCACAACACGCATTCCCTTGGTCAGAGTGTTTGCGATATTCTCCGCAAAATCACCGAAAGCGGTGCACCCGAGCCACAGCGGCTCGCCGTCTACCCATTCCTGGGTGTTGCGGTCACGCACTCGCGGAGTAGAAGCAATACGAAGATTAACCCAGGGACGCCCTGAGTTTCCCATCCGCAGCTCAGGGTCAGCAACCACGTTGCCGACAACGGTGATCTGTGGTTCGTTCATTGCTTATGCGCCTGCTTTAGCTGCACGAGCTGCTTTCGCCTGCTCGCGACGGTTCTGCTCAGCCTTCTGTGCCATCAGCTCGTCGGTACGCAGCACCTTGGTGCGCATTACAGACTCTGACAGGTTCAGCTGACGATCAAGCTCAGCGGTTGCAGCAGGAGTTGCGGTGAAGTTCACTACAACGTAGATGCCTTCTGACTGCTTCTTGATTTCGTAAGCAAGGCGACGCTTGCCCCAGATGTCGACGCTCTCAACTGTGCCTTCAGCATCGGTCACAGCGGTGAGGAACTTCTCCATGCTGGCCTTAACGGTGCGCTCGTCGGTTTTTGGATCGAGGATCACCATTAGTTCATATGGATGCACTATTGACCCACCTCCTTCGGACTCTACGGCCACGGTCTCTCCGTGACAGGAGGGCAAATAATGTGCCACGCCGTCTGCATCTGTATACAGACAGCCTTTCAAGGCTACCAGGTTTTACAACTTACAGCAATAGTGAGGTGGGTGGATCCATCCGCCCACAACTGCTCACACTAGCGGCTACGTTCCGCGCGGCGCTTCTTAGCGGTGCTTAAATCCCGCAGTTGATTACCGTATCTTGCTGCATTACGGGAGCGTCCTCGTCGTGGCTGACAACAATTACTCTTTTAGTTTTGCTGTACTCACGAATCATGTCCCAGACTTGCATCCGTGCTGCTTTGTCTAACCCCGTGGTCGGCTCGTCGAGCAAAAGTAACTGCGCATCGCTCAAGAGTGTGCGCGCCAACACAATCCGCCGAGCCTCGCCACCAGAAACAGCAGCCTCATCGCCAGCAATAATCTCGTCCACGCGGTGACCCCCAGTCGCAAAATCAGCCAGCTGTAAGCACCGCAACGCGGAGTCAATTTGCGCAGATGAAATTTCTCTACCAAAACGGACATTTTCATGGGCGTTAGCGAAGAGCAAATTAGTTTCCTGCGGCAAATATGCTGTTGTGGTCACCGCCTCAATACCCGCCCTGCGCAATCCCAAAAATGTTTCCATTGTGGTCGTTTTACCAGCACCACTCTTCCCACGCAACCACACCAGCCCGACTGGCATCTCTACAGTTTCCGTTAACAATTTATGCGTTTCTATAACTGGCAATTCCCGGTCTCCCACACCGATTTCTCCTGCAATTTTGCGCTCAGCTTCGGAAAACTCAGAGACTGCACCAGCAATTGCTGAAAATCCAAACCCAAAATTCTGCAGTGGTTCAAGCATGGCAATCGCGATACCGGCGATTGTGACAGTGCTCGCCACCACTACCTGCAATTCAGGCGGCTGGAGCATCAAATTTAACGTCAGCATTACAAGCAATCCAAGAGCAAGCACCAACGCTTGCACTAGGTATAACTTCCGTGCTGCTTTATATGCCTTAATTCCACTGTCGTCTACGATTTTACGATCTTCTCGATAACGTGCTAATAAGTAAATTTCCTGGCGCAAAACTCGCGCCTCCCGCCACAGGGAAATACCGTTACCCAAAACTCCAAAACTTTTGAGTGACTTAGCGTACATTTCTGCCATTGCTGCCTGATGTTTTGCAATAAGACGTTTACTGCAGACGCCATAAACCACAATCGTCGCCACAAAAATAGTTGCGGTTGCTGGACTTGCAGTTACTCCCAGAATTATCGTCGCAATCACGAAATTACAACTTGCAGGTAATAGCCCCCACATAAGTGTGGAGTTTACCTCCCGCACGGCGTTTGATCGAGACTCCACAGCGTAAGAAAGCTCTGTGTCATTTTGTAAATAGCGAGCCGGGTTTTTACTCACTAACGCCTGTTGCAAACCTTCAACCATCATTTTGCTAAGCAACTTATGATCAAGCCAACCCAGCATTGGTAAAGTAATCTGCGAAGCACTGACTGACACAAACCACACCAGTGCATATATGCAAATTGTAAACATTAAAGTGTGCAATGCCGAATCAATCGCTGGAGCAGCTAGCGCCGCAGCAACTCCATACCCAAGTAACACCGGCACCAATACGGTTGCGCCAGCAGCCACTACCGCCGCAACCACGACAATAACAACCCGGTAGGGCGACAGGCTCCACAGTGAAGTAACAGTCAAGGCAATAAGTTTTTTCATAATGTTATCCAAACTGCAGCTCACCAATTGCTAACCTAACTGGTTCATCTAAAGTCATCAAATAGTGCAAAACACTGCTTTGTTGACCCCTATTTCCAAAGTAAAATTTATGCTCAGTGGTTCTGCCAGCAATCCAGCGCATAGCTGTATTTTCAGAATTTGCCGCTAGATATTCCTCCTGCAGAGCATCATAAAGCTTTCTGCCTAATAATGCTTATCTAGCAATCTCAGCGCGGGGCCTGACAAACACGTCGGTGAGCTGCACATCCGCACCGGCGTCTACCACAAACCGCACCGTGCGGGCGATGGATTCTGGCTGAATGTAAAGCTCCGCGTGATAGTTTTCTGCGGCGATCAAGCCCCGCAGCATCTGCGTGTCGGTGGGCCCTGGTGCGACAGTGGTGATCCGCACCCCGTGCTCCATTTCATCAAGCCGCAGACTATCTGTAAGGCCCTTCAACGCGTGTTTGCTGGCGGTGTACAGCGCAGTGTTTTTGTTGGCCCGCACACTCGCGCCGGAGCCGATAAAAATGGCGGTGCCGCGGCTGGCGCGCAGCTGCGGCAGAATCGCCTGCGTCACAAGCGCCGGGGCGACAACGTTCAGATTCAGCATCTGCTGCCACTGCGCGGCGGTTGCTGACTCCACGGTTTCGCTGTTGGCAATCGCCGCAGCGTGCACGACAACGTCTAGCCGCGGCAGGGCGCGCAGATACTCTAGCTGCTCGCTCGCGGTTTCGGGCTGCGTGGCGGCGGCGAGATCCACCTGCCACACCGTAACTCCCGAAAGCTTTGCGAGCGCAGCTAGTTTCTCAGCGTCGCGCCCCTGCGCAATCACGTCATGGGTGTGCAGCAGCTCCCGCACAATCGCAGTTCCCATGCCGCCGGTGGCTCCGGTTACTAGCGCAACGGGCTTGGTGCTCGCTGCCGGTGATACGGTGTTTGCTGTCATTTTTCGTCACCTTACTCTCTACAAGTTTTTGCGATCTTTTTGTGCGGTAGCGCCCACTAATGTGACACCAGTTATGCACGCCGCCATAGCCAGTGCGCGGCCCTCATCTATTCGCAGGGTGCCATCTCGGCGGCGTACCATTCGCGCAGTCGCGCGGTTGCTGCCTCTTTCCCGATTTCCCCCTCGTCGAGCCGCAGCTCCAGCAAGAATTTATATGCCGCACCAACTTCCCGACCCGGACGCAGCTGCAGCACCTGCATGATTTCTTCGCCGTTCAGCTCCGGTCGCACCGCTGCGAGTTCTTCGGCTGCGGCAAGTTCGGCGATCCGCTGCTCCAGCTGATCATAGGCGCGAGCCAGACGCTTCGCCTTTTTCTGGTTGCGAGTTGTAACATCGGCGCGGGTCAGAATGTGCAGCCGCTCCAGCAGCTCTCCGGCATCACGCACATAGCGCCGCACCGCAGAGTCTGTCCAGGCACCCTCGGTGTACCCGAAAAATCGCATATGCAGCTCCACCAGGCGCGCCACCTGTTTCACTGTGTCGTTGTCAAATCGCAGCTGCCGCAGCCGCTTCTTCACCAGCCGGGCACCGACCAGGTCGTGGTTGTAGAAGGTCACCGCACCGCCCTCAAACTTGCGGGTTGCGGGTTTGCCGATGTCGTGCAGCAGAGCAGCGAGTCGCAGCACCACATCTGGCGCGGTAACCTCCCCGGGCCGCCGCTGCAGTTCCAGCTCAATCGCCTGCGCCAGCACTGTCAGACTGTGTTCGTAAACGTCTTTGTGGCGCTGATGCTCATCTTGCGACTGTGTCAGAGCTGGCAGCTCCGGCAAAAACAGCTCACACAGCCCGGTGTCCACCAGCAGCCGCAGCCCCGGCAGCGGATCAGCGGCGCTTAATAATTTTGTAAATTCATCGCGGATCCGCTCAGCCGAGATAATCTCCAACCGTGGCGCGAACTCTTGCATTGCAGCAACCACCCGCGGCGCCACCGTGAACCCCAGCTGCGCCGCAAAGCGCGCCGCGCGCAGCATCCGCAGCGGGTCATCGGTGAAAGACTGTGCCGGAGTACCCGGGGTGTCTAGCACCCCCTGCAGCAAGTGCTCAAGACCCCCACCAACATCAACCAGACGCATCTCAGGCAGCATTAAAGCCAGGGCGTTCACGGTGAAGTCGCGGCGCTGCAAATCTGCGGTGATGGTGTCGCCGAAAGTGACTGCGGGCTTCCGGGAATCATCGCGGTAAATTTCTGCGCGGTAGGTGGTGATCTCTACGGTTTCCCCGTGCACCCGCGCGGCAATGGTGCCAAACTCCTGACCAACGCTCCAGATTTTTGCGCCCAGCTGCTCCAAAATTTGCCGGGTCTGCTCCGGCAGCGCGTTTGTTGTGAAGTCAAGATCTGTGACTTCGCGACCCAGCAGCGCGTCTCGCACCGGGCCACCAACCAAAGCCAGCTCGTAACCCGCGTTATGAAACGCTGTTGCGAGTGCCTGCACGGGTGCCGACCGGGTAATTTCAGTGAGTTCAGCCATAGCTGCCGCAATTGAACGCATTCTCTTAGGTTACCGCTCTAGACTTAAAGCATGCGCAATAACTTCGGCAGCAAAATTTTCGCGTTTCTCACAGCAACGATTCTGAGCACCAGCGCCCTCGGCTCCGCTCCAACTGCTGCCGCCCCCGCAGTCGCACCTACTGTCACACCCAAATTAGTTTCCTCCATTCCCGCCGCTGACGCAGTAGGTACACCACACCAGACCACCCCTGGCACTATCTCTGCCGCCATAAATCGCACCGCGCAGCAACTTGAAAAATCCGAGGCGCAGCCCGCGTCCGAGTTGCGCCTCACCGCGGCACCTACCACGCCGGTATTGACCGAAACCGCAACCTCTCTGACGCTCCGCGCAGAATTAGAAAACACCGGTGAAAGCACCAGTGAACCCGGA
This sequence comes from Canibacter oris, assembly GCF_014197205.1. Classification (GTDB taxonomy): domain Bacteria; phylum Actinomycetota; class Actinomycetes; order Actinomycetales; family Microbacteriaceae; genus Canibacter; species Canibacter oris. The sequence continues at coordinate 131,105 of NZ_JACIFD010000003.1, forward strand.
GTAATCAGTCTTTTTGTGGATCCGCAGCCCTATGTTTCACGTGAAACATTTGGTCGTGAGTTTCCCGCAACCGCATTGATGGTGGCGCAAAAAAGCGTGCCCGCGCTAAACAAAAAGGAAAAGTATCTTGCCGAGGCGACTATTTCGCTGGAACAACTAGCTGACCTCATCGCTGCACACCGCAGCGGCGGAAATGACACCACAAACGACGCCGCAGCAACCAGCGACTCCGCCCTCAGCAACGGAGTTTACCGAGTGCAGGCGCTTTACACCCCGCGCGCCGCCACCTTATTTACGCAACCCAACACTACCATCGACACCGACACAAACAGCAGCGACTCAAACAACACAGCCAATCCTGGCAGAGACAGTGCACGATCCTCTAACGCTGCGCGTGGCACAACCGCAAACTCCGGCACCGCAACCGCTACTGGCGAGACCAACGTTACGGACAATAATTTCATCCCGGTTGTGCCGCTACCACAATGGCAACCTGTGCCAAGCGGTGATCCACATCCCACTATCACCGACGCATACGTTAGCACGATCAACAATACTACAACCGACAGTGTGGCCTCTGACACTGCACAGCGCGCTGCAGCAAACGGTGTAATTCCGGGGGATACCGTGGGTGCAGTGATTACATTTGGAGCCGCCACACGCGATTCTTTTGCGGCTGCTACCACGGTGGTTTACACTGGCGGGAAAGATCCACTACCGCAAACCAAGCTCACCACTGTAGTGCCGCTAACTCTGCCTGAGCACGTTGAGACACTGCCGACCACCGAGCAGCTTGGCGAACTTTTTGCCCCTGAAACTCCGTTGGAGCAGCTGCTTGATTTTGCCCTGGAAAATCGTGCCACCGTGGCGATTGATCCCCGCATTATCGTGAGTATTCGTGCCGCCGGAGATACCGCTCCTGACAGCGCTAAAACTTTCCTACAACGCCTCAAGAGCCCCGCATTATCGAGCTTCCTCCTGCCTTACGCAGACAGCGACTTGGTGACGCAGCAACTGCTCGGACTACCACAACCACTGCAACCAACAGGGGTAACATTTGCGCTGCACGAATCAGCACAGATACCGAATGCTGCCATAACCGGCAACGCCACAGAAACCACCGCGGCCAATCAGAACACCGACCCTGCTGCAGGCGCGCAACTGAGCTATGAGCAATTGGCGGCCTGGGATACCACCGCCCCCGCGACTGTATGGTTCAACCCCGGGACAACCAGCAAACGCACCCTCGCCGCTGCACACAGCGCCCAGGCAAACCGGGTGATTCTGAATAGCGCTGATCTGCAGCAACACTCCGGTGGGCCGCGAGTCACCCTGCAGGACACCGAGTTTAATGCTTTGGTGGGATCTACGACCCTCGCCACCGCTGCCCAGCAAATTAGCTTTAACTCACCTGACAGCGTGACCGCGCAGGCAGCTTTTGCTAACCTCTACACCGAGCTTGTACACAGCGGTGAGGTGGTGCTACTGGCTGATCGTAGCCTCTCGAACGCGAATATGCGCACCGTGCGGATGTTGCAGGCAATCCACGACACTAGTTTCGTTACAGCAGTTCCGGCAGGGCAGCTAACCGGCGGCACCGCAACTTTGCAAGACGATATCAGCCCCGCAGCTGCCGCGGCTTTCGAAATACACAAGCCTTTGTTGCAGGCCGCTCTTAAAAACGAAAAAACCGTGCTGCACAATGCCCCAGCGCTGACGCAGCCACAAAAGTTAATTGACTACCAGCGGAGTCGTCTGCTACAGCTTTTTAACACCGCCCACCTCGGCTCCTCTGCCAACAAAGTAGCTGCTTTCGAAACTCTTGCAGCCGCCTATCAGGACCGGGACACTGCTTTGCGCAGCAGTATTCAGATTCTGGCGCCGCAGCGCACCCAAATCCTTGGAGTGGAAGCAAAATTGCCGCTGCAGATTCGCAATAGTTTGCCGTTCGCAATAAATGTGTTACTGCAATTAGAGAGTGGATCAGACACTCTCAGCGTGACCCAGCAAGAGTTTAAAGATTTAACAGTTGAATCCGGCGACACCATCACCGTGCTTGCACCGGTGCACAGTAACACTGGTGCTGGAGCTGGCAGCGTTATCACGCATCTTTTAACCGCGGATGGTGCTCACAACCTAACCACCGAAACTTTTAGCCTCGGAATTGCCAGCTATGTTGAAACGATCGGACTAGCGGCAATGGGTTTTGCTGTTGCTGTGCTGCTAGCAGTTTGGCTCCGGCGCCTGCTTCAAAAGTCCAGGGCTGCTACTGCGGGACCACAATAATTACAACAGCAAGCGTCACATCCGCAGACACCACGACAGAGAGAACGTCAACAGCCGGTACTAACAGCCAACACCACGACAATCTCTAATTCGCCATCTAAAGGACGCAGCTGCAGCCGTTCGGCTGCCCCTGAAACTGTCCGCAGCTGATTTGGGAATACAGCTGACAGAGATAGGGTTATACCTATACGAAAGATTTGCAAGGAGTATTGATGCACAATGTAGCTATTATCGGATCTGGTCCTGCTGCGCTGACTGCCGCTATTTACACCGCTCGCGCGGGGCTGCAGCCAGTGTTGTTCGCAAGCTCAGTCTCTCCTGGCGGTGAGCTCATGAACACCACCGAGGTGGAGAACTTCCCGGGTTTTCCGGAGGGCATTCAAGGTCCTGATTTGATGGCAAAAATCCAGGAGCAAGCTGAAAAATTCGGCACCGAAGTGCGATATGAAGACGTCACCGAGTTGTCACTTGACGGTGCTGAGAAAGTTATCACCACCGCCGCTGGCGGTGAGCACCGTGCTCGCACTGTTATTTTTGCTACTGGATCAGCCTACCGTAAGCTCAATGTTCCTGGCGAAGAACAACTGTCTGGCCACGGTATCTCATGGTGCGCCACCTGCGACGGATTCTTCTTCCGCGACAAGACTATCGCGGTAGTTGGTGGCGGCGACTCAGCAATGGAGGAAGCAACCTTCCTGACTCGTTTCGCGAAAAAAGTTTACGTCATCCACCGCCGTGATTCGCTGCGGGCCTCAAAGATTATGCAGCAACGTGCTTTTGACAACGAAAAAATTGAATTCATTTGGAACAGCGAGGTTACTGAGGTGCTCGGCGAAGGTGAAATCACCGGCGTAAAACTACATAACCTGCAAACCGATGAAACCTCGGAGATGGAGCTTGAGGGCTTGTTCGTAGCAATCGGAAACGACCCTCGCACCCACCTCGTGCACGATAAATTAGAGCTTACTGCTGAGGGCACTATCGCGGTTCACGGCCGCTCCTCGCGCACCAGCGTCACGGGTGTTTTTGCTGCTGGTGACGTTATCGACCCGAGCTACCGGCAGGCAATCACTGCAGCTGCTAGCGGCTGCGTTGCTGCGCTTGATGCCGAACACTACCTTGCTTCGCTTGAAGACGCGGCCTAAACACCGTGCGTCGCTGCAGCACAGCATAAACAAAGCAAAACCACAAAAAACTTTAATTTTGGCGATTTTCATGTCGCGTTTAAGAAAGGGATAAATATGTCTAAGGTTCTAAACATTTCTGAGGCGGAGTTCCAGCAGGAAGTTCTGGAGAGCGAACTGCCAGTGCTGGTTGATTTCTGGGCAGCATGGTGCGGACCATGCCGCGCAGTGGCTCCGGTGCTTGATGAAATCGCGGCTGATCAGGACGGCAAGCTCCGCGTAGTGAAGGTTAACGTTGACGAAAATCCGAACCTGGCTGCACAGTACCGCATTACCTCCATTCCAGCCATGAAGGTTTTCAAGGGTGGTCACGAGGTGCACGAAATCATTGGTGCTATGCCAAAGCCAATGATCGAGCAGCAACTGGCACGCGTGCTGTAACCCACAAGTAAGTTCTAACCCGGGCAAGTTTTTGAATTAAAAAGCAAAACCCATAATAAACCTTAATCCCCCGACAGATTATTCTTGTCGGGGGATTTTATTTACCTCAAGTCCGGGCACATATTTGCGGGAACAGGAGATGCTTCTTGAAGATGCGGTTCTAGAGGTAAAACAACTCTATGTTTCACGTGAAACATAGTTTCGCCAACTACTATTCCGTGTGATGTTTCACGTGAAACATTTTAACTTATGCGCCCTTAAACCCAGAGTCGCCCATCTCTTCCAGGATTCGATTAAGGTCTGCGATTGTGGCGAACTCAAACACTACCTGACCTTTTTTTGCGCCAAGTTTAATGTTCACACGAGTATCAAAACGATCACCTAAGCGCTCTGCTATCTCATCTAGCAGCTGCCGGCGCCCGCCTGCGCGTGGCATCTGCCGTTTCTTTGTCGGTTGCTCTTTGGCAGCTGCTTCTGCCTCACGTACATTCAAACCAAGATTTACAATCTTATCTGCAAACTTTTCCATCGCTGCAGTATCTTCCCCCACAGCAAGAATTGCACGGGCGTGCCCAGCAGATAATACGCCCGCAGCAACACGCATTTGCACTTTTTCTGGCAACTTCAGCAAGCGAATAGTATTACTAATCTGTGACCGGCTTCGCCCAATCCGTGCAGCAAGCTGATCCTGTGTGATTTGGAAATCATCCATGAGCTGCTGATAGGCGCTAGCTTCCTCAAGCGGATTCAAATCAGCACGGTGCAGGTTCTCAAGCAGCGCGTCTCGCAGCATGTCTTCGTCTGCGGTACTTCGGATAATCACCGGAATTGTTTCTAAACCGGCTAGCCCGCTTGCCCTAAAGCGGCGCTCACCCATGATAATTTCGTATTTTTCTCCACCAGGTTGCAATTCGATTTCACGCACCACAATAGGCTGAAATACACCGAACTCTTTAATGCTGTGGATTAACTCCTGCAGTGCCTCCTGTTCGAATTCCTTACGTGGGTTCACCCGGTTAGGAATAATTTGCTGCAGTGGCAACTCTGCAAAAACCGCCCCAGGCACTTCGCGCAATTCAGCACCTGTTGCATTCTCATTCACCTCTGCACCTCGGCTAACCTCGGCACCTCCGATAGCTGCTCTACCAAGTGCGGCCGCATTTTTTGCATTTGCCCCTGAAAAAGTGGCCTCACCAGCGCCCGTCTGCGGGGAGTTTAGCAGTGCCCCAAGGGGATTTATCGTTGAGCTCTTTTTTTGCCCGCTAGAAGCGATTTTAGAGCTTTTTGCATTTCCAGATTCTGTTTTTTCCAGGTTTTCGCTCTGATTTTGCGAATTTTCCTGCTGCTGCACCGCCACTGGGAAGAACACATCAACCGGTCTATCCTGTGCAGTTGAAACCTGTGGAATTAAGGCTCCAATGCCACGGCCAAGACCACTGCGTTTTTTCGAAGCCATTATTTTTCCCCTTCTGATTTTTCCTGCTGCCACTGTCCAGCAAATCTTGCTGCGATTTCATGCGCAGCTTCTAAATAAGCAATTGAACCAATATTACTTGCATCATGCGCTAAAACTGTCTGCCCAAAGCTAGGCGCCTCAGCGATCCGCACAGATCTAGGAATTACTGCCTCTAAAGTCTGCTCAGGGAAATGCGTGCGCACCTCATTGGAAACTTCCATCGCCAGCTTAGTTCGCCCAGTAAACATCGTCAACAAAATAGTGCTAAGCTCCAAGCGCGGATTTAAGTGCTGCCGAATCAACTGAATATTATTAATCAACTGACTCAGCCCCTCAAGTGCGTAATACTCACACTGAATCGGAATCAAAACCTCTTGCGCCGCAACAAAAGCATTCAGCGTCAACAACCCCAACGAAGGAGGACAATCAATTAAAACGTAGTGGAAAGGCTCCGGAACCTGCGCTAAAAAATCACGCAAAGCATACTGCAGCCGTCGCTCACGATTATCTGCCGCAACAAGTTCAATCTCCGCACCAGCTAGATTAATCGTAGATGGCAAGCAATAGATATTTTCATGATCGGTGCTTTGCTGCACCACCTCAGCAATAGTGTTTTCTCCTAGCAGCACCTCATATACACTGTCTACTTCTGCGGTGTGTGGCACTCCTAAAGCGGTTGAGGCGTTGCCCTGCGGATCAATATCAATCACCAACACCCGAGCGCCGCGCCGCGCCAAAGCACCCGCCAAATTCACCGTTGTAGTGGTTTTTCCAACCCCACCTTTTTGATTTGAAACAGTAATGACCCGTGGGGCATAAGGCAACGGCGTCTCTAGTTTCGCAAGCCGTTGTTTTCTGCGTATTTTATCGGCAACCTCATTGGCCAGTGGCGTGCTGCTCACAATTACCTCTCAAAGTTATTAACCTTGTTTACTACCTTAGTATTCTTCCGCTGCTCTTACTCTCACGTCATCATCGATTCCGCTCATAGCGGACTAAATTTACTGCTAAGCAGCAATTTCACCACGGAATACTCGCGTTGGCTCCGTCAGCCCTTCACCAAGAACCGAAACACTATAATTAACCACCCGATGTTTCTTCAAAACCTTTGCGGCGGTAATTATTTCATCATGCACGCCAGCACCCTTTAGGAAAAGCATTTTCCCGCCTGGCACAAGCAAAGGAGCAGTCCACGGTACTAGTTTCTTTAGCGCGGTCACCGCTCGGGCGGTGACCTGATCCACCTCAAAAGCGCCGTGATACTCCTCCACGCGCCCACGCAAAACCTCAGCGTTATCAAGCCCCAGACGCTCTACTTGCTCCTGCAACCAAGCACAGCGACGCTCCATCGGTTCAATCAAGCGAATCGCGACATCCGGGCGCATCGCAGCAAGCACAATGCCCGGGAAACCTCCGCCACTGCCAATATCAGCGAGTTTACTGTTAGGCTCCAAAAGCGGTGCTAACAGACCTGAATTAATGATGTGCCTCGTCCACAACCGTGCCGGCTCATGGGGGCCAATCAATCCGAGAGTTTCGCCACGGTCAAACAAGTCAGCAGCAAAATCCCGTAGTTTATCAGCGTTATCACCTGCAAATTCATCTAAAAATTCCGGTTCCGGCTCACGCACCACAACCTGCTGTGTCTCTTTAGTGCTCATTTGCCCTCCCGTATAATTACTACCTACTGAGTTTATCGATTTTCTGCTGTCTAAAGTTGGGGATTAGCTCATTTTGTTCATAACCATCTTTCCCACTGTGACACAGCAGCATAAATGTTTCACGTGAAACAAAGCAGGACGCTTCCACCCGAAGCGCCCTGCTTTGTTAATCTCTATTTAAGCCGCCGTTACCACTAAGCGACGAGCTTTGCCCTCACCGTGTGAAGCTGATTTATAACCGCGTTCTGCAACATAATCATGCACCAGTTTCCGCTCGTAAGAGCTCATAGAAGGTAACTGCACCGCATCTTTTCCAGCCGCTAGCTGTGCAATCGCTGCGTCGACCTCTCGCAGCAACTCTGCTTCACGAGCCTCCCGCGATCCACCAACATCCAACAGTAACCGTGAAAACTCACCCGTTTGCTGCTGCACCGCAAGACGACTCAGGTCTTGCAAAGCCTGCACTACCTGGGCTGTGCCAAGTCGGTTCAGATCTTCACCGCCACCGGTTACAGTAACCGTAGCGCGTCCGTTTTTAACGCCAAGATCGAGATCACCATCGAGATCAGCAATATCTAATAGCCCCTCAATGTAATCAGCAGCTAAATCGCCCTCGCGTTCCAGCGCGGCAAGATCAGGACCGGTGGTGTTCATTATTTCTTACCTCCCTGTTTTTTAGCACGCTTTGCGCTCATCGGCTGCTGTCA